>PNKW01000055.1 GCA_013822695.1 Erythrobacter sp. | reverse complement strand
ATGGCAAGGTCGAGGCCCCGTCGGTTGAGGCAATCGTGGCCGAGGCGCGCGCCTTCGCGATCGGGCCTTTCGCCACCGCGCTGCTGAAGGGCGAGGATCTGCCCGCGGACGAGCGCGCCGCGGTGCGCAAGGAGCTGGCGCGGCTCACCGGCCTTTCCGAAACCTATCTCGAACAGGCCAACCTGCGCGTCACCGACCAGCGCTTCTACAAGGAACTTCTGCGCGACCGCGGGCTGACCATCGGGCGATTGGACGCGCGCTACACCGGCAAGGACTATGACAACGCGGGTGAGACGCCCGACGGAGACCCGAGCTTCTACGGGATCGACGCAGGCTACACCGCCGCGATCAACATCTGGTCGCGCGAGGCGCTGGGTTACAAGACCGACCGCCACTATCAGGCGATCGGCAATGTCGGCGGGCAGTGGGACTGGTCGCTCGGCGGTGGGGGGCGCGGGGCCTATCTCAACATTGCCCCGCTGATCGGGCAGGCGATGCGCCAGAACAGCGGCCTCAGGCTGTTCAACGCGCAAGGCTATTACGACTTCGCCACGCCCTTTTTCGGCGCGGAATATTCGCTCAAGCGTTCGGGTATCCCGCAGGACCGGATCACCTGGCAATATTACGGCGCCGGGCACATGATGTATGTCCGCGACGAGGACCGCGCCAAGCTCTCGGCCGACATCCGCGAATTCATCCGCGCCCGATGAGAGGGCTGCTCGCGTTCGCTTTGATCGGCCTCGCGGGTCTGTCAGGCTGCAAGCCGCCGCCGACCGACAGCGCGGCGGCGCGGGTCTCGCTGCTGGCACCGGCTCAGGGCCCCTCGGCACCCCTGCCCTCGCCCGATGTCACCGGCGCGGTGTGGGCGAGCACGGCGAACCCCCTGCGCCTTGTCTACGGCATCCCCGGCCAGCCGGTGCTGCTGGCGCTCGAATGCCTTGACCCCAAGGCCCCCGCGGCTCGCCTGAAGATCACCCGCCATGCCCCCGCCGATCCCGGCGCGAGCGCGCTGCTGGCGCTGATCGGCAACGGCTTCATCGGCCGCGTCCCCGTCGACGCGACGAGCCTGAAGGGCCAGCGGGTGTGGGAGGGCGAGGCCCCGGCGCTCACGCCTGAATGGGACGCGCTGAAGCCCGAGCGCGAGGCGACGGTGACCGTGCCCGGCGCGGGGCTGGTGAGGCTCAACCCGAGTCCGCTGCCTATGGCGCTCGTCGAGGCGTGCAGGGGCGCGCCGCCACCACCGGTGCCGGTGCCGCAGGTGGAAACCGCGCCTATCGTGATGTCACCGATCCCCTGAAGCCAGATCCTCGAGCAGATCAGGGGTGAGCACCTGCGGCAATTGCTGCGGGCTCGAAGCGCCCGGCGCATACCACAGGTAAAGCGGCACGCCTGCCGCGCCCTGCTCGGTCAGGAACTGCGTGATCGCCGCATCGCGCACCGTCCAGTCGCCCACGATCGTCACCACGCCCGCCTTCTCGAATGCCGCAGCCGTGCTCTCGCGCTCGATCGAGGAGGCCTCGTTAACCTTGCAGGTCACGCACCAGTCGGCGGTGAAGTAGAGGAACACCGGCTTGCCGCTCGCGCGCGCCTTGGCCAGCGCATCGGCGCTGAAGGCTTGCGGCTTGAGGATGCTCTCGTGCACCTCGCCCGCCTTGGCCTCGTAGGCATTGGGGAGCGCGATCAGAGCAAAGACAAGGAACGGCGCGGCGACCAGCCCGAAGGCGGGCCACGCCATTTTGCCGCCGCGCTGCAATTTGCCGACCACGAACAGCGCGACCAGCACCCCGAACACCAGCACCAGCGCCACGGCGCCGAAGCCGCGCCCGCCGAGTTGCACCGTCAGCCACACCAGCGCCAGCGCGGTCAGGCCCATCGGGATCGCCATGATCCGCCGGAAGCGCTCCATCCACGCGCCGGGCTTGGGGAGCATCCGCCGCAAGGGGGGCACAAAGCCGAGCAGCAGGAACGGCAGCGCCAGCCCCAGCCCGAGCAGCGCAAACAGCAGCAGCGCCTGCGGCACCGGCAGCAGCAGCGCCGCGCCCAGCGCCGCCGCCATGAAGGGCCCGGTGCACGGCGTCGCCACGAAGGCGGCGAGCAGCCCGGTGGCAAAGGCGCCGGTCTTCTCGCCGCCCATGCTGACACTGATCGCGGGCAGCTCGAACAGCCCGGCGAAGTTCGCGGTGATCGCGGCGGCCAGCACCAGCAATCCGACGACGACACCCGGTTGCTGCAGTTGGAACGCCCAGCCGACCTGCTCGCCCGCCGCGCGCAAGGCCAGCAGCGCCGCGCCGAGCGCCACGCAGGCGAGCACCACGCCTGCGGTATAGGCCAGCCCCTCGCTGCGCGCCTTGGCCTCGCTTTCGCCGGCGCGGGCGAGCGCGATCGCCTTGAGGCTCAGGATCGGGAAGACGCAGGGCATGATGTTGAGGAGGAGCCCGCCGAGCAGCGCGCCCAGCACCAGCGTCCAGATCGGCGGCGCGGTAACCTTGTTCGGCCCCGCCACCTGCTCGCCCCCGGTGGGCACCGTGCCCAGATCGGCGGCAAAGCGCACCCCGCTGCCGTCGCCGAAAGCGAGGATGCCGGACAGCGCCTCGGCCTTGCCCGTCCCGAACTCGTCGAGCGGGATCTCTGCGATCAGCAGGTCACCCTTGCGCCGGAAGGTCTGCGCGGCGGAATAGGAGACAAGCTGCTTGTTGGCGATAAACACATAGGGATCGGCAAGCCCGACACTCTCGGGGAGCGGGATCGCCACCCGCAGCGTCTTGCCCGAAATGGCGAAAGCCGCGCGGGCATCGAGCAAGGGCGCGACCGCTGCCCGCCAGCCCGCGAAATCACCGCCCGCCGAAGCGGACAGCCGCGCGAATTGCGGCACGCAGATCTGGTCGGTGCAGGCGAGGTAATCGACCGTGCCCCCGACCGGCCCGGTGAAGCTCTTGACGCTCGGCCCCGGGATGACCGGCACCAGCACGGTGTAGGGGCCTTCATAGACGTGGTTCATCAGCCCGGCGATCAACAGCCGCTTGGGCACCGGATAGCGCGGCTCACCCACTTCCCAGTCAGGCGGCAGGCTGAGGTTGAGCACCATCCCTGCCCCCGCATCGCCGGGGTTCGACCAATAGCCGTGCCACTCGGGCCCCTTGGGTTCGAAATGGAGCGCCAGCAGCCATTCCTTGCCCTCGGTAGGCTGGCCTTCGGCGTGGAGCGTCACGGCGATATTGTCCGACCCGATCAGCGGATCGGGCGAGGCGCTCTGCTGCGCCTGCGCAGGCGCTGCCAGCAGCGCGACGCTTGCGACAAGCGCAAGCAGCCATGCACCGAATTGACGGATCAGCTTGGTGAAGATTCTTGCGTGCGGCACGGGCTACCCTCTAGGCTTGGCAGGCCTCATTCGCAATCGGAGCCGCCACGGTGACAGCAATTTCAGACAATCTCGAAGAAACCGGGGAGCCCCGCGACCTCGTCATACTCGGCGGCGGTCTGGTGGGCATGACGCTGGCGCTGGCGGCGGCGAAGAAAGGCCTGTCGAGCCACGTGATCGACCGCGCCGACCCGGCAGAACTCACCGCCGAAGGCTTCGACGACCGCGCCACCGCGATCTCGACCGCAAGCTGGCACCTGTTCGCCAATATCGGCATCGCCGAGGGGCTTGAGCAATTCGCTTGCGACATCGCCAGCATCGCGGTGACCGACCAGCAGAAGCCCGGCCGCCTCGATTTCGTCCCCGGTGAGGGTGACGGCACGCTCGGGCGGATGTTCCCCAACCGCCGCCTGCGCCTCGCGCTGTTCGAGGCGGCGGCGAGGGAACCGCTGATCGAATGGACCCCGCTCGCCACCGTGGTGGAGCGCCAGCGCTCGGAATATGGAGTCGCCGCCGTGCTTTCGGACGGGCGCAAGTTCAAGGGCAGCCTGATGGTCGCCGCCGAGGGCCGCCAGTCGCCGACCCGCGATGCGGCAGGGATCAGCATCGCCAAGTGGGACTACAAGCACCGCGCGATCATCTGCGGCCTTACCCACGAAAAGCCGCACGGTAATGTCGCATGGGAAATCTTCTATCCCGCCGGGCCCTTCGCGCTGCTGCCGCTCAATGACGATGCCGACGGCACGCACCGCTGCTCGCTGGTGTGGACCGTGTCGGAAAGCGACGCGGCGGGCGTCACCAAGCTGGGCGACCGCGCTTTCCTCGCCGAGGTCGAGAAGCGCATGGGCGGGGTGCTGGGCCGCGTGCTGAGCGTCGGGCAGCGGTCGTCCTACCCGCTCGGCTTCCACCACACCGCCAAGATCACCGCCGAGCGCCTCGCGCTGATCGGCGATTCCGCGCATGGCATCCACCCGATTGCGGGGCAGGGCCTCAACCTCGGCCTGCGGGACGTGGGCGCGCTGGTCGAAGTTCTGGCCGAAGGCGCGCGGCTGGGGCTCGATCCGGGCGACCCCGAAATCCTCAAGCGTTATGAAAACTGGCGCGGGCTCGACAGCTTCATGGTGGCGCTGGCGACCGACGGCCTGACCCGCCTGTTCGGCGTCCCCGGCGCGGCGGCGAGCGCGGTGCGGCGGCTCGGCATGGCGGCGGTGCAGCGCACGCCGATGCTCAAGCAGTTCTTCATGGACGAGGCACGCGGGGTCTCGGGCGATCTGCCGGAGCTGCTGCGGGGGTAGATTGGTTCGCGCCAAGGGACCAAGGGGCCAAGATCGTGGTCCGCGCCGCAGGCGTTCCATGCAGGCATGGGCAATGTCGAATGGATAATGCGGCTTTGCCGCAGGCGCTCCACCTTGGCCCCTTGGCCCCTTGGCGCGAACCCTTCACGGCCTGCGGCGCATGCCACCTCCGAGCGGGGGATATCAGCTAAGGCAGCACCAGCGGGCTCAGCGCGCGCACCGGGTTGCCGGCGCCGTCGCGCACCCCGCGCTGGTCGAGCACGGCGGCGGTCTCGATCACTTCCAGCGCGTCCATCGCCTTCTTGTAGCGTTCCGCATCCGCGATCCACGCCGCGCCCTTGGCCGCGCCCGGCATGCCGCGCACTTCGTCGATCGCGGCCTGATAGCGCCCCTGCTCGAGCGCCCAGCGCGCGCGTTCGAGGCGCTTCTGCGGCTGGGGCGAGGGTGTGGACTCGCGGCGGAAGATGAAAAGCTCCTTTAATTCGCGCTTGAAGGCGCCCCACGAGGGGCCCTCGCTTGTCTCCTGGAGCTGCGGCCCGAGACCCTCGAGCCGCGCGACGAGGCTGTCGATCCGGACGGGGTTGCGCGCAAAGTCGATGATGGTGCCGACCGCGTTGGGCCACTGGTCGCCGAAGCGGATGCGCAGCTGGTCGGAGAGGTAGCCGAGCTCTGCACCGCGCTCGACCGCGCGGCGGGTGGCGAAGGCGATCAGCAGGCTTTCCGCACGCGCCGCGTTGCCTGCCGCCGCTTGCGCTTGAAGATCGAGCCGGGTGAGGCGCTGCTCGGCGGCGGCGAGGCGCTGGTCGAGGCCGCCCTGCTGTTCCTCGACCCGCTCCACCGCCTGCTCGGCCTTCTGCGCGGCCGCAAGCGGGGTCGGGCTGGCGGTGAGCCCGGGCGTGGGCGCAGCGGCGGTGGGCGAAGGCGAGGCGGTGGCGGCGGCGCGCTGGGCGCCGTTCCCGGCAAGATTGTACCACACCACCCAGCCCGCCAACCCCGCACCCAGCGCGAAGGCGAGGAAGGCGCCAAGCAGAGCACCGCGCATCGATCCGGATGCGGGCGGTGTGTCGTAAAGCGATGGTTCTGGCTGCGATGCCATGGCGATCCGTTCTTGCGACCCTGCTCTACTGGCTCCGGCGCACGCTGCTACGGCTGCCGGGGCGGGATGGAGCGAATGGAGCGCGCCTGCTGGCACAAGTCAAATGCCAATTGCAGTAGCGTGCGCTCGTCGGGGGTGGCGGCGATGTGAATTGCGGCCCAGCCCTCTCCCGCCGCGGCCGCAATCCGCGGGCCGAGCGCGGCGAGGGCGATGCGCGCGCGGGGCAGGCCGAGCCGGCCCATCTCGGCCGCAAAGTGGCTGGCAGTGGCGGCGGAGTGGAGCAGCACCAGCGCCTCACCCGAGGCCAGCAGCGGAGCGGCGGGGTCGAGCGGCAGGGCCTCGCTGCGGTATGCGATCACCTCGGCGAAGGTGACGCCGGCGGGCGGCGTGAGCGGCACGTGCTCCTCGCCCGCGATGCGCAGCAGGTGGCAGGGGGCGGTGATGGCATCAAGCACGCCTTGCAAGCCGCCGCTGCCGGTCATGGCAACGGTGAACCCGGCGGCGCGCGCGGCGGCGGCGGTCGCTTCGCCCACTGCGAAGACGGGCTTGGCGGAGAGGCGCGCAAGGCTGGGGCCGCCGTGGAGGAAGGCGTTGGCGCTGCCGATCAGCAGGCCGTCGAAGCGCGCAGGATCGGGGCAGTCCCACGTGAGCGGGCGGATCGCGGAGAGCGGGTGCCCGGTGATCGCCAGGCCCCTGGCGCGGGCCTTCTCCAGCGTCGCGGCAAGCCCGGGTTCGGGCCTGAGCGCAAGGAGGTGGAAGCCCACCGTTGCGCTCACTCCGCCGCCCGGAAATGGGCGGTGATGCTCTTCGGCGCGCGGGCGAGGAGGTCAGCGGCCAGCGCCTCCACGGCGGCGTGGTCACCGGGGGCGAAGCTGGCGCTGCCCTCAATCCGCGCGCCCCCGTCGGGCGAGAACAGCGCGGCGCGCATATGGAGGGCCTCGCCCGCCAGCTCGCACAGCACCGCGACCGGCGAGTGGCAGGTGCCGCCCAGCGCCGCGAGCAGCGCGCGCTCGGCTTCCAGTTCGGCGCGGGTCGGGGCGTGGTCGATGGCGGCGAGCAGCGCGGTGGTCACGGCGTCATCGGCGCGGCATTCGATGGCGATGACGCCTTGTGCGGCGGCGGGGATCCACTCGCCGGACGCCAGCGGCGTGCCCACCTCGGATTGTTCGAGCCGCTCGAGCCCGGCCGCGGCGAGGAAGGTCACATCCGCTTCACCCTCGGCGAGCTTCCTGAGGCGCGTGGCGACATTGCCGCGGAAGGTCACGACCTTGCAGTCGGGCCGCAGGTTGAGGAGCTGCGCCGCACGGCGCGGCGCGCTGGTGCCGACGGTCGCGCCATGCGGGATCGCGGCGATGCTCGAAGCGCCCACCAGCGAATCCCGCCGGTCGGCGCGCGGCAGGAAGGCAGGAAAGTGGAACTCGCGCGGCCGGATCGTCTCGACATCCTTGGCCGAGTGCACCGAAAGATCGATCCGCCCCTCGCCCAGCCACTGGTCGAGTTCCTTGGTCCACAGCGCCTTGCCGCCGATCTCGGACAGCGGCCGGTCGAGCACCTTGTCGCCGCTGGCGAGCACGGGGACGAGTTCGACCTCCTCCTCCGCCCAGCCGTGGGCGGCGCACAGGCGCGCGCGGGTCTCGAAGGCCTGCGCCATCGCGAGGGGGGAATTGCGGGTGCCGAGGCGCAGGCGGGGCCCGGAATGGTCGGAGCTTCGTTCAGGTTCAGTCATGGCCGCGCTTGCTCTAGCCCGCACAAGGACTAGATGGAAGCCGGATGGGTTCAGCAGCACACACCTTGGACACGGCTCTGGTATTGGGCATCGAATCGAGTTGCGACGAAACCGCGGTCGCGCTGGTGCGCGGCGACGGGACGATTGTCGCGCAAGCGATCGCCAGCCAGGAGGCCGAGCACGCCCCCTATGGCGGCGTCGTGCCCGAGATCGCCGCGCGCGCCCATGCCGAGCGCCTGGCGCCGATGCTGGAGAAGGTGATGCGCGATGCGGGGATGGTGCTGGCGGATGTCGACGCCATCGCCGCGACCGCCGGGCCCGGGCTGATCGGCGGGGTGATGGTCGGGCTGGTGAGCGCCAAGGCGCTGGCGATGGCGGCGGGCAAGCCGCTGCTGGCGGTCAACCATCTGGAGGGCCACGCGCTCTCGCCGCGCCTTGCCGATGCGGGACTCGCCTTCCCCTACCTGCTGCTGCTGGTCTCGGGCGGGCATTGCCAGATCCTTGCCGTCGAGGGCGTCGGACAATACCGCCGCCTCGCGACCACCATCGACGATGCGCTGGGCGAGGCCTTCGACAAGACCGCCAAGATCCTGCGGCTCGGCTATCCCGGCGGGCCTGCGGTCGAGCGGCTGGCGCTGGAGGGCGATTCCCACGCGGTGCCGCTGCCCCGCCCGCTCAAGGGTTCCAGCGAGCCGCACTTCTCCTTTGCGGGCCTGAAGAGCGCGGTGCTGCGCGCGGTGGAGAGCGGCGCCCACGCCCCCGCCGATATCGCTGCGAGCTTCCAGCAGGCCGCGGTCGAGTGCCTTATCGACCGGCTCGAACTGGCGCTGGCGACCGCAGGCCCCTTCCCGGCGCTGGTCGTCGCGGGCGGGGTTGCCGCTAACAAGACCGTGCGCGGCGCACTCGAAACGCTTGCGGCAAAGCATGGCATGCGCTTCACTGCCCCGCCGCTTGCCCTGTGCACCGATAACGCCGCGATGATCGCCTGGGCGGGGCTCGAACGCCTCGCGCAAGAGGGCGAAGGCTTCGCCGGCGACCCGCTCGATTTCGTCGCCCGCCCGCGCTGGCCGCTCGACCCGGCGGCCGAGGCTGTGCGCGGGGCAGGATACAAGGCATGACGGAAGGGGGCATGACGGATATTCAAACCATCGGCGTCATCGGCGCAGGCGCCTGGGGCACGGCGCTCGCCCAGATGCTCGCCAGCGACGGGCGCGAGGTGGTTCTGTGGGCTTACGAATCCGAGGTGGTGCAGGCAATCAACGCCGAGCACCGCAACCCGCTCTACCTGCCTTCCGCGAACCTTGCGCCAACCATCCGCGCCACCGGCGACCTTGCTGACTTCGCGCGCCTCGATACCGTGCTGGTCGTCACGCCTGCGCAGGTGCTCGGGCGGGTGCTGTCGGGCTTGACGATGCACCCGCGCGATCTGGTGCTGTGCTCCAAGGGCATCGAGGCGGGCACCGGCAGGCTGATGAACGACGTCGCGCGCGAGGCCGCCCCCGGCAGCGCCATCGCCGTCCTCTCGGGCCCGACCTTTGCGCATGAAGTCGCCGCTGGCCTCCCCACCGCGGTCACCCTCGCCTGCGGGGGCGGGCACGCGCAGTGGGAGCGGCTCGCCCCCGCCCTCGCCCGTCCTGCCTTCCGGCCCTATTTCTCCGACGATGTCGCGGGGGCAGAGATCGGCGGGGCGGTCAAGAATGTGCTCGCCATCGCCTGCGGGGTGGTCGACGGCCTCGGCCTCGGCCAGAACGCGCGCGCGGCGCTGATTGCGCGCGGCTATGCCGAAATGCTGCGCTTCGGCGAGGCGCTGGGGGCGCGGGCCGAGACGCTGGCGGGCCTGTGCGGTCTGGGCGATCTGGTGCTGACCTGCTCTTCAACCTCGAGCCGCAATTTCTCCCTCGGCGTGATGCTAGGAAAGGGGGCGCTCGGCGAAGGCGCGCGCGCGGCCGACCTGATGGCCGACCGCCGCACCGTGGCCGAAGGCGCGCACACCGCGCCCGTGCTCGCCGGGTTGGCGCAGAGCCGCGCCATCGCCATGCCGATTGTCGCAGGCGTGGATGCAATCCTCAGGGGCGAGGACGCCCGCGCCGTCGTCGCCGCGCTGCTCGCGCGCCCCTTGAAGGCCGAGACGGACAGCGCCGCTTGACCACGCCAGCTGCCACGCCCGCCGACGACACCGACGATCTCGCCCAGCTCGCCAAGGGCGGGCGGACCAACACGCTGGGCTTCGCGATCCGCCTGATCGCGCGCATCCCCTTCCTCGTCATCGCCACCCGCCTCTATGGCGCGGAGGCGCTCGGTCGCTTCGCCTCGGCGCTGGTGCTGATCGAGATCATCGCGCTGGTGTGCTCGCTGGGCGAAAAGCGCGGGCTTGCGCAGCGCCTGTCCGAAGGCGCGGGCGAGGATCGGGGGGCGGAGACCAACCTCGTCTATGACGGCATCCTGCTGGCGCTCGCCTATTCGGCGGTCGCGGCCTGCGTGCTGCTGGTGTTCCCAGAACCGATGTTCCCCAACGGAATGAATTCGCAGTGGGACATCTGGCTGGTCGCCACCATCCCCGCCTTCGCGGTCACCGAGATCCTGCTGGCAGCGCAGGCCTATCGCTTCGACATTGCCACCACCGTGCGCGCGCGCGCGGTGATCGAGCCGTGGACGATCTCGATCGCGGCGGGGGTGTTCTTCATCCTCCCGGCCACGCGCGAGAGCGGGCTGGCGCTGGCCTATATCGCATCGATCTTTGCAGGACTCGTGACCGCGCTCTGGCCGTTCCTGCGCTCCTACGGCCTGCCGCGCGCGTGGACGCCGCGCCCGGCGCTGATGGCGAGAATGTCCGCGCGCGCCTTCCCGCTGGTCGGCGCCGACGCGATCGAGCGGGGGACGCGGTTGCTCGATATCTTCATCCTCGGCCTGTTCGCGCCCCCGCAAGCGGTGGGGATCTACTTTGCCGCGCAGCAGATCGCCTCGCTGCCGCAGAAGCTCAAGACCAGTTTCGAGCCGATTCTCTCGCCGGTCATCACGAAGAATCTGCGGATCGGCAACATGGAGGCGATTGCCGCGCAGGTGCGGCAGGTTGGGTTCTGGATCATCGCGGTGCAATTGGGGGTCGCACTGATCTGCGGCATTCCGGGCGAGGCGGTGATGGGGCTGTGGGGGCCGGACTATGTCGCAGGCACCGGCGCGCTCGCCCTTCTGCTGGCGGCCGAGGTGGTCGCCTCGATGGCGGTCGTCTCGGAAAGCGTGCTGGTCTACATCGCGCGGAAGCGCAATCTGGCGATCTCGGTCGGCATCATTGCGCTACAGGCCGGGCTGACGATTGCGCTGATCGAGGCAGCGGGCCGCTTCGGCCTCGGCAAGGGCTACGAGGCGGCCGGAGCGGCGGGCGCGCTGATGGTGGCGCTGGCGGTCTCGAGCCTCGCCAAGGCGCTGCTGCTGAAGCGCCTGCTGCGCGCGCCGGTCTCCAACTGGCGCTGGGCTCTGGTCTACGCCGCCGCGCCCGCAGTGGTGGTGGGCTATGCCTTCACGTGGCTCCCCGAATGGATCGAGCTGCTTGTCGGCGTCCCCGCGATCCTCGCCACCTATGCGCTGGTGGTCTGGCGGCGCGGCTTCGACGAGGGCGACAAGGTGCTGTTCCGCAAGCAGGTCGTCCCCGATCCGGCGACCGACCTGCCGTGAGCGCCTGCCCCCGACCTCGTGCATGGGCGAAGCCGCCTCATGCTGCTAAACGCCCGCCCTGTTAGCGATTCTTGCCGGAGAACCCCGCCCCCATGTCCGCCGATCTCACTGCCTACCTCCCGCTGATCGTCATCGCGCTGGTTGCCCTTGTGGTGCTGGTGTGGATCGTCAGCCGCACCAGCCGCCGCGCGCGGGTGACCGACGAGGACGGCGCGCCCGGCATCTTCCGCGACGTGCTTGAGGAAGGCGCCGCGCCCGCCGCGCGCAACCAGGCACTGATCGACGCGCCGCGCGGGATCGAGGCGATCCAGGGCGAGCCTTCGGTCGTGGCCAGTTCGCAGGTGACCACCGCCGCGCCGATCGGCACCAACGAGGAGGCCGCCCCCGCCCCCTCCCCTGCACCCACCCCGACCGCTTCCGGCCCGGCAGACGATCTCACCCGCATCAAGGGCCTCGGCCCCAAGCTCGCCGCGCTGCTTGGCGAGTTCGGCATCACCACCTTCGCCCAGATCGCCGCGTGGACTCCGCAAGAGATCGAGCGGATCGACGCGAGGCTCGGCCGCTTCTCGGGCCGCATCACCCGCGACCAGTGGGTCGAGCAGGCCAAATTGCTCGCCGCAGGCGACGAAAGTGGCTTCACCGCAAGATTCGGCAACAATGGATGAGAATCCGCGAAGTTTGACGTCCAATCCGTGATACAGTCCCGCTTATGGGATTCGTTAACGCGGGAGATTGCCGATGGCTTTGCGAATCTTGGTGGCCGAAGACGAGTACATAACCGCCTTCGATCTGTGCGATACCTTCGAAGAAGCAGGTTACGAAGTGCAGGGGCCACATGCCGGGATTTCCTCGGCCATGCTCGCCTGCCAGAAGGAACGCCCCGATGTGGCACTGCTCGATGTCGAGCTGGCCGATGGGCTGAGCCTCGAACTGGCGCAGAAGCTGCTCGACGAGAATGTGCCGGTGATCCTCCATTCCGAAGCCGAAGACACATGTGCGCTCGCGATGCGCTTTCCCAAGGCGACGACGCTGGTGAAACCCTGCCCGCCGGCCAAGTTGCTCGACACCGTGAGCCGGATGCTGACCCCGGCGTAAGGGCCGTTGGGGACACTGCCCCGCCCTTGTCCCCCTTCCCTTGAGGGAAGGGAGAAGAAGAGCGGATGCAATCCATACGCCTCGCCCTTCCCCTTGCCCCCCCGCCCCAAGCCTGCAATGTCTGGCCCATGAGCATGATGAAACTCTACGGCTACTTCCGCTCGTCGACCTCCTACCGCCTGCGCATCGCCCTTAATCTGAAGGGCCTCGCCTTCGAGAACATCCCGGTCGATCTGCGCACCGGGGCAAACAAGGACGCCGGCTTCACGCAGCGCAATCCCTTCGGCTCGCTCCCGATGCTCGAAGCCGACGGGCGTGACCGGGCGCAGTCGATGGCGCTGCTCGAATGGCTCGACGAGGCCTATCCGGAGCCGCGCTTTCTGCCCGCCGACATCGAGGCGCGCTACACCGTGCGCGAGCTGGCCTATGCAATCGCGACCGAGATCCATGCGGTCAACAACCTGCCGGTGCTCAAATATCTCAAGGACCCGCTCGGCCACACGCAGGACGAGATCGACACCTGGTATCGCACCTGGCTGAAGCGCACGCTCGATCCGGTCGAGGCGCGCCTCGCACAGATTGGCACAGGTGATTTCCTCGAGGGCACTGCGCCGGGGCTGTTCGAGATCGTTCTGGTGCCGCAGCTCGCGAACGCGCGGCGCTTTGCCTACGACCTGGCGGCGAGCCCCCACATGACCCGGATCGAGGCGGCCTGCCTCGCGCTCCCCGCCTTTGCAGCGGCGCACCCCGACAGGCAGATCGACGCCGAATAAGAACACGTCTCGGGAGGACAGATCAATGAAACTCGCAACCCTCGACAACGGCACGCGCGACGGCATGCTGGTGGTGGTCAGCAAGGACCTCACCCGCTGCTGCGCGGCGGGCTATATCGCGCCGACGATGCAGGCCGCGCTCGACAACTGGGAGCGGGTTTCACCCGAGCTCGAAGTCCTCGCCCGCGATGTCGAGCACGAGACCGTGCCGTGCGAGCGGTTCCATGAGCGGCAGGCCCACTCCCCCCTGCCGCGCGCCTATCAATGGGCCGATGGCAGCGCCTATATCAACCATGTCGAGCTGGTTCGGCAGGCGCGCGGGGCCAAGGTGCCCGAGAGCTTCTACTCCGACCCGCTGATGTATCAGGGCGGCTCGGACAGCTTCCTGCGCCCGCGGCAGGACATCCCGCTGGGCGACCCCGCCTGGGGCTGCGACATGGAGGGCGAGATCGCCTGCATTACCGGCGACGTGCCGATGGGGGTGAGTGTCGAAGACGCCGCCGCGCACATCCGCCTGCTGATGCTGGTCAACGATGTGAGCCTCCGAGGCCTGATCCCTTCCGAGCTGGAGAAGGGTTTCGGCTTCTTCCAGTCCAAGCCCGCCAGCGCCTTCTCGCCCGTCGCGGTGACGCCTGACGAACTCGGCGCGGCCTGGGCCGACAGCCTCATCCACCGGCCGTTGATGGTCGACCTGAACGGCCAGCCCTTCGGCCGGGCGAACGCGGGCAAGGACGCAACTTTCAACCTCGCGCAGCTGGTGGCCCATGCGGCCAAGACCCGCAACCTTTGCGCAGGCACGATCATCGGCACCGGCACGGTCTCGAACAAGGGTGCCGACGGCGGCGCGGGCACGCCCGTGGCCGAGGGCGGCGCGGGCTATTCCTGCATCGCCGAGATCCGCATGATCGAAACGATCACGGGCGGCGCGCCCAAGACCCCCTTCATGCAAGCCGGAGACACGGTGCGCATCGAAATGCGCGATGATCACAACCACTCGATCTTCGGCGCGATCGAACAGCATGTGGTCGCCATGTAGTGCCGCGGCACTTTCCGCCTGGCGAGCGCGGTTGCGCGGGCGTCCCGCGGTGGTTGTCATGTCATCGCCGCCCCGTTTCGCCCCACCCGATGTTCCCGAAATGTTTCACGTGAAACATTGGCGGCGCGAGAGAAGTGCCGCTAAAGCCAATCCTCCCCAGCAAGAGCGAGCCTGACGATGACCGCCTATCCCACCCTCAAGTTCCTCATCAACGGCCAGTGGATCGAGAGCGGCGATGCCGGGACGATGGACGTGGTCAATCCCGCCACCGGGGCAACGATCGCTCAGTGCCCGAAGGCCGGCCCCGCCCAGCTCGACGCCGCGCTCAAGGCGGCGGGCGACGCCTTCCCCGCGTGGAGCGCGACCTCGGGCGCCGAGCGCCACGCGATCCTGCGCCGCGCCGCCGATCTGCTGCGCGAGCGTGCGCCCGAGATCGCCAGGGTCGTCACCGCCGAGATGGGCAAGCCGCGCGCACAGGCGCTGGGCGAAATCACCGGCTCGGTCGATGTGATCCATTTCCTCGGCGAGGAAGCCAAGCGCCGCGGGGGCCGCTTGATCCCGACCCGCGGCAGCCAGCTGATCGCGCAGATGGTGACGCACGAACCCATCGGCCCGGCGGTGCTGCTGACTCCGTGGAATTTCCCGGTGAACCTCCCCGCCAAGAAGATCGCGGGCGCGCTTGCGGCAGGGTGCACCGCGATCCTCAAGCCGGCCGAGAACACGCCAGGCAGCGCGCAGCTCTTGGTCGAATGCTTCGTCGATGCGGGCGTGCCTGCGGGCGTGCTGAACCTCGTCCACGGCGATCCCGGCCCGATTGCCGAGCGCCTCGTCGCCTCGCCCGTGACCCGCAAGGTGAGCTTCACCGGATCGACCGCGATCGGCAAGCAGCTCGGCGCGCTCGCGGCGACCCACATGAAGCGATTTGCGCCCGAGCTTGGCGGCCATGCGCCGGTGATCGTCAGCAAGCACGCCGACGTCGCCCGCGCCGCAACGATGTGCGCGACGACCAAGTTCCGCAATGCCGGGCAGGTCTGCGTCTCGCCGACGCGGTTTCTGGTGGCGCGCGAGATCTACGATACTTTCGTGGCCGAATTCGCCTCGATCGCGGGCAAGATCAAGGTCGGCGATCCGGGCGCAGATGACAGCGTCGAGATGGGCCCGCTCGCCCATGCCCGGCGCATTTCCGCGATGCAGCAGGTGGTCGCCGATACGGGTGGCAACCGCGGCGAAGTGGTGACCGGCGGTGCGGCGATCCCGGGCAGCGGGTTCTTCTTCCAGCCCACCGTCATCGCCAACCCCGCTCCCGACAGCCGCTTCATGACCGAGGAGCCGTTCGGACCGGTCGCGGGGATCGTCCCCTTCGATGCTATCGAGGACGCGGTCGGGATCGCCAACAGCTTGCGCTACGGGCTTGCTGCCTATGCCTTTTCGGGCAATCTCGACGAGGCGCATTACCTTGGCCGGGCGTTGCGCGCGGGCATGGTGGGGATCAACCAGCTGATCGTATCCTCGCCCGAAACCCCCTTTGGCGGGGTCGGCGACAGCGGGTTCGGATCGGAAGGGGGCGAGGAAGGCTACCTCGCCTTCACAGACACCAAGCTGGTGATGCTCGCCAAATCGGGCGGGTAGAGCCTAGCCGAGCAACCGCGACAGCAGTGACTTGGGCTTTTCCATCGGCTGGATGCGGCCATAGCGCGCGCGGCGCGAGTATTCATTCGACAGGCAAACAGTGCGGCGCATAGGATCCGGTCCGCTGGACCAGATAGTCGGCTTTTCCATCGTTGCGTCCCCGAATCGGCGGCTTTGTTATGGCGCGGAAGCTAACACCAAACCTGTGGATAAAACGAGTCCTAAAGACCTCCTGCGCGAAAACGCTTAAGAGGAAGTCAATAGGGACAAGCCCGGCGAAAGCAGTTTGGTTCCCGGTTTTGCGCAAATCCGACTAAACAGTGCTGGAGCTAGCTGGTGGTGCGCTGCACACCGGCCGCGCGGACGTCGGCGAGCGTGGGGTAGCCGTTGACCGCCATCAGCAGATCGGCCTCGGCAAGGATCGCGCGCAGCACCCACGCCGCGCCCTCGGCCCCGCCGAGCGCTAGGCCATAGGTATAGGGCCGCCCGACGCCGACCGCACGCGCGCCCATCGCCAAGGCCTTGACGGCATCCGTGCCCGAGCGAACTCCGCTGTCAAACAGCACGGGCACATCGCCCGCCGCCGCGACAACATCGGCGAGCAAGTCGATGGTCGCGATCCCGCCATTGGCCTGCCGCCCGCCGTGGTTCGAGCAATAGACCGCATCCGCCCCGCTATCGACCGCGCGGCGCGCATCGTCCGGGTGGCAGATGCCCTTCAATACGATGGGAAGCTTCGTCACCGACTTGAACCACGCCATGTCGTCCCAGGTCAGCACCTGCCCGAAGGTCGCCGCCCAGGTGAAGATCGCCGCCGCCGGGTCTTCCTCGGGCGGTTTGGCGAGCAGCGAGCGGAACACCGGATCGGTGAAGTAGTTCTGCAGCACCTTGCCGCGCAGCTGCGGGAAGTTCGACGCATTGAGATCGCGCGGCCGCCAGCCGGTCACCCAGGTATCGAGCGTCACCACCAGCGCCTCGTAGCCCGCCTCCTCGGCGCGGCGGATCAGGCTTGTCGCAAGCTCGCGGTTCTTGGGGGTATAGAGCTGAAACCATGCGGGCGTGTCCCCGCAGGCCTTTTTCACATCCTCCAGCGGATCATTGGCGAGCGTGGAGGCGCAGAACGGCACCCCCGTCAGCGCCGATGCGCGCGCGGCGGCCATGTCGCCGTGGCGGTCCTGCGAGGCCTCTCCATTCAGACCGATGGGGGCCATGAACAGCGGCGTGGGATAGCGGTGGCCGAACAGCTCGATGGAGAGATCGCGCGTGCTGCAATCGACCATCATCCGCGGCACCATGCCCCAGTGATAGAATGCGGCGGCGTTCATGTCCTGCGTGTGCTCGTCCCCGCAGCCGCCAGCAACATAGTTGGTCAGCATCGGCCCGAGCGCCTCGTGCGCGCGCTTTTCAAGGGTGGCGAAATCGACCGGAAAGGTCGGCAGGATGCCGCGCAGGCCGGCGTTGTAGATCTCGTTCTGCATCGCGCCGAAATAGGTCATGGCGTCGGTTCTCTCCCTTTGTCTTTGGGAGGCAGATCAGCCGAAGGCGCGGCTCAGGGCAAGCGCTAATCTAGGCGAAGAAGCGTTGCAGGCGCGGGCGCCAGCGCAGGAAGCGGATGTAGAGCGCCTCGAGCAGGCGCAGCACGCGGGGGCTGCGCGCGGCAAGGCCGAGCGGACGCAGCAGCGGGATGGCGCGCCACATTGCAGCGAAGGCGGCGGCGCCATCGTGGATCACCCCGTCCTCCTCGGCATGGAAACGGGCGAGGAGCTGCGCGCGGTCGATGGGGCAGGAGGGGTCGCTGCCCTCGGCGACATCGATGAAGGTGATCCGCCCGCGCCGGTCCAGCCGCCGCATTACCGCGATCTCGCGCAGGCACAGCGGACATGCGCCGTCGTACCAGACCTTCACATCGCTCACGGCGCAATCCACAGGCGGATAATGTAGGCAACCGCGCCGAGCACCGCGACGCTCGCCGCCCAGATGCCCAGCATCCAGAGCAGGCGCTGCCAGAAGGGGGGCTCCGGCGGTTGCTCGGGGGGCGCGAGCATTATCGTTGTCCTACCGCTGCGCTACTTGAGGACATCAGTGATACCCCTCATCCGCGACCTTGCCCCTGAACACCCAATAGGCCCAGGCGGTGTAGGCGAGGATCAGCGGCAGGGTCAGCGCCACGCCGACCAGCATGAAGGCTTGGCTGCGGTAGGGCGCGGCCGCCTCCCAGATGGTCACGCTTTCGGGCACGGCATAGGGCCAGATCGTGACGCCGAGCCCGCTCATGCCGAGGAAGAACAGCGCGATTCCCAGCCAGAAGGGCTTCGAATTGCGCTCCTTGAGGATCGCGCGCAGCATCGACAGGGCGACCACCGCGGTCAGGATCGGCACCGGGGCGACGTAGTAGATCTCGGGCGCGGAGAGCCAGCGTGCGGCGTAGTCGGCGTTGAGCAGCACATTGTAGACGCTCACCGCCCCCATCAGCACGATGGTCGCAGCGCCCCAGCGGATCGCGAGTTTGCGGGCATGAGCCTGTTCCTCGCCGTCAAGCTTCCAGATCAGCCATGCCGCGCCGAGCAACGCATAGCCCGCCACCGTGCCGAGGCCGGTCAGAAGGGTGTAGGGGGTGAGCCAATCGAACCAGCTCCCCGCATAGGCGCGGTCCACCACGTCGATCCCTTGCAGCAACGCGCCCAAGGTCATCCCCTGCGCCAGCGCGGCGACGAAGCTGCCGCCGGTAAATGCCATGTCCCAAAACTTCTGGTGGCCCGGATCACGCCAGCGATATTCGAAGGCGACCCCGCGGAACACCAGGCCCAGCAGCATGGCGATGATCAGCGGATAGGTCGCAGGCAGGATCACGGCGTAGGCGAGCGGGAAGGCGGCGAACAGCCCGCCTCCCCCCAGCACCAGCCAGGTCTCGTTCCCGTCCCACACCGGCGCGATCGAGTTCATCGCGCGGTCGCGCTCGCGCCCGGGTTTGAAGGTCGGGAAGAGGATGCCGATGCCGAGGTCGAAGCCGTCCATCACCACATAGGCGAAGACCGCAAAGGCGATGATGAAGGCCCAGATGACGGTGAGGTCCATCACACCGGCTCCCTGTCGGCAGGTGCCTCGGTCGGCAACGTTTCGGCACCGCCCGGGTTCTGCGTCGGCCCCGGGGTGATGCCCGCGGTCCGGATCGGGCCGACATCGCCGCGCTTCACGCCGTATTCGCCAGCTTGAGGCGGCTTGCCCATCAGCTTGAGGATGTACCACACGCCGATCCCGAACACGGTGAAATAGACGATGATGAAGGCGAGCAGCGAGGCGGCGACCGCAGGCGCATCCAAGGGACTCGCGGCGTCGGCGGTGCGCAGCAGGCCGTAGATGACGAAAGGCTGGCGGCCGACTTCGGTGGTGATCCATCCGGCGAGCACGGCAGCGAAACCGCTCGGCCCCATCAGCACGGCGGCGCGGTGCAGCCAGGGCATGTCATAAAGCTTGCCCCGCACCCGCCCCCACAGGCTCCACAACCCGATGCCGAGCATCGCAAAGCCGATGCCGACCATGATGCGGAAGCTCCAGAACAGCATCGGCACCGGGGGCTCGAGATCGTCGGGCACGGTATCGAGGCCCGCAAGCGGCGCGTTCAGATCGTGCTTCAGGATCAGCGACGACATCTTGGGGATTTCGATGGCGTAGCGCACGGTCTTCGCCTCGCTGTCGGGGATGCCGAACAGGATCAGCGGCGCGCCATCGGGGTGGCTCTGGTAGTGGCCCTCCATCGCCATCACCTTGGCGGGCTGGTGTTCGAGCGTGTTCAATCCATGCATGTCGCCGGCGAAGATCTGCGCGGGCGTGACGATCGCGGCCATCCACATCGCCATCGAGAACATTTTTCGCGCGTGCGGGTTCGCTCTGTCCTTCAGCAGGTGCCACGCACCCACCGCGCCGACCACAAAGGCAGTCGTCAGGTAAGCCGCCATCACCGTGTGGACGAGGCGATAGGGGAAGCTCGGGTTGAAGACGATGTCCCACCAACTCGGCCCCGGCAGGAACTGGCCGTTCGCGCCGATCTCGTAGCCGGTGGGGGTCTGCATCCAGCTGTTGACGCTCAGAATCCAGAAGGCCGAGACGAAGGTGCCGAGCGCCACCATGAAGGTCGCGAAGAAGTGCAGCTTCTTGCCGACCTTGTTCATCCCGAACAGCATCACGCCCAGGAAGCCCGCTTCAAGGAAAAAGGCGGTCAGCACCTCGTAGGCCATCAGCGGGCCGATCACCGGCCCCGCCTTGTCGGAGAACACCGACCAGTTGGTGCCGAACTGATAGGACATGACGATCCCCGAGACGACGCCCATCGCAAAGGCGATCGCGAAGATCTTAAGCCAGTATTTGAACAGGTCGAGATAGACCGACTTGCCGGTCTTCAGCCACCGCCCCTCGAGCACCATGAGGTAGCTGGCGAGCCCGATCGAGAAGGCCGGGAAGAAGAAGTGGAAGCTCACCGTGAAGGCGAACTGGATCCGTGCGAGCAGCAGGGCGTCGAGGTTTTCGAACATGATGCGCAGCTAATCCCTTGCCGGCGGCGATCAATTGCTTTTGGTGCAACCGAGATACGGTTTGAAGTCGAAAGGGTTGCACCGCCGGGTCGATTGGGGGGGAACCCGGCGGTGCACAGGGGATCGGGTGGCCGGGGGAATCAGGCCACTTCGACCAATCGCAGATAGGGCTTGATGGTGGTGAAGCCCTGCGGGAAGCGTTGGTGCGCGGTCGCATCGTCGACCGATGGCGGGATGATCACCTTGTCGCCCGGGCGCCAGTCGGCCGGGGTGGCGATCTTGAGCCGGTCGGCCAGCTGCAGGCTGTCGATGACGCGCAGGATCTCGTCGAAATTGCGGCCCACGCTCATGGGATAGGTCATGATGAGGCGGACTGTCTTGGCCGGATCGATGATGAACACCGAACGCACCGCTGCGGTTTCCGACTGGTCGGGATGGATCATGTCGTAGAGCTTGGCGATCCGCAGGTCGGCATCGGCAATAATCGGGAAGGCGAGCGTGACGCCCTGGGTCTCGTCCACATCCTTGACCCAGGCGAGGTGCTCTTCGACCGTGTCGGTCGACAGGCCGAGCGGCTTGCAATTGCGCTTGTCGAATTCGGCCGCGAGCCGCGCGGTGGTGCCCATTTCGGTGGTGCAGACCGGCGTGAAATCGGCCGGATGGCTGAAGAAGAACACCCAGGAATTGCCCGCCCAGTCATGCAGGCTGATCGGTCCGGTGGTGGTGCCGACGGTGAAGTCGGGGGCGATGTCGCCGATATGCAGGCTCATGGGGCGTGCTCCTTGGGTAGGTGCAACCGCTCTAGCAGGCTGAGCGAGTCGGGGAAATATCAATTACTCGCTTTATGAAATCGAATTTTCCATTGATGAGGAAAATCCCCGATTCAAGCTGTATCTTGTCAAGTTGCGTCCATTGGAGGGTTTTCATTTGCGAAAGTTCGAAAGTGATGACGCGATGTTTCAAATCAGTCCGCGCGCTTCGAGGGGATCGGCAGGCTCTGGTTCCTCGCCAGTGTCGAGCGCCAGCTGGGCGAAGGCGCGGTCCTGCGACAGGAACACCCGGCCCGAAAGTTCGGTGAGGAAATGGGTGCGCTGCAACCGGTCCATCACCGGGCCCTTCACTTCGGACAGGTGAAGCAGGATGCCCCCGTCGGCGAGACGGTGATTGATCGCCTCGAGGCTTTCGAGCCCCGAGGCGTCGATGGCGTTGACCGCGCTCGCCATCAGGATGACGTGGCGCAGTTGGGGCCGTTCGGCGACCTGTTCGAGGACATATTCCTCAAGCCAGCGGGCGTTGAGATAGGTCAGGCTCTCGTCGATGCGGATCGAGAGAAGATGGGGCAGGGTCAGCACCTTGTGGCGCTCGACATTGCGGAAATGCTCGGTACCCGGCACCCGGCCGACGATCGCGGCATGGGGCCGGCTGGCGCGCCAGAGATAGAGCAGCAGGCCGACCGCGACCCCGGCGATCACCCCCAGCTCGACCCCGGCAACCAGCGTGATCGCGATGGTGGCGGCATGGGCGGCGAAATCGGCCTTGGAATAGGCCCAGAGATGGCGCGGGGTCTTGAGATCAACGAGGCTGAGGACCGCGACGATGATGGTCGCGGCCAGCGTGGCATTGGGCAGGTGGAACAGCAGCGGGGTGAGAAACAGCGAGGCGAGCGCGATGCCTACCGCCGTAAAGGCCCCGGCCGCCGGGGTCTGCGCGCCTGCATCAAAGTTCACCACCGAGCGCGCAAAGCCCCCCGTCACCGGGTAGCCGCCCGAGAGCGCGGAGGCGATGTTCGATGCGCCCAGCCCGATCAGCTCCTGATCCGGCGCGATCCGCTGGCGGCGCTTGGCGGCCAGCGTCTGGGCGACCGAGACGCTCTCGACGAACCCGATCACCGAAATCAGCAGCGCGGGCACCCACAGCGATTGGACAAGGGCGAGGTCCGTCGAAGGCAGCGCGAACGGCGGCAGGCCCTGCGGGATCGTCCCCACCACCGAAACGCCCCGCCGCTCCAGCCCGAAGCCCACCACTGCGAGGATCGAGAGCGCCACCGCGACCACCGGCCCGGCCTTGGCGCTGAGATCGGCGGCGCGCGGGGCAAGGCCGAGGCGCTGGAGCGCGGGCTTCAGCCCCTTGCGCACCCAGAACAGGAACAGCGTCGCCGGGATGCCGATGGCGAGGGTCGCCGGGTTGATCTCGCCCAACGCGCCTGCGAGGCCCGCCAGCATCTCCGGCCAGGTCTCACCCTCGGCCTTCACGCCGAGGATGTGCTTCAACTGGCTGGTGGCGATCAACACGCCCGAGGCCGAGATGAACCCGCTGATCACCGGGTGCGACAGCAGGTTGGCGAGGAACCCCAGCCGCAACAGCCCCAGCCCCACCAGCATCACGCCCGACAGCGCGGCCAGTGTCACCGC
>PNKW01000054.1 GCA_013822695.1 Erythrobacter sp. | reverse complement strand
TTCTTCCGCAGCTTCGATACGGTGGTGGTGTCGGAGAAGACCACGCTGCTTTTGAAGACCCGCTACGGGCTCAAGGACATAAAACTGATCCACACCCGCCACGGCGCGGGCGACCGGGCGATCGGGTTCAACAAGGAGAGCGCGGGCTTCGATCTGGTGCTGGTCTCGGGCTCCAAGATCCGCGACCGGCTGATTGCGGATGCGGGCCTGAGGCCGAACCAAATCGCACTGGTCGGCTATCCCAAGTTCGATCTGTGCGCGGACAACCGCTACGCGGACACCTTCCCCGCGCCCGGGCGTCCGGTGGTGATCTACAACCCCCACCCCTCGCCCAAGCTCTCAAGCTGGTTCAAGCACGGCGCGCAGGTGCTGGAGGCGTTCCGCCATCAGGATCGCTTCAACCTGATCTTCGCGCCCCACGTCATGCTGTTCGAGCGCAAATGGGTGGTGACCGTCGACCCGCCGAGCCTCGCCCGTGTCCAGCCGCCCGGGCCCGAATTCGCGCAGGAACCCCGCATCCACATCGACACCGGGAGCGGCGCGAGCAGCGATATGAGCTACACCAACCGCGCCGACATCTACCTCGGCGACGTCAGCAGCCAGGTCTATGAATTCCTGCGCAGCCCCCGCCCCTGCCTGTTCCTCAACAGCCACGGCGTCGACTGGCGCGGCGATCCCAATTACCTCCATTGGCAAGCCGGGCCGGTGCTGGAGAGCGCCGACGGCCTGCTCGACAAAATCGATGCTGCTCTCGCCGCCCATCCCGACTATGTCCCGGCGCAGCAGGCGCTGATCGATGCGACCTTCTCGCTCTCGGACCGCCCCTCGGCCGAGCGGGCAGCGGATGCGATCGGCGCGTTTCTCGAAGGGAAGACCCTTGTCTAGCTTAGGCGATTTCTGGCGCTACGGCGTGGTCAAGACGGCGCGCAAGGTGAAGGCGGCCGCGCTCTCACCGCTGATGGCCGCGCGGGGCGATGGCCCGGTGCAATCGGCCTATGGCGTGCTGATGGTGCCCAACTGGCAGGACACCACCTTCCGCTATTGCATCTTCGGCACCTATGGCCGCGATCTGGCCGACCTGCTGCTGGGGCAGCAGCAGGATTTCGTGTTCGTCGATATCGGCGCCAACCAGGGGCTCTATTCGCTGATCGCGGCGCAGAACCCGAAGTGCCGCCGGGTGATCGCCTTCGAGCCTGTGCCGACCACCCACGCGCGCCTCGCCGCCAACGTGGCATTGAACGGCGGCGCGGCACGGACCGCGCTGCACCTGCTGGCGATATCGGACAGCGCGGGCGAGGTGACGATCAATGTCTCGGCGGAGCACACCGGCACCGCGAGCCTCGCCGGGCGCGAGGGTGCCCTGAGCAGCGGAGGCGTGATGATCGAGACGATCGACGCCCCGCTGCTCGATCCCTTGCTCGCGGGCGACCTCCCGATGTTCGTCAAGATCGACGTCGAGGGGCTCGAGGCGGTGGTGATTGCCGAGCTGGCGAAAACGCCGAGCTTCGCGCGGGTTCAGGCGATCTTCTACGAGGTTGACGACCGCTGGGCGAGCGCTGGCGAGATCGAGGCGCTGCTGCGGGCCGCCGGCTTCACGCGCTTTGCCAAATACGGGCGCGGCCACCACTACGACGTGCTGGCGAGCCGCTCCTGAAGCGCAACCGCGCGGCCCGAGAGCCACGCGCCCTCGACGCGCGGGCTGTGGAGCCAGTCGCCCGCGATGCCGATCCGCAATTCGGGATCGTAGAGCGGGCCCTCGCTCTTGCGGGTTTCGGGTTGAGCATACAGCCAGCGGTGCGCGTCGAGGTGCTGCGGCGGGGTGGGCGCGGTGCCGGTGGAAGCGAAAAAATCGCCGAGCAGGATGCGCGCGACCGCGTCCTTCGGCAGGTCAATCAGCTCGCGGCTGCGTGCGGGGCTGGCGTGGATCACCCAGGTCTCACCGCCCGCTCGCCCCGGCTTGGCGGAATTGCGTGCGGCCCAGCTGATGAGGCCTGTGTCCGAGCGGAGGGTGTCGGCGAGGGGCAGTCTTTCAGCAAAGCTCGCCATCACCGCCCAGCACGGGGCCGAAGCAATGCCCGCAGCGCGCGCGGCGAAATCCGGTGCGGCTTCGGCGAGCAGCACCGCGGCCTGCTCGGCAGGCACGGCGACGAGCACCGTGGCAGCCGTGAACACCGTCTCCCCTGCCTCAACCTGCCACACCGCGCCGTCGCGCCGCAGCCGCTCGGCGCGCATGTTCCAGCGCACGTCGAGCCCCGCCGCCATGTGCCTGACGCAGGCGTTCATGCCCGGCGTGCCGACCCATGCGTCATCGCCCGCGACAGGCCAGCGCGCTGCGACGCCCGCCTGCTCCCACGCAGCGACCGCCGCGCGGAAGGCAGGATCGCGCGCGGTGAAATATTGCGCGCCGTGATCGAAGCTCACCTGATCGCCCGCAATCTCGACCCGCCGGGCCGCCATCCGCCCGCCGGGGCCGCGGCCCTTGTCAAGCACGGTGATGCGCGCAGCCGTGCCAGCTAAGGCGGTGGCGGCGGAAAGCCCCGCCATGCCGCCACCGATGATGAGAATTTCTGTGGTTCCATCCATCCCGCGCCAACGCACGGGAGAGCGGAGGGTTTCACGGTGCCGAGCGCGGCGGACGGGATTCGGCCAGCACCAGCGAGAAGCGCTTGCCCTCGTCGGTCCAGCGCGCCAGCGGCTCCCACCCGGCGGCGGCGAGCAGCATTTGCCCCGAACGCTTGGTGAACTTGTGGCTATTCTCGGTGTGGATGCTCTCGCCCGCATGCATAGTGAAGCGCCGCCCGCTGACGGTGAAGGCGAGGTCGTGCCTTGCCACCAGATGCATCTCGATCCGCGCAAAGGCATCGTTCCAGCGCGCTTCGTGGGCGAAGGCATCCACGGGAATGTCGCCCTCAAGCTCGCGGTTGATACGCGCCAGCAGGTTGAGGTTGAAGGCCGCCGTCACCCCCGCAGCATCGTCATAGGCGGCGAGCAGGACATCCTCGTCCTTCACCAGATCCATCCCGATCAGCAGCAGCGCCCCCTCGCCCAGCGTCGCGCGCATGGTGCGAAGGAGGTCGGTCCCGGTGCGGGCGATCATGTTGCCAATGGTCGAACCGGGAAAAAAGCCGAGCTTGGGCAGATCGGCGACCTCGGCGGGCAGCTCAACCCGGCGCATGAAATCTGCCTCGACTGGCAAGACGGGCAGGCCGGGGAATTTTCCGGCAAGCGCTGCCGATGACGCGCGCAGGAAGTCGCCTGCGATGTCGAGCGGCACATAGGCGGAAGGTTGACACGCCGACAGCAGCAGCGGGGTCTTGACCGAGGAGCCCGAGCCGAACTCCACCACCGCGCGGCCCTCGCCAATCAGCCCGGCGATCTCGGCGGCGCGCGTCGAGAGGATCTCGGTTTCGGCGCGGGTCGGATAATATTCGGGGAGCTGCGTGATGTCCTCGAACAACTGCGAGCCCGCATCGTCGTAGAACCAGCGCGCCGGAACCGCCTTCTGGGCTTCCGCAAGGCCGGCGAGGACGTCGGCCCGGAAGGCGAGGTCGACCCCGTCCGCGTCGCGCTCGACCAGCTTCAGTCCTGCCGGCTTCGTCATCTCAGGCGTCCTTGGCAAGGCGCAGGCCGGTGAATTGCCAGCGCTGGTGGGGGTAGAAGAAATTGCGGTAGGAGACGCGCGCGTGGCCGCGCACCGTGGCGCAGCTCGCGCCGCGCAGCACCACCTGCCCGCTCATGAACTTGCCGTTGTACTCGCCCACCGCGCCCTCGGCGACACGGAAGCCGGGGTATGGCAGATAGGCCGAGCGGGTGAACTGCCAGCAATCGCCGAACAGCCCGGGCGCGCCGGTCGGCAGCACCGGCGCTGCGGCATCGAGCTGATTGCCGCCCGCCGGATCATGCGCGGGCGCGGGCGAGGCGCCATCCTGTCCGCGCGCGATCGCCTCCCATTCGAACTCGGTCGGAAGCCGCGCGCCGGCCCAGGTGGCGAAGGCATCGGCCTCGAAATGGGAGATATGGGTGACGGGCGCATGGGGATCGCGCGCCTGCCAGCCCTGATGGGTGAAATGGGTTCCGTCCTCGCCCCAGTAGAGCGGCGCGGCAATCCTCTCACGCTGCACCCAGCCCCAGCCATCGGCGAGCCACAGGCGGGGGTTGGCATAGCCGCCGTCGGCCATGAACTCGGCCCATTCGCCATTGGTCACCAGCCGGTCGGCAAGCGCGAAGGGTTCGAGCAGGACGCGGTGGCGCGGCCCCTCGTTGTCGAAGGCGAAACCACCGGACTGATGCCCGACCAGCGCGATCCCGCCGGGGTGCGCATGCCAGACGGGGGAGGCGGCGACCGGGGTCGCAGCCGCCGCCTCCCCCTTGCCCGCGTGGGGCCACATGGCCGGGCCCAGCGGGTTCTGGAACAGCGCGTGCTTGATGTCGGTGATGAGCAGCTCGATGTGCTGCTCTTCATGCGCGATGCCGAGTGCGATCAGGGGGCCAAGCGCCGGATCACCAAGCAGCGGCTCCATCGCCTCGGTCACACGGGCGCGCCATTCGAGCACCTCGGCAAGGGTCGGGCGCGAGAGCATTCCGCGCGCGGCGCGGCTGATCCGCGCACCCTCGGCCTCGTAATAGGAGTTGAACAGGAACGGCCAGCGTTCGTCATGCAGCCGGTATCCGGCCGCGTGCTCGCGCAGCAGGAAGGTTTCCCAGAACCATGTGGTGTGCGCGAGGTGCCACTTGGCGGGGCTCGCATCCTCCATCGACTGGATCGAGGCGTCGGCATCGCTGAGCGGCGCAACCAGTGCCTCGGTCAGCGCGCGGGTGCTGCGGAAATGTGCCGCGAGCACCGCGGCGCTATCCGCACCCTTTGGGGGATTTGGCAACTCGCTTCGATGCACGCGCAAACCTCCCGTCCAGCCTCGCGCCGACGGGAGGGACTATGCCTCCCCGCCATGACGCAAGAAAGACGCTTGCTAGCCGCACGGCTATCGTAAAATCATCACCTGTGACAGGCCTATGCGTCCACCTGCAGGTTTCAAGCGGCGTGGGCGTGGCCCTCGGCCTCGCGCCCTCCGCCCGCCGCCTCGTTGAGCATTTCGGCCACGAGGAAGGCGAGTTCGAGCGATTGTTCGGCATTGAGGCGCGGATCGCAGTGCGTGTGGTAGCGGTCGCCCAGTGCCTCGTGGGTGATCGCTATCGCCCCGCCGATGCACTCGGTCACGTCCTGTCCGGTCATCTCGATATGGATGCCACCGGGATGCGTACCCTCGGCACGGTGGACCGCAAAGAAGCCCTTGACCTCGCGCAGGATGCGATCGAACGGCCGGGTCTTGTAGCCGCTGTTCGCCTTGATCACGTTGCCGTGCATCGGGTCGCACGACCACACCACCGGATGGCCTTCGCGTGTCACCGCGCGGACCAACGGAGGCAGGCCAGCCTCGACCTTGTCATCGCCGAAGCGGCTGATGAGCGTGATCCGCCCCGCCTCGCGCTTGGGGTTCAGATCGTCGAGCAGGCGCAGCAGCGCGTCCGGCTCCAGCGAAGGCCCGCACTTCATCCCGAGCGGATTGCCGATCCCGCGCGCGAATTCGATGTGGGCGCTGCCGGGGAAGCGGGTGCGGTCGCCGATCCACAGCATGTGCGCGCTGGTCGCGTACCAATCGCCGGTGAGCGAATCCCGCCGGCTCATCGCCTGCTCGTAGGGCAGCAGCAGCGCTTCGTGGCTGGTGTAGAAGCTGGTGCCCTTCAATTGCGGCACGGTGCCGGGATCGATCCCGCAGGCCTCCATGAAATCGAGCGCCTCGCCGATGCGGTCGGCCATCTGGCTGAACTTCTCGGTCCAGGGCGTGCGGCCCATGAAATCGAGCGTCCACTGGTGGACTTGCCGAAGGTTGGCGTAGCCACCGCCCGCAAAGGCGCGCAGCAGGTTGAGCGTCGCGGCGGCCTGCGAATAGGCCTTCACCATGCGCGCCGGATCATTGCGGCGGCTCACAGGGTCAAACTCGATCCCGTTGATATTGTCGCCGAGGTAGCTCGGCAGGGTCACGCCATCGATCGTCTCGGTCGGCGAGGAGCGCGGCTTGGCGAACTGGCCCGCCATCCGCCCGACCTTCACCACCGGGCGCTTGCTGGCGAAGGTCATGACGACCGCCATCTGCAGGATCACGCGGAAGGTATCGCGGATATTGTTGGGGTGGAATTCGGCGAAGCTTTCGGCGCAGTCACCGCCCTGGAGCAGGAAACCATGTCCGTTCGCGACCTGCGCGAGATCGGCCTTGAGGGCACGCGCCTCGCCCGCGAACACCAGCGGGGGATAGGACGAGAGGGTCTTTTCAGCCTCGGCCAGCTCGGCCGCATCCTCGTAATGCGGCAGGTGGCGCGCTTCGTGGGCCTTCCAGCTCTCGGGGGTCCAGGTCTCGGGCACGGTCATTGCTCTTTCCATTCAAGCGCGCGGGGATAACGCCGCGGGGCCGCGCCCGCTACCCGAGCGCAGGCCGAAATGTAAAGCGGCAATGCCACGCCGCACAACTTTATTTCCCGTCCACAGTCAACGGCAGGAACGATCAGCGCCCCACCAGCGCCCCTTGCGCAGCATTCCCACCGGCGCCCTGCGGCACTGCCTCGGCCAGAGTCTGGCCCTCGGGGATGATCGCCATGCGGAAGGTGCGGTCCTGCGTCAGGTAGCGCGCGGCCAGCTCCTGCATCGCGGCAGGGGTGGTCTGCGAGTAATCCGGCAGCAGCGAGCGCAGCAGGCCGATCCGGGACGGGTCCTGCGTCGCGCCTTCGATGTTGTAGAGCCAGAACTGGTTCCCGGTCGAAGCGCGGCGGATCAGCTGGGCGAGCGGCTCGGTCACCCGTGCAAGCTCGTCCGCCGTCGGCGGATTGGCAGCAAGATCGGCGGCGATCTTGTCGGCCTCGGCGAAGAACAGCGGCACGAAATCAGGCTCAAGCTGGGCGACCGCGGTGATCCGGCCGCCAGTGGCAAGGTCAGCGGGCCAGCTGGAGAATACCTGCGGCGCATAGCTCGCCCCGGCGCGTTCGCGCAGCGCTTCCAGCAGACGGTTGTTGAACAGCTGGGTGAGGATTTCGAGCTGACGGCTTTCGCGCAAGTCCTCCGTCCCGCCCCCGCTGCGCCACGCGACCACGGCCGCGGCCTGGTTGGCATCGCCGCGGTGGGTGACGACCGACGGCTTGTCCACCGCCGGAGCAAAGCCGGGCACGCGCGCGGCGATATCGGCGGGGATCGGGTCGCGCGGGCCCAGCGCGCCGAAGGTGAGGCGCAGCTGCTCGATCACCTTGGCTTGGTCGAATTCGCCGAACACCAGCACCTCGATCGGACCCTGCTTCAGGAGCGGCTCCCACACCTTGCGGAATTCCTCCGGGGTGGCAGCCTTGAGCGCGGCCGGATCGGGCGTGGCAAAGCGCCCGTCCCCGCCGGTCACGAGATATTCGAGATCGCGGTTGAGCACTCCGCCGGGGCTGGTCGCATAGGTGTTGTAGGCGAGCTCCGCCCCGGCCTTGGCACGCAGCACCGGCTCCTTGTCCCAGCGCGGCATGCCGAGCTTGGCGGCGAAGAGGTAGAGCTGGTCGTTGACGTCCTCCGAACGGGTCTGCGCCGTGAAGGTGAAGACCGCATCGTCGATGGCGAAGTCGAAGCCCAATTTGCGGCCCGTCGCCAGCCGGTCGATCTCGTTCTGGCCGAGTTCGCCGAGGCCCGAGCCGACCAGCGCCTGCTCGCCGAGTTCGGCATAGACCGCGCTCGACGGATCGAAGGCGCGCCAGCCCGCGCCGAAGCGCACGCGCACGGTGACGCGGCCCGGCTCGGCATCATTGGCCCAGAGCAGCGCCTTGACCCCGTTGGCGAAGTCGACCTTCTCGATCTCGAGCACGCCGAGCGGTTTCTGCGCGGCGATGGTGCCCGGTTCGCCCACAGGCGGAAGATCGGCAAAGGCGATCGCCGCGCCGGCAACCCGCGCCGAGCTATCGACCGCCGCCTTGCTGGCGAGCGCGGTGCGGATCGCCGCCACATCGGCCTCACCCGCAGCAGGCGTCACATAGACGCCGCGCGTCACCGTGCCCTCGAACAACCCGCGGGTGCGCTTCAGCACCGCGGCGGGGGTGAGGCGCGGCTTCATGTTCCGGAACACCTGCAACACCACCTTGGGCGCGGCGACGGTCTCGCGGATGTCGACCGCGTTGACGAGATTGTCGGCAAGATCGCTGCCCGATTGCACGCTTTCCTGTTCGACCCCGTTGACGAAGGCGACATCGAACTGCGCGACCTCGCGGTCGATCTCCTCCTGCGTGGGCGGGTTGGCGATGGCGTCGGCGATGACGCTGCGCACATCGGCGAGCGCGGCCTTCCAGTCGGCGGAAAGCGGCGCAAAGGTCACGAAGGTCGCATCGCTCGAGCGCGAGACGTCGTCCTGCTGGACCTGCGCATAGAGGAAGCTACCGCCCCCCCGCGCGCGGCTTTCGAGCCTGCGGTTGATGATCGCCTGCGCGACCGCATCGGTCAGCAGGCCCTCGTTGTAGACAACCGTGTCCTGCACCGGGCGCCACGGGCGCAGGATGGCATAGGTGAGGCTGCGCGGCAGATCGGGTTCGACCCCAACCGCCAGTTCGCCGATCGGGGGCAGCCCGCCGACCGGCTTGGGGGCGGCCTTGGGCGCGACCGGATCGCCGAAATCGGGCGCGACGCCGGGCGTGCCGGTGCCCTGCCAATCGCCGAACCATTGCTCCACCAACCCGGCGAGCACCATAGGATCGGCATCGCCTGCTACCACGATCACGGTGTTCTCGGGCCGGTACCAGCGGTCGTAGAAGGCCTGTACCGCCGCACCGTCCGCGCCGTTCAGCGTCGCATCGGTGCCGATCGGACTGCGCACCGCAAGCCGCTGGCCGGCAAAGAAGGTCTTCCGGGTGAGATCGCCGGTGCGCTCCGCCGCCCCGCCGCGCTCGCGCTTTTCGGCGAGCACGATCGGGCGCTCGGCCGCGACATTGCCGTCGGACAGCACCGGTTCGCGGATCATGCCCGAAAGCAGCTTGAAGCTCTCCACCAGCTTGGCATCGTCGATATTGGGGATGTCGAGCTTGTAGGCCGTGTGGGTCGGCGAAGTCTCGGCATTGGTGTCGTTGCCGAAGGTCGCGCCCAGCCGCTGCCAGGCCGAGATCGCCTCGGCCTTGCCGAGATATTTGCTCTCGCGGAACAAGAGGTGTTCGAGCAGGTGGGCAAAGCCCTGCTCGCTGTCCAGCTCGTGGAGCGAGCCAGCATCGACGCGCACCCGGATCGAGACCTGGCGCGGCGGCACGCCATTGCGGCGCACGGCATAGCGCAGCCCGTTCTTCATCTCGCCGAACAGCCACTGGTCATCGACCGGAATGTCCGAGCCCTTGTAGAGCCATGGCACGGTGTCGCCGGTCTGGAGCGATTGCGGCGCGGGCACCGGGGGACGCACCGGAGCCGGCGTGGCGTCCGGGGCCGGGGTCTGGGTCGCGGAATGCTGGGCGGTGGCCACCCGCTTGTTGGTCTTGTCGGAAGGCGGCGCTGCCGTCTCGTCGGCAAGCAGCGGGTGCAACGCGACCAGCGGGGCAAGCAGGAGGGCGAGCGCGCGCGAGGCGCGGGGGAAGGACGTCATGGGGACGACTATAGGGCGGCAAAGTCTGAAGCGACAGTGAATGCTTATCGCGATTTGCGCGCAAGCTTGGCCCGGGGGGGCGGGACTTGCCCTTGCCCCTCGCACGGGTGCCCCCTAAATGAGAGGCATGTTCATCGAGACCGAGACCACCCCCAACCCCGCGGCCCTCAAGTTCCTGCCCGGCCAGACCGTCATGGCAGCAGGCACCCGCGAATTCGCCACCCCCGAGGCTGCCGAGGCAAGCCCGCTGGCGAGCGCGATCTTCGACACCGGCGAGGTGGTGAACGTGTTCTTCGGCGCGGACTTTGTCAGCGTCACCGCTGCGCCGGGCGCGGACTGGAGCGCCTTGAAGCCGCAGGTGATCGCAATCCTGCTCGATCATTTCGTCTCGGAAGCCCCGCTCTTCGTCCCCGCCAGCGCGAATGGGATCGCCGTTCCTCCGCCCGAAGAGGAGCTGGCGGTCGACGAACGCCCCGAGGATGCCGAGGTGATCGCCGCGATCAACGAACTGCTCGAAACCCGCGTGCGCCCGGCCGTCGCGGGTGACGGGGGCGACATTGCCTATCGCGGTTTCCGTGACGGGGTGGTCTACCTCACCCTGCAAGGCTCGTGCTCGGGCTGCCCGTCGAGCACCGCGACATTGAAGCACGGGATCGAAGGGCTCTTGAAGCACTACGTCCCCGAAGTGACCGAGGTGCGCGCCGCATGACGACCCAGTTCCACGATCACGCCCTGCCTGCCGAGGCGCTTGCCCAGCTGTTCCACGAGGCGAGGAGCTACAATGGCTGGCTCGACAAGCCGGTCAGCGACGAACAGCTCCACGCAATCTGGGATCTGGTGAAGATGGCGCCGACCTCTGCCAACATGCAGCCGGTGCGGATCGTGTGGGTCAAGTCGGCCGAGGCCAAGGCGAAGCTGGTGGAGTGCGTGGCCGAGGGCAACAAGAAGAAGGTCGCCGCCGCTCCCGTCACCGCGATCATCGGCTACGACATCGATTTCCACGAAGAGCTGCCCTGGCTGTTCCCCCACACCGATGCGAAGAGCTGGTTCGAGGGCAACGAGGCCGGGCGCGAGGAAGGGGCGTTCCGCAACTCCTCGCTGCAAGGGGCCTATCTGATGCTCGCCGCACGCGCATTGGGCCTCGATTGCGGGCCGATGTCGGGCTTCGATCCGGCCGCGGTCAATGCGACCTTCTTCGCCGATGAACCCCGCCACCGGGTCAACTTCATCTGCTCGGTCGGCTATGGCGACCCTGCGAGCATCTTCCCGCGCTCGCCCCGTCCCGAGTTCGCAACCTTTAACCGCATCGCCTGACGCGCATCCCCGCTTGCGCGCGCTCCCCTGCTGGGGCAGGGCGCGATGCAATGCGGACGCTTGCCATCGAAACCGCCTCCGAGGCCTGTTCGATCGCCCTGTTCGAGGGCGAGGCGAGAATCGCGCATGACCATCGCATCCTCGGCCGCGGCCATGCCGAGGCGCTGGTGCCGATGATCGGCGCGCTGCCGGACAAGGGGCGTGCGGACCGCATTCTCGTCAGCCTTGGCCCGGGCAGTTTTACCGGCGTGCGCATCGGCCTTGCGACCGCACGCGCGCTCGGCTTTGCCTGGGGCGCCGAGGTGCTGGGCTTTCCCACCCTCGCGCTGATCGCTGCGCAGGCGCTCGCTGCGCGGCCCGGCAGCATGGGCGTGACGGTGTGCACCAATGGCGGCCACGGCGAGTGGTTCGTCGCCGATTTCGCGGTCGATGGCCTGCCGGTGGGCGCAGCCGTCTCGCTCACCCCCGAGGCCGCCTGCGCCCGGCCCCATGCCGCGCTGATCGCTGGCAGCCGCGCTTCACTGCGCGCCGAGACTGCCCGTGCCGAGGCGCTCGACCTCCTGCCCGACGCGGGAGCGGTCGGCCTGCTGAACCCCGCCCTCCTCACCCCCGCGCTCGCGCCGATATATGGCCGCGGCCCCGATGCCACGCCGATGACAGCGCAAGGGGCCGCATGACGCCCTGCCCGCACCTCCTCGACCGGATCATGGCGGTGATGGAGGCGGCCTTTGATCCGGCCTATGGCGAGGCCTGGAACCGCCGCCAGGTCGCCGATGCGCTGAGCCTGCCGAGCACCCATGCGCTGGTGGCTGATGCGGCAGGCGCGCTCATCCCCGATGGCCCCGCCCCTGCTCCTGCCCCAGCCCCTGCCCCGGCCGGTTTCGTGCTGACCCGCCACGTGCTCGACGAGGAAGAGCTGCTGCTGATCGCCGTCACTCCCGCGGCGCGGCGTCAGGGCGTGGGGGCGGCGCTGATCGAACATCTCTTCACAGTCGCCCGCACCCGCGGCACGGCGCGCATATTTCTCGAAATGCGGCGCGGCAATCCCGCTATCCACTTGTATCTCAAGTTCGGTTTCAAACCCATCGGCGAGCGGCGCAACTATTACCGCACGGCGAACGGCGACAGAATCGACGCGATTACTTTCGCGCGGTCTATCGACTGACCCTCCATTCATCGCGAAATGGTGAACAAGCAAAGCAACCTAGTTGCCATGACAAATGACTTGCGGCATGGCCCAATAACCGGCGCAGCGGTAAAGACGCCCGTGAGGAACTCATGCAAGATCTGGAAATCAATATGAAAGAAACGCTTATCACGCTGACCAGCGACATTGTCGCCGCACATCTCAGCAACAATGATGTCGCCGTGGCTGATGTCCCCGGCCTCATCACCAACGTCTATGCGGCACTTGCCAATCTTGGCGAGACGCCGGTGGTCGAAGAAGCCAAGCCGCAGCCTGCTGTCGCGATCCGCAATTCGATCAAGCCCGATTACATCGTGTGCCTTGAAGACGGCAAGAAGCTGAAGATGCTCAAGCGCTATCTTCGCACCAATTACAACATGAGCCCCGAAGAATACCGCGCGCGGTGGGGCCTCGCCGCCGACTATCCGATGGTCGCGCCCAACTATGCCGAAAAGCGCCGCGATCTGGCCAAGAAGATCGGGCTCGGCCGCAAGCCCGGGACCGTGGCGCCCAAGGCCCGCGCCCGCGCCAAGAAGACTGCCTGATACCAGGCCCTCCCGGGTCGCAACCCGGGCCTGATGAAGGCAGCCGCCCCGCCGCCCCTGTTGAGAGGGCGGGTTGGGCCGCTTGAGCAAGCAGCCTCGTCCCTGTAGGGATGAGGCTGCAATGCTTTTGGGCGGCCGCACCCGGAAGGGGCACCGCGCACGGCGATGGAGCTTTTCTTGACTCACAAGATCGATCTCGAACAACTCTGCGCGGAAAAGGGCCTGCGCATCACCGAACAGCGCCGCGTCATCGCAAGGGTGCTGTCGGAGAGCGACGACCATCCCGATGTCGAACTGCTCCACAGCCGCGCCGCCGCGATCGATCCGCGCATCTCGATCGCCACGGTCTACCGCACCGTGCGCCTGTTCGAGGAAGCCGGCATCCTCGACCGTCACGATTTCGGCGATGGCCGCTCGCGTTACGAGCCGGTGCCCGAGGCGCATCACGATCACCTGATCGACGTTGAGACCGGCAAGGTCGTCGAATTCGTCGATCCAGAAGTCGAAGCGCTCCAGCGCCAGATCGCCGAGCGGCTGGGCTACCGGCTGGTCGATCACCGGATGGAGCTCTACGGCGTGCGGCTGTCCCGCAATGACTGAGACTGTTCAGTGACTGATTGGGAACTGCGTCAGGCCGCCGCGCGCGGCGAGGTGACGCCGATCAGCCTTGTCGGCTGGGTGCGCATCGGTTTGCGCTCGCTCGGCCTGATTGGGCTGCTGCTGGTCTTCGTGCCGCTCCACTACCTCTTCCGGCTCGTCTCCTACGGCTCGCCCTTCCCGATGCTGTTCCTGCGCTGCGCAGCACGGGTGTGCGGAGCGCGGGTCAAGGTCGTGGGCACGCATTTGAAGCGCGACGTGTTCTTCGTTGCCAACCACATCTCCTGGGTCGACATCCTCGCGCTGGCCGGGGCGAGCGGCACGGCCTTCGTCGCCAAGGCCGAGCTTGCCACCGCCCCCGTCGTCGGCTGGCTCGCCAGGCTCAACCGCACCGTGTTCGTCAAGCGCGAGCACCGCATGGGCGTGGCCGAGCAGATCAACGCCTTGAAGGAGGCGCTGGTCGACAACTGGTCGGTCACCGTCTTCCCCGAAGGCACCACCACCGACGGCCAGTCGCTGCTCCCCTTCAAGACCTCGATGCTCTCCGTCCTCGAGCCGCCCCCGCCCGGCGTCCTCGTCCAGCCGGTGATCCTCGACTATGGCGCAGTCGCCGAGTGGATCGGCTGGATCGGCGAGGAGGGCGGCCTCAACAACGCCAAGCGCGTCCTCTCGCGCAAGGGCAGCTTCCCTGTCGGCCTCCACTACCTCGAGCCCTTCTCGCCTGAGGACTTCAAGGGTCGCAAGGCGATCGGCCAGGAATCGCGCCGCCGGATCGAGGAAGCCCTGATCGAGATCCGCGGCCACCCCTTGCGCCCCTTCGCGCACTCGGTCGCCCCGGTGCGCTACGAGGCGTCCTTGTAGGGGCGCAGACCCCCCGCCAGCGCGATCACCAGATCAAAGCCCCGCGCGCACCAGCCAATCGTGGAAAATCCGCACCGGGCGGCTCTCGAGCGACACCGGCTTGCACACGAACCAGTAGGAATAGGGGCTCTCCACCGGCGGACCGGGGAGGTTGATCAGGCGATTGTCATTGGCGCGGCGCAGGTGGTCGTCGTGCATGATCGCGATGCCGAGACCCTGCGCCGCCGCCTCCAGCATCAGCGCGCCCGAATCGTAGTGGTCGATCGCAGCCGGATCCATCGTGTCGAGCGCATTGGCCTTCGTCCACGCGACGAAGCTTTCGGGCAGCTCGTTGTGGATCAGGAAGGTCTGCTTGGCCATCACCTCGGGCGTGATGTCGGGGCCGATCGCGCGCGCGGTCTCCTTCGAGCAGATCGCGTGGACGAGATTGTGGTCGAGCCGCACTGCATGCAGCCCGCTCGCCGGGCCGCGCGACAGGATGATCGCCGCATCGAGCGTGTCGCCCACGCGGTCTTCCAGGTGCGGCGCGGTGTCGATGTCGATGTGCAGCAGCGGGTGGCGCTTGCGCAGCTCGCCCAGCCGCGGGAACAATCGCTGGCTGCCGAACATCGGCAGCACGCCCAATCGCAGGCGCAGCAGGGCGATATTGTCCGACTGGCTCTCCACCGCCCGGGCGAGCGCTTCCATATGCGGGTTCACCGCCTCGTAGAAGGCCTGCCCCTCGTCGGTCAGCTGCATCGACTGGCGCGCGCGGGTGAACAGCTTTTTGCCGACAAATTCTTCGAGGTTGCTGATCCGCCGCGACAGCGCCGAGGGGCTGAGGCCAATCTCCTCCGCCGCTGCCCGGGCCGATCCGAGGCGCACGGTGCGCATGAAGGCCTCCAGAGCGCGGAGCGGGGGCAAGCGGCGTGCGGGCATTCTCATGTCTCCTTGTGTGACATGAGATACGCCCGAGCGCACGGATGGATGCAAAAAATCGAAGAAAAATTGTGGGTGCGCGCAAAAAGTTGCGCCTACTGCACCTCTTCCTCAGTCGCGGGCGGGTGCAGCCTGAGGCGGGTGACGTGGGTTTCGTCGCCCGCTGTCACTTCAATCCGCCAGCCGCTGGTATGTTCCAGCACCGTGCCGACCGGCGGCACCGCCTCGGCGAGCACGAAGGCAAGGCCCCCCAGCGTGTCGACGCTCTCGGCGACCTCGGCAAGGCGCGGGTCGATCCTCTCTGCTATGTCATCAAGCTCGGCGCGCGCGTCGACATCCCACATGCCATCGCCGATCGGGGTGATCAGTTCGGGCGGGGCGTCATCATGCTCGTCCTCGATATCGCCGACGATTTCCTCGACCAGATCCTCGATCGTGATGAGGCCATCGGTGCCCGAGAATTCATCGAGCACGATCGCAAGGTGCACGCGCTGGGTGCGCATGTCGGCGAGCACATCCAATGCCCCGCGCGCCTGCGGCACATAGAGCGGCTGGCGCATCAGCGTGGTCCAGTCCTCGGGCGGCGGGGTGCCGTTGGCGAGGAAGGGGAAGATATCCTTGATGTGGATCATCCCGATCACGCTATCGAGCGTGTCGCGGTAAACCGGCATGCGCGAATGGCCGTGCTCGGAGAAGGCCGCGACCATTTCCTCCCAGCTGATCGCGGCATCGACCGCGATGATCTCGCCGCGCGGGACCGCCACATCATCGGCATCATGTTCGGAGAAGTGGAGGAGGTTGCGCAGCATCTGCCGCTCGACCCGCGACAGATCGCCGCTGGTGGCCGCGCCCTCACCCGGGCCGCCGTTCTCGTCCTCGTGCTCGTCGATCGCTTCTTCGAGCTGTTCGCGCAAGGAACGCGCGCCCTCGAGCCCGAGCATCTTGCGGAACGCGGATATCAGCCCGCTGCTACTGTCCGCTTCTCCCGACGGGGACGCGGACGAATGGGAATCGGCCATGGCCTTGCATGTGGCTCCTGTTGCTACCTGTCGCCATATGGGTCAGCGATGCCCAGTTTGGCAAGTATGCGGCTTTCCAGCCCCTCCATCGCCTCGGCCTGTTCGTCGCTCATCACATGGTCGTGGCCGGCGAGATGGAGGAGGCCATGGACGATGAGGTGGGCGGCGTGGGCTTCGAGAGGAATACCCTTCTCCGCCGCCTCGCGCGCGCAGGTCTCGTAAGCCAGCGCGATATCGCCGAGCATTTCGGGCGGGCCTTCGCGGCCTAGCGCCTCAAGTTCTGCGCGTTCGAGCATCGGGAAGGACAGCACATTGGTGGGCTTGTCCCGCTGGCGCCATTCGCGGTTGAGCGCGTGAACCTCGGCATCGGAGGTGAACAGCAGGCTGGCGACAAGGCGCGGGTTGGCGAGCAGCGGCTCGCTCTCGCCAGCGGCGGCTGCGGCGCGGGTTGCCAAGGCCTCCCACTCACCCGCAGGCCAGTCTTCGATGTCGATATCGAGTTGCATCGGCATGCCCTGTAGCGGCCTCACGCCGCCCAGATCAATCCGATCCCGCCCAGCACTGCCAAAGGCGCGACGGCACGCACCCCTGCAAGCGGGATGCGCTTCGCCCAGAACACCGCATAGCCGTTGTGCCAGCGCAGCGGGATGATCAGCAAAACCACTGAACTGGCGACGATGAACAGCCCCGCGACGGCGAAGAACTGCGGGAAGTGCGACACCTCAGCCCGCACCGCCATCGCCGCGCCCGCGATCAATCGCGGCACCTGTTCGATGGCGTTGATCCGATGGCTCGTCGCGGTCTGACGCAGCAGGTCGAGCGCGCTGGAGGGGCGAAAGGCCATCAGCCAACCGGTCCACACCAGCCAGCCCGCAGCGGCGAGCAGCACGAACCACGCAGCGGTCAGCATGGCTGGCGCGCGCTAGGCCCCCTCGCCCTCGCCATTCCGCTCATAGGCCTCGACAATCCGGCCCACGATCGGGTGGCGCACCACGTCGGCGGTGGTGAAGCGGATCGTGCCGAAGCCTTCGATGCCTTCGAGCTTCTCGACCGCGTCATTGAGGCCGCTCATGCGCGGGCCGCCGGGGATGTCGACCTGCCGCGGGTCGCCGCAGACCACCATTCGGCTATTCTGGCCGAAGCGGGTGAGGAACATCTTCATCTGCTCGCGCGTGGTGTTCTGCGCCTCGTCGAGGATGATGAAGCTGTCCGCCAGCGTCCGCCCGCGCATGAAGGCGATCGGCGCGATCTCGATCTCGCCGTTCGCCAGCCGCCGCTCGACCTGTTCGGGCGGCATGCAGTCGTTCAAGGCATCGTAGAGCGGCCGGAGATAGGGATCGACCTTTTCCTTCATGTCGCCGGGGAGGAAGCCGAGCTTTTCCCCCGCCTCGACCGCCGGGCGCGAGAGGATCAGGCGCTGCACGCTCCCGGTGATCAGCTGGCTCACCGCCTGCGCCACCGCGATATAGGTCTTGCCGGTGCCCGCCGGGCCGAGGGCGAAGATGATGTCTTCCTTGGCCAGCGCGCGCATATATTCGATCTGCGTCGCCGAGCGCGGCACGATGGTTTTCTTGCGCGTGCGGATCATGATCGGCGGCGCGCCGTCATCGCCCGAGATGATGCCTTCCAAGGTCGGTTCGGCCGACATCGCGATCAGGCTCTCGATCGCCCCGCTATCAAGCGCCTCGCCGCGCGCGAGGCGGTCATACATGGTCTTCAGCGTCTCGCGCGCCCGGGCGACGTCATCCTCCGGCCCCTCGATCACCACCTGATGCCCGCGCGCGTGGATGAACACCCCGAGCCGGTTTTCGACCTGCACCAGATTTGAATCGAACTGCCCGAACAGCGGGCCGAGCAGGGCCTGGTTCTCGAAGGTCAGATCGACACGCGCGCGCCGCTGTGCCGGAATACCGCGCGGATCGGGTGAGAGCGCCGGGTGTCCGGCACGAGAGGGTCGTCGGCCCATAAGGTCCTTTGCTTGAGGGCGAAAAGGACGATCCCTTGCCCTTGAGTCGCAAGCCTAAGCCCCTCGCGCCCCTTGGCAAGCCGGGTGCGGCGAGATGGCGGTGGAAAGTCACGGATGCTTCACATGCGCAGCCCTGCTGTGGTAGGCTGCAGCAGCCAAGCGTATGAAAGGTCTAAGCTTATGCGCAGGTTTGCAGTCGCCATGGCCGTGTTGCCGATTGCTGCGAGCGCCGCCGCGCAGGAAAGCCGCGCCAGCGCTCCACCCGAGATCATCGTGCGCCCGCCCCCGACCGAGGCCGAAAGGCACAAGGAATTGCGCGAATTCACCCGCGACGTGATCCGCCCACCGCGCCTCGACCAACCGGTGGCGAAGTTCTTCTTTCCGGTCTGCGTCACCGTGCTCGGCCTCGCACCCGAAGATGCCGAGACAATCGCCGGGCGCATTCGCGAGAATGCCGAGACGCTCGGAGTCGGGGCGGATCGCTCGCCCGACTGCGTGCCGACGGTCCGTGTCGCCTTCATGGCCCCGGCGGCGGGCGCGCCGGAGCGCTGGTTGAGTGCGGGGTCGCCGCAACTCGCCCACCTTACCGGCTATCAGCGCGAACGCGTGCTGGGCGAGACGGGGCCGGTCCGGGCGTGGAACAGGATTGTGGTGCGCGATCCCGAGGGCAGGCCCTTGCCCAATGGCGATCCGCAAGCATGGTTGGAGGGTGGCGTAAGCGTTCCCGCTCTCTTCGACCCGTTGAGCGCTACTGACCCCATCGTCTCCACCGAGATCACGGGTGCAGCCGTGCTCATTTCGCGCGAGGCGGCGCACGGCTTCACGCTCGGCCAGCTCGCCGATTACGCCACCATGCGCGCGCTGCTCGGCACCGGCGCAGTCGAGGGGGGCGCGCCGGTGCGCACGATCCTTACCCTGTTCGATGACGCCGCGCCGCCCGCGGGGCTGGCCGATTACGACAAGGCGCTGGTGCGCGAACTCTACGATGCCTCGCGCAATGCCAAGCCGCGGCGGGTCTACAACGACATTGCCCGCGCGGCGGTGGCGGCAGAGCGGTCAGACGCGCGCGGGAACCAGGCCCCGTAGCGAATTCGGCCCCGCCTCGGCCAGTTCCACTTCGACGAGATCGCCGATGGCGTGCTCGCCTTCGAAATGCACGCTCTGGAGCCACGGCGACTTGCCGAGCCACTGGCCTTCGTGCCGCCCCTTGCGCTCGATCAGCACTTGGCAGGTCTTGCCCACACTCGCCTGATTGAAGGCGTACTGATGCGCGCCGATGCGCTGCTGGAGGCGCTGGAGGCGCTCGTCCATGACTTCGGGCGCGATCTGGCCCTCCATGGTGGCGGCGGGCGTGCCGGGGCGCGGGGAATATTTGAAGCTGAAGCAGGCAGCGTAACGGACTTCATCGACGATGCTGAGGGTGTGCTCGAAATCGGCCTCGGTCTCGCCGGGGAAACCGACGATGAAATCGCCCGACAGCGCGATGTCGGGGCGGACGGCGCGGAACCGCTCGATGAGGCGCAGATAACTGGTCGCGGTGTGCTGGCGGTTCATTGCCTTGAGGATGCGGTCGCTCCCGGCCTGCACCGGCAGGTGCAGATAGGGCATGAGCTTGGCCACCTCGCCATGCGCGGCGATGAGGTCGTCGTCCATGTCGTTGGGGTGGCTGGTGGTGTAGCGAATGCGCGCAAGGCCATCGATCCCCGCGAGCACGCGGATCAGCCCGCCCAGCCCCGCGCGGCGCCCCTTGTCATCCTCGCCGCTCCAAGCGTTGACGTTCTGGCCGAGCAGCGTGATCTCCTTCGCGCCCGCTTCGACCAGCTTCTGAGCCTCGGCGACCAGATGGCTGAACGGCCGCGAGATTTCCGCGCCGCGGGTATAGGGCACCACGCAATAGGTGCAGAACTTGTCGCAGCCCTCCTGCACGGTGAGGAAAGCGCTCGGCCCCCGCTTGGCCCGCGCCGGCAGCGCATCGAACTTGGCGATGGCGGGCATGTCGGTATCGGTCGCGCGCTCGCCCATCGCCGCCTTGTCGAGCATCTCGGGCAGGCGGTGATAGGCCTGCGGGCCGACCACGATACTCACCGCAGGGGCGCGCGCCATGATCTCCTCCCCCTCAGCCTGCGCGACGCAGCCCGCGACCGCGATCAGCGGGGCCTTCCCTACCTCCTCGCCCGCCTTCACCAAGCGGCCGATGTCCGAATAGACCTTTTCGGCGGCCTTCTCGCGGATGTGGCAGGTGTTGAGGATGACGAGATCGGCCTCCTCGCCCTCGGGCGCGGGCGTGATGCCGCGTGTCGCCAGCAGCTCGCCCATACGCTCGCCATCATAGACGTTCATCTGGCAGCCGAAGCTCTTGACCCGGTAGGTCTGGGGAGGAGAGGCAGGTTTCATGAGGGGGCCGCCTTTAGCGCCAAGCGGCGGCGCTGCCAAGGCGAGCGCGTGTTACTTCGGGTCGTCCCGCCGACCGACATGCACGCAAGGGATCAGCTGGCGAGTCAGCACGCCGGGGTGCGGCTTGTCCTCCGGCCCGCACTCGACCATCGGCTTGGGCACCGCATTGGCCTTGACCACCGCCAGCGCATCCGCACTTGCATGGGCCGCAATCCAGGTGATGCAATTGGCCAGCGGGCGAATCTTGTGCTTGGTGAACTGCCCGTTCTGCGGCCCGCAATTGACCGTGAACACATCGGCCGCCGGGTCGACATCAAACCGCGCAAACCTGCGCAGAACCTCACCGCGCTCGTTGATCACCAGCCGCTGGACGTCATTGGTCATCCCGTCGCCCGCATAGAAGGGCGAGGTGTTGAACATATAGGCGCGCACTTCGGGGTATTTCACCGACACCTCGGTCGCCAGCGCCCCGCCGAGCGAGTGGCCGGTGACGATCCACGGCAGTTCGGCATCGAACCGCGCGCGCTCGGCATCGAAATAGCGCAGCGCCAGCGCGATCTGGTCGCTGCGCAGCGTGCCATAGAAAATGTCGGTCAGCCCGCGCGAAACGGAAATATCCGTGCCGCGAAAGGCGAGGATGCGGGCGACCGGCTTGCGCCCCGGGTTGTCGCCGCTGCCGGGGGCGTATTGCGCGAAGACTTCGTAGCTGAAGCCCTTCCTGGCATCCTCGGGTGCGATCGGCAGGCGCTCGAGCTGTTCGAGCAGCGGTCCGTCATCGCGGAAAATGTCCTTGTCCTCGGCATAGGCATTGGTCGCCGCGACCGCATAGGGCCACGCCTCAACCGCCGCCTCGCGCATGAAGGAACACCACCCGCCCGGCTCAAACCGGCAGGGTGAGCGCGACTGCGAGATGTCGGGGAGCGTGGCGCAGGCCGAGAGCGCAAGGCCGAGCAGCAGGATGAGAGGGCGAAAGTTTATGCGCAGCACGTGATGCGCTTGCCGTCACAGAGGTTCATCGGGCAGCCGATGCTTTTGACCCGGTGGGCAGCCGGGGTTCTTTGGAGGCGCGCGGAGGGTTTCATGAGGGGCCGTATTTAGCGCTGATGGCAGCCGCGTTCAATCGTGAGGCCACAGTCAGGCGCCCTGGCGGCAGGGATCAATGATTCCGCGCACCGGTTGCGCCGTGCAAACTCCGGTTTTCACGCGATATTCATGCCTTGCTGTGACAAGGCGCCATGGTTTGCCGCGCAAGGCCCCTCACCGATGTACGGCGATAAGCCCGAGAGCCCCTTTGCAGGCGCCCTGGCGCGCTGCTTCACCGTGCCCGTGATCGTCAGCTGGGCAGCGGCGGGGCTGGTGTGGATGATCCTCGTCACCCTGCCCAAACAGGTCAGCTCGGAATCGTGGCTGTTCGCGATGATCGTGCTGATTATCGCCGCTATCACCATCGCGCCCCTGTACGAAATGGGTTTCGAGCCGATCGAGGCGTTCCTGATCGTCGGGGGATTGTCGCTAGTGCTGGTTGCGCTGCTGTTCCTCGTGGGGCTTTGGCGGCGCGAGCCGATCCTCGTCGGGATCGCCGGTCATGCGGCCATCGCAGGAATCGGCTTCGCGCTGTTCTGGCAGAGCCTGCAAGGCCACGCCGTCTCGCCGGGGCTTTAGGCCCGCATTCTCAGGCGGCGGTCGCCTTGACGATCTTGCCGGGGCTGCGCGGCGGTTCGCCCTTGGGCAGCGCGTGGACGTGTTCCATGCCGCTCGTGACCTGGCCCCACACGGTGTACTGCTTGTCGAGGAAGCGCGCATCGTCGAGGCAGATGAAGAACTGCGAATTGGCGCTGTTGGGGTTCTGCGCGCGGGCCATCGAACACACGCCTTCGACATGCGGTTCGGCGTTGAACTCGGCGGCGAGGTCGGGCTTGTCGCTGCCGCCCATGCCGGTGCCGGTCGGATCGCCGCCCTGCGCCATGAAGCCGGCGATCACGCGGTGGAACACGACGCCGTCGTAAAAGCCCTCGCTCGCCAGTTCGGTGATGCGCGCGACGTGGCCGGGGGCCAGGTCGGGGCGCAGCTTGATGACGACATCCTTGGGCTCGCCGTCGCCGGTGTCGAGGGTGAAGGTGAGGGTTTCGGCCATTTTCGTGTCTCCTGAATGAATTTGCCCGCGCTTTTAGCAGCCATTCCCCGGCTGTCACCCTCCCCGGCTTGCTTTTGCGCCCTCCCCGCCTAAACCGCCCCCATGGCCGACGAGCGCATCATCGACGACGATCTGCTGATCGCCGATTCCGGCGAGGTCGAGGTGCGCCCCGACGACCGCGTCGATGATGAACGCCACGACGAG
>PNKW01000053.1 GCA_013822695.1 Erythrobacter sp. | reverse complement strand
TCGCGGCCCAGCAGGTTCGGGCGCGGGCCGATCATGCTGGTGAGGCTCATCACCAGTTCCTCGCGGATCGGATCGATCGGCGGGTTGGTGACCTGCGCAAAGTTCTGCTTGAAGTAATCGTAGAGCAGCCGCGCACGGTCCGAGAGAACGGCAATCGGCGTATCGGTGCCCATCGAGCCGATGGGATCATCGGCATCCACCGCCATTGGCTCTAGGAAGCGGGTGATGTCCTCCTGCGTATAGCCGAAGGCCTGCTGGCGCTGGAGCAGGGTGCCCTCTTCCGCCGGGATTGCCGCCAGTTCGGGCACCACGTCGGTGATGTCTTCTAGCTTGTACTGCGCCTGATGCAGCCACTCGGCATAGGGTTCGGCATTGGCGAGATCGGCCTTCAGCTCGTCATCTTCGATGATGCGGCCCTGTTCGAGGTCGATCAGCAGCATTTTGCCCGGCTGCAGCCGCCACTTGCGCACGATATCGGCCTCGGCAAAGGGCAGCACGCCGCTTTCCGAGGCGAGGCAGACGATGTCGTCCTTGGTGACGCAAAAGCGCGCCGGACGCAGACCATTGCGGTCAAGCGTCGCGCCGATCTGGCGGCCATCGGTGAAGCACACCGATGCCGGGCCGTCCCACGGCTCCATCAGCGCGGCGTGATATTCGTAGAAGGCGCGCCGTTCAGGCGTCATCAGCGGGTTGCCGGCCCAGGCTTCGGGGATGAGGATCATCATCGCATGGGCAAGGCTGTATCCGCCCGCGATCAGCAGTTCCAAGGCGTTGTCGAGGCAGGCCGTGTCCGATTGCCCGTGCGGGATGATCGGCCACATCTTGTCGAGATCGGGGCCGAGCAGCTCGCTTTCCATCGTGCGGCGGCGGGCGTTCATCCAGTTGACGTTACCGCGCACCGTGTTGATCTCGCCATTGTGGGCGATGAAGCGGAACGGGTGCGCAAGACGCCAGCTCGGGAAGGTGTTGGTCGAGAAGCGCTGGTGGACGAGACCCAGCGCCGAGACACACGCGGGATCGCGCAGGTCGTCATAGAAAGAGCCGACCTGCGTCGCCAGCAGCAACCCCTTGTAGACCACGGTGCGGGTCGAGAAGCTCGGGATGTAGGTCTCGGTGACGCCGGGCAGGCCGTGCTTTTCCGCGAGCATGGCAAGCGGGTTCTGGACCTGCTTGCGGATCGTCAGCAGCTTGCGCTCGAAGGCGTCCTGATCGGCGCAGTTGGCCCCGCGCGCGATCACCGCCATCTGGATCACCGGCATCGAAGCGATCACCGCGTCGCCCAGCCCGGCGGGCGAGGTCGGCACGTCGCGCCAGCCGATGAAGCGTTGGCCTTCCTTGGTGGTGAAGGCCTCCATCCGCTCGCACACAAAGGCGCGCGCGGCCCCGTCCTGCGGCAGGAAGCACATCGCGATGGCATAATCACCGGGCGCGGGCAGTTCATGGCCGTGCGCCTCTGCCCAGCGGCGAATCAGCGGATCGGGGATTTGAATCAGAATCCCCGCACCATCGCCCAGCAGCGGGTCGGCGCCCACCGCGCCGCGGTGATCGAGCCGGTCAAGAATCTCCAGCGCCTGCGCGATGATCGCGTGGCTTTTCTCCCCCTTGATATGCGCAACCATGCCGACGCCGCAGGCGTCATGTTCGTTGGCGGGGTCGTAGAGACCCTGGGCGTTAGGGTAACCCATGGCGTTAGTCCGATCTGTCAGATGCCGAGAGGCGCGAACCCTAGTCGCATGATCGCTCATGCAAAGGAACACGCCTCGGGCAGGTCAATCGGGCGCGGCCCCTTCTTGGCGAGGGTGGCCATTGCCCTTATTCGCGGCCCTCATGCCGACAGGAAGCAGGTTTGGCAAGGGGTGCGCGCGAAGCAATATTTCTCGCAGACCTATTCAAACTTTAGCTTGATTGCGTGGCGCGCCGAATTCTGCCCTCTGGGTTGCAGCTTTTGCGCCAATGCGCCGCTCAGGCCGCCCCGCGGACGCGTTCAAGGTGCGGCTGGAGGCGCGCGCGCGCGGCGGGGAGCGGTTCGTCGCGGCGCGGCAGGCGCGGCGCGGGACGGTTCGTGCCGCTCAGCGCCTCCAGTGCCTTGAGGGCTTCGGCCAGCGCCGCCTCGCGCGCAGCCAGATCGCCGGGGCCGAGGCTGCGGCCGGGCGAGGTCTCGCGCACGTCATGCAGCGCCCCGGCAAAGCGCTCGACCATTTCGGCAAGGCTCAGCTGGCTAGCTGGCACCGCACGCAGGCGGGCGAGTGCGGCGCTTCCCGGCACGGGCAGCGGTGCGCTGGTCGAACGGTGCGGGTGCGCGGCGGGCGCAGCGGCTGACGGAGCAGGAGCGGAAGCCGGTTCCGCCACAGCAGGCGCCGCCTCCTCGACCCACACCGCGTTGCGACCGGGCAGTTCGGCGAATTCGGCCAGATCGAGCTCGCGCGGTGCGGGCGCGGGCGCGGGTGCGGCTGCGGCTGCGGCTTCGGCTGCGGGCGCAGACGCGGGCTCTGGCACGGCAGCGCGCTGCGCATCGCCCGCATCGGCATCGCGCCACGCAGGCGTGGAGAAGGGCATGGTCTCGACCGGATCGTCGAGCCGCAGCGAACCGAGGTCACGCGCGGGATTGATCGGGGTCACCCGGCGCGCGGCCATCGCCGCGATCGAGGGCCCACGTTTGCCGCGGCGCGCACGGACATGGCGCCAGGCGGCAAAGGCGAAGAGCAGCACGCCGAGCAGTCCGCCCGCAATCCAGGCGAGCGCGGGCTGCGCGGCGGCGGCCCAGGTGCCGATCAGCGTGCCGCGCAGCATCTGCGCGACCATCGGCTCGGGCAGCACCACCACCACGCCTGCGCCAAGCAGCGCCCCCCAGGCCCCCAGCAGCGGCGCGAAGGCCCGGTGCGCGGCGAGCGGCAGCTTGGCAGGACGCTGACGCGACGCAGATCGGCCACCGCCCCCCTTGCCCTTGCGCTGCCCCGCCTTGCCCTTTCGCCCCGATGCCATCCGACAACTACCCCGTTCGTGCGACAGCGCGTGGTGCGCCGTGCTTGTCACCACGGGGTATCAAGAGATGGTAAACAGAGAGATAACGCCGCGCGTTCTCGGCCCAATCGTGGCGGGTGCGCACGTGATCGACCGCGCGCGCCTTCATCGCCTCCCAGTCGCCCCTATTGTCGAGCAGCCGTGCAAGCGCAGCGGCGCAAGCGGCGGGATCATCGGGAGCAAACAGCGTGCCTGTCACGCCGTCCGCGATCAGTTCGCGGTGCCCGCCGACGCTCGAGGCGGCCACCAGCCGCCGCTGGGCCATGGCTTCCAATGGCTTCAGCGGCGTGACCAGATCGGTGAGGCGCTGGGCCTTCCTCGGATAGGCGAGCACATCGACCAGCGAATAGTAACGCTCGACCTGGGTGTGCGGCACGCGGCCGGTGAAGATCACCGCCTCGGGCTCGGGCAGCGCGGCGGTGGCGGCGCGCCAGCTGGCGTCCATCGGCCCGGCCCCCACCAGCAGCAGGCGGGCGTCCGGGTGCGATTGCCGGAGCAGCGGCATGGCCGCGATCAGATCATCGACCCCCTCATAGGCATAGAAGCTGCCGATATAGCCGATCACCGGTACTTGCGGCGCAATCCCGAGTTCGCCCGCCAGCGCCGCGTCGCGCGGGGGCGGATCGCCGAACAGGCCGAGATCGACCCCGTTGGGCATGACATTGATCCGCGCCTCCGGAATTCCGCGCGCGGCCAGATCGTCCTTGAGCCCCTGGCAGATGGTGAACAGCGCGTCCGCCGCGCGCGCCACGCGGGTCTCAAGCGCGCGGGTCAAGCGGTATTTGAGATTGCCCTGGGTGCCCGACAGGTTGCCGACCGCGGCATCCTCCCAGAAGGCGCGGATCTCGTAGACGAAGGGCACGCCCAGCGCCCGCGCCGCGCGCTCGGCTGCCGCGCCGCACAGGGCGGGCGAATGGGCGTGGATGATATCGGGGCGCCATTGGTCGGCGAGCGTGATGATCGCCGCCGTCAGCGCCTCGATCTCGCCCAGTTCCCTCAAGGCCGGCGGGCCTGCCGGGGTGCCGGGGGTGCGGTGGAAGGTGAGCCCGTCGGCCTCCTCGCAAGGGCCCGTCACGGCCGCCTCGAGATTGTGCCTCTGCCCGGTGATCCCGCGCACGTCCAGCCCATGGCCCTCCTGTGCTTTCAGAATGGCGCGCGTGCGGAAGGTGTAGCCGCTGTGGAGCGGCAGCGAGTGGTCGAGGACGTGGAGGACGCGGATCATGGCGGTGCGTTCTAGCGCGGGCGTGCTTAACGCGGCGTCAACTGGCTGGGAGTAAGGCTCGCGCATGACCCCCGCGCGGATCCTGCCCGAGAGATGATCGACACCTTCGCCCTTGCCCTCGGCCACGGCCTGCTCGCGGTCGCGCTGATGCGGCTGGTGCTGCGCGACGGGCTCGATGTCGACCCGCTGCTGGATGACATCAAGTCCGAGACCGCCGGCAACCGCAAGGCTGCCAGCGCCCTGGGCCGCAACGAAGCCCGCCGTTCGCGCGGCGAACACGGGGCAAAATCAGACGAGAGCGCGCCGTGAAGGACCTCTTCTTCCTCGTCTTCATCGCCTATGTGATGCTGCTCGGCCTCAAGCGCCCGTTCCTGTGGGTGCTGCTCTATGTCTATATCGACATTCTCGCGCCGCAGCGGATCGGCTATTCGATCATCACCACCCTGCCCCTGTCGCTGATCGCCTTTGCCGCGGCCTTCGGCGGGTGGCTCGCCCTTGACCGCAAGGAGGGCGCGCGCTTCACCTTGAGACAAGGCCTGATGCTGGGACTGCTCTGCTATTGCTGGTGGACCACCGGCAATGCCGATTTTCCCGAGGATGCGCAGACCAAGTGGGACTGGGTGTGGAAGGCGCTGCTGTTCGCGATCTTCCTGCCCCTCACCCTCACCACCCGCGCGCGGATCGAGGGTCTGGCGCTTTCGCTGGTGCTGAGTGTGGCGATGATCGTGATCGCCACCGGGCTCAAGGTGGTGACCGGCGGCGGCGGCTATGGCGAGCTCAACTTCTTCGTCGACGACAATAGCGGGATCTACGAAAGCTCGACCCTCGCGACGGTGGCGATCGGGCTGATCCCGCTGCTGTGGTGGTTCGTCAGGCACGGCACGATCTTCCCGCGCCACTGGACGGTGACGGTCTTCGCTGCCGCGCTGACCTTTGCCGCGCTGCTGGTGCCGATCGGCACCGAGGCGCGCACAGGCCTGCTGTGCATCGCCGCGCTGGCGGTGCTGATGCTGCGCTACTCCAAGCGGCGCTTCCTGTTCATCGCCGGAGCCGGCGTGCTCGGGCTCACCGCCCTGCCCTTCCTGCCGCAATCCTATTATGACCGCATGGCGACCATCGCCCAGCCAAGCGGGGACGAAAGCGCCTCGACCCGGGTGGCGGTGTGGAAATGGACGCTCGACTATGTCGAGACCAAGCCTCTGGGCGGCGGTTTCGATGCCTATCGCTCCAACCGCTTCACCTATGTCCTGCCGGTCAAGAAGACCGAGGGCAACACCACCACGATCGAATACACCGAGGTCGAGGACAAGGCGCGGGCCTACCATTCCTCGGTGTTCGAGATGCTCGGCGAACAGGGCTGGCCGGGGCTCGGCATGTGGCTGCTGCTGCACCTTGTCGGGCTGTGGCAGATGGAGCGCATCCAGCGCCGCTGGAAGCGCGCCGAGGAAGAAACCACCCGCTGGATCGCGCCGCTCGCCGCCGCCTTGCAGATGGGGGCGCTGATCTACCTTGTCGGGGCGCTGTTCCAGGGGATCGCCTATCAGCCGGTGATGCTGATGCTGGTGGGCCTCCAGATCGGCCTCAACACCTATTGCCTGCGGATCGATTCGGCGCGCGGCCTGCTGGAGCGCAGCGCCTCGCGCAGGGCCGCGGTCGATGGGCAGATGCGCGGTGCCGTAGCGGCATAGAGCTGAGCGTTGCGCTCCCCCCTCGCTTGCGCCATGAAGCGCGGCGCAAGGCAAGCGATGGCGGCCCCGGAGCGGGCGGCCTCGCACACAAGAGGAGGAGCCCTGATGAACCCGCAGGATTTGGCCGCCAAGGTCGGCGAAGTGATCGGCACCAGCGAATGGGCCGAGATGAGCCAGGAACGCATCAACCAGTTCGCCGAGGCGACCGGTGATCACCAGTTCATCCACGTCAACGAAGAAATGGCGAAGATGACGCCGTTCGGCGGCACGATTGCCCACGGCTTCCTGACGCTCTCGATGATCCCCTATCTCGGCGCCCAGGGCGGCGCTCCGCGCATCGAGGGGGTGAAGATGGGCGTCAACTACGGCGGCAACAAGACCCGCTTCATCGCCCCGGTCCGCGCCGGCAAGCGTATCCGCGGCGTCTGGAAGCTCACCGAAATGGTCGAGAAGCGCCCCGGCCAGTGGCAGCAGACCTGCGAAATCACCATCGAGATCGAGGGCGAGGAAAAGCCCGCCCTGATCTGCGAGTGGATCACGCAATACTTCGTGTGATCTTCTCCCTTATCGTCACCCCAGCGCAAGCTGGGGCCTAGGGCCGCAAGCGCCCCTCCCAGCCGCCTGAGGTCCCAGCTTTCGCTGGGATGACGGCTGAAAACAAGGATACCCCCTATCATGGCACGTGACGCCGTAATCGTTTCCACCGCCCGCACCCCCATCGGCCGGGCTTACAAGGGCGCCTTCAACGCCACCCCCGGACCAACGCTCGGCGCGCTCAGCCTCGCCCCCGCGATTGAACGCGCGGGCATCGAAGCCGGGCAGATCGACGACGTGGTGTGGGGCGCGGTGCTCACGCAGGGCACGCAGGCGGGCAATATCGGCCGTCAGGTCGCGCTGCGCGCCGGTTGCCCGACCACTGTCAGCGGCCAGACCATCGACCGCCAGTGCTCCTCGGGCCTGATGGCAATCGCCACCGCCGCGAAGCAGATCATCGTCGACAACATGGACATCGTCGTCGGCGGCGGGCAGGATTCGATCAGCCTCGTCCAGACCCCCGAGATGCGCGTCTCGCCCGACCGCTCGCTGATCGCGATGCACAAGGACGTCTACATGCCGATGCTCGGCACCGCCGAGACCGTCGCCAAGCGCTACAACATCAGCCGCGAGGCGCAGGACGAATACGCCTACCAGTCGCAGATGCGCACCGCCGCCGCGCAGGCTGAAGGCCGTCTCGATGCCGAGGTCGTCCCCGTCACGGTCACCATGAACGTGGTCGACAAGGAGACCAAGGAAGTCTCGCAGAAGGAAATCACCGTCACCAAGGACGAGGGCAACCGTCCCGAGACCACCCTTGAGGGCCTCGCAAGCCTCCAGCCGGTGATGGGCCCGGGCATGTGCATCACCGCAGGCAATGCCTCGCAGCTGTCGGACGGTTCCTCGGCCGCGGTGCTGATGGAAGCCAAGCTCGCCGAACAGCGCGGGCTCCAGCCGCTCGGCCGCTATGTCGGCATGGCGGTCGCCGGCACCGAGCCTGACGAAATGGGCATCGGCCCGGTCTTCGCGATCCCCAAGCTCTTGAAGCAGACCGGCCTCAAGATGGAAGACATCGGGTTGTGGGAGCTCAACGAAGCCTTCGCGGTGCAGGTGCTCTATTGCCGCGATACGCTCGGCATCCCCAATGATATCCTCAACGTCAGCGGCGGCTCGATCTCGATCGGCCACCCCTACGGCATGACCGGCGCGCGCTGCACCGGCCACGCGCTGATCGAAGGCAAGCGCCGCGGCGCCAAGTATGTGGTCGTCACCATGTGCGTCGGCGGCGGCATGGGCGCGGCGGGCCTGTTCGAGGTCTTCTGATCCCCGGCACATGACCCGCAGCCGGACTGCGGGAGAATTGGGGGCGGAAAGGGGCACCGTTTGACGGGCCCCTTTTCCGCCCCCGTTTCGCGTCAGAATTCCACGCTTACGCGCCCGTAGACAAACCGCCCGCTGAAGCCGAACGGCGATTGCGAGGAATAGGGCAGGAATTCGTTGTTGCCCCCGAAATTGACCCCGCCCACAGTGCCGAACGGCAGGCGATCGGGATATTCGTCCAGCAGGTTGTTGGCCCCGACCGCGAGCTGCACCGCTTCGAGCGGATTGAAGCGCACCTCGAGATCGAGCACCCACTTCGGGCTGAGCTCGATATCGCCCGGAGCATCGCCCGCAGCGACGCGGATATCGTTGCGGATCTGCGGGTTGGTGACCGTCGCCGGCATCCCGTTGGCGGTCGCTGTGGTCACCGCGTCGGGAATGATGATGCTGCCGAAGCGGTTGGCGTTGAGCGTCAGCCCGAACGGCCCGTTCTCCCACGTCAGGCCAAGGTTGAGCTTGTTGCTCGGCTGGCCATCGGTCAGGCGGATGCTTTCCTGCCGTGCGAACAGGCGGTCGGCGGTGAAGCCGCTGAACACCCGGCGGTCGGTGATGGTGGTGTCATTGAGGTTGAACCCGGCGTTCAGCGTCACCCGGCCGAACCCGAAATCGGGCACGCGGTAGCTGCCGACGATATCGAGACCCTGCGTGCGCGTGTCGATCCCGTTGATGAAGAACCGCGCCGAAGTGCCGAGCACCATCGCTTCTTGGAGGATTGCAACCACATCGGGACCCTGGAGGTTCTCGGTCAGCACGATGCGGTCGTTGATCTTGATATTGTAGTAATCGGCCGTGAGGCTGAGACCGGGCAGCAGCGTGAACACCACGCCGCCGCTGAGGTTGACCGATTCTTCGGCTTCGAGCGGCTGCGATCCCAGCGCCTGTGCAATCGGGGACCCGACCGGGAAGGTGCCGATTTCGATCAGCTGGCCGCCGACATTGTTGGTCGAGGTGGTCGAGAAGAACTGCTGTGCCAGACCCGGCGCGCGGAAGCCCGTCGAAACCGCGCCGCGGATCGCAATCCCGTCCACCGGCTCGAACCGGGCGGCAGCCTTGCCGTTCAGCGTGCTTCCGAAGTCCGAGTAATCCTCATACCGGCCCGCCAGCTGAACATTGAAGCGATCGGAAATGTCGGCATCGATTTCGACATAGCCCGCATAGGAATTGCGCGTTGCATCGACCTCGGTCGACGGCGCGAAGCCGGGGAACACCTGCGAGCCCGGAGGCGCACCGTTGCTGAAGAAAAACGGCCCGGCGACAATACTGGCCGGCTCGCCCGCAATGATGCGGTAATTCTCGTTGCGCCATTCGCCGCCGAACGCGATCGAGGTCTCGCCAATGCCGAGGTCGACGTCACGCTGGGCATCGAAATTGACCGAGGTCTGGCCCGAACGCAGCCCGCCTGCATCGAAGATGACCGGGCTGGCAATGCCGCCGAGCGAGGTGTTGAAGCTGTTCGAAATCGTGTAATCGAGCCGGTTGGTGCCATAATTCACCGACAGGTCGAGGTTCCAGCCCGATACCGATCCGCGGATGCCGAGCACCCCGGCGATGTCCTCGATGTCGCTGTTGATTTGCGGCAGGAAGCCATCGGGATAGAACGGCACGAAGGTCGTGGTCGAAGCGGCAAAGTCGCGGTTGCGCGGGTCGAGCGAGCGGCGATAGAAGCCGGTGCCATTGGCATCGCGGATACCATAGCTGCCGAAAGCATAGAGCTCGAAATCGGGGCCGAGATCGGCGCCGGCGTTGACGAAAAAGTTGAGATCGACCGATTCCCCGTCACCGAAGCGGTGGTTGTAGCGATCAAACGTGACCTCGCGCGGATCGCCGAGCCCGACATATTGCCGCCGGGTATCGGGGCCGGAGCGGTTGGTGGGCGAACGGTCGCGATATTCGGTGGTCCAGTTGAAATAGCCGCTCTCGCCGATCGGCAGGCCGATATTGGTGGCAAGCGTGAAGGTATCGCCATCGCTGCGGGTGCGGTCTTCGCCGGTGAAGGTGATGACCGGATTGTCGCCCGTCCCGGTGGTGGGGGCGACGGTGGCGACCTGCGCCACGCCTTCGAGCGTGGTGATGTACTTGCCAAAGGTCGCCTGCGCGCGTCCGCCGGAGCCCTTCCTGAGCTGGAGGTTGATCACCCCGGCAATCGCGTCCGAGCCATATTGCGATGCCGCCCCGTCGCGCAGCACCTCGATCCGCTCCAGCGCCAGCGCGGGGATGGTGTTGAGATCGACCCCCGCCGAACCGCGCCCGACCGAACCGTTGAGGTTGAGCAGCGAGGAAATGTGCCGCCGCTTGCCGTTGACCAGCACCAGCACCTGATCGGGCGCAAGACCGCGCAAGGTCGCCGGGCGAAGCGAATCCGTGCCGTCGGTCAGCGAGGGCTGCGGAAAGTTGAACGAGGGGACGAGGTTGTTGAGCAGCCGGTTGGTTTCGGTCGCGCCCTGATTGAGCAGCGCGTCGGAGCCGATCACGTCGATCGGAACCGCGCTTTCGGAGACGGTGCGATCGGTGCGGCGGGTACCGGTGACGATGATGGGATCGCCCTCGGCAGCCTCGGCTTCGGCGGACGCGGCCTCGTCCTGCGCGAAGGCGGCTTGCGAGACGCAACCCAGCGCGAGGGCCAGAAGCGCGGTGCTGGTGGAGAAGGTGGTGCGACGTGCCATGTTTTGCTTCCTCGATGTCGAAGAGGTTGACGACATCGGGAAAGTTATCGGCAAGCGGCTCAAAGCCTAACAAAATTACCCCGAGGCGGGGCCTTCTTGTCATTGCTGTTGCATTTTTACGACAAATACGCCCGCACAGAAGCGGCGCGAAGGTGCAGCCGCCCCGCCCGTCAGGGGCGGAGCGGCGCAATCAGGATCAGCGCAAGGACACCACGTTGTCGGTCGCCTCGCGCACGCGGGTGCCGTTGAACAGGCTCATCATCGGCTCGTCCTGCACGGTGACAGCAACGGCATTGCCATAGCCGTTGAAGCCGGTCTTCATCGCCGCGCCGTAAGCGCCGAGCATCCCGATCTCGATGTAGTCGCCCGCCTGGATGTCCGCCGGGAGCGCAAACGGCCCCTTCATGTAATCGGCATCATCGCAGGTCGGCCCGTAGAAGGCGAAGTCCTCGTCTTCCTCGATCAGATCGTCCTCGAGCGCGCGAACAGGGAAGCGCCACGCGACATGGGCGGCATCGTAGAGGGCACCGTATGCACCATCGTTGATGTAGAGCTCTTCGCCGCGGCGCTTGTTGACCTGCACGATCATCGAGGAATACTCGGCCGAAAGCGCGCGGCCGGGTTCGCACCACAGCTCGGCGTTGTAGGCGATCGGCAGGCTTTCGAAGTGCTTGGCGATGATCGCGAAGTAATCTTCCATCGGCGGCGGCTCGAGCCCCGGATAGGCGCTCGGGAAACCTCCGCCGACATCGATCATGTCGATCACCACCGAAGCTTCGGCAATCGCCGCACGGGTGCGGTCGAGGGCCTGCACGAAGGCAAACGGGGTCATCGCCTGGCTGCCGACGTGGAAGCACACGCCCAGCCAATCGCAATGCTGGCGGGCCTGCTGGAGCAGTTGGGGTGCTTCGATCAGGTCGCAGCCGAACTTCGAAGCCAGCGACAGCTCCGAGTATTCGCTCGACACGCGCAGGCGGACGCACAGACGCAGGTCGCGCGGCGCTTCACCGGTCGCGGGATCGGTGCAGGCAGCGACGATCTTCTCCAACTCCTCGAAGGTGTCGAGGCTGAAGGTGCGCACGCCGTGCTCGAAATAGGCTTCACGGATCGCCGCCGGGGTCTTCACCGGGTGCATGAAGCACAGCACCGCCTCAGGCAATATGCCGCGCACCAGCCGCACCTCGGTGATCGAGGCGACGTCATAGTGGGTGACACCGGCGCCCCACAGCACCTCGATCAGATCGGGCGCAGGGTTGGCCTTGACCGCATAGAGCACCTTGCCCGGAAACTTCTCGACGAAGAAACGAGCGGCGCGCCGCGCGGCGTGCGGGCGGTTGAGGATGACGGGTTCGTCCGGACGGAGGTCGCGGACTACAGCCAGTGCGTCAGGATAGATGTGCAACTCAAGGGACCCCCAAAACGGTTTGTGAAAACCATAAAACGACAAGCTGCCTTGCGGTTTGGAAGTCCCCTTGGGGCAGCGGAAGGGCGCACTTAGGGCTTGGGGGGGGAAATGCAAATGAAAAATGCACCCCGCCGCGGCGAAATGTTACTTTTTGAAGACAGTGTCCGGAGCGCGACCGGAATGTGACCGGAAAACCGCTGGTTTCCGCGGTTCCCGGGCCGATTCAGAAGGTGATCCGCGGCACCTGGTCGACCGTCCCCTGCTCGCTCGCATCGAGCCGGTGGAAATCGGCCTCGGCGAATCCGAGCATCCCGGCAAACAGCACGGCGGGGAAGGATTCGCGCGCGGCGTTGAAGCGCGCGACCGCGGCATTCAGCGCCCGGCGCGCGGCGGCGAGCTTGTCCTCGACATCGGCGAGCTCGCCCTGGAGCGACTGGAAATTGGCCGAAGCCTTGAGATCGGGATAGGCCTCGCCCAGCGCCAGCAGATTGCCGAGCGCGGACTTCAGCTGCTGCTCGCTGCCCGAAGAGGGCGCACCGGCCGCTGCCGCATTGCGCGCGGCGATCACCGCTTCGAAGGTCGCGGATTCGTGCCCGGCATAGCCCTTCACTGTCTCGACCAGATTGGGGATCAGATCATGCCGCTGGCGCAGCTGCGCGTCGATATCGGCCACCCCCTGCCGCACCGCCTGCCTGAAACCGACGAGCCGGTTGTAGATGCCGACCACCGCCAGCACCGCGATTCCCGCAAGCCCAACAAGAACCCACAAACCCATATTGCCTCCCCAACAGAGCAACGCTTGAATTCCGCAGCCCGCTTAGCGCATATTCCTTAAGGGAGACGTGTTAATAGCAAAAAGATGGCGGGACGAGTGGGATCGGACATCAACGCCCTGATGCAGGGCGGCCTGGAAGAATGGCTGGAAAGCCAGCAGGGCATGCGCGAGGGCGCAAAGAAGCAGGCGACCAATCGCTGGGTGTGGGGCGCGGTGATCCTGATGCCGCTGCTCGCCTTCCTGTGGTTCAGCCCTGCCCCGCCGTCGCTTTCCGGGATCGTGACGCTGGCAGGCGTCGGCGCGGCGGCGTGGTGGGGGTATCTCCCGATCCAGACCGCCACCGGTGCAATCAAGACCGGGATCAACAGCGCGATCGCCGCAAGCTACGGCCTCGCCTATGAAACCGAAGTCGAGCCCGGCCCCGAATTCGATGCGGCGCGCACCTATGGCCTGCTCCCGAGCTTTGACCGTTCGGACTTCGAGGACCGCTGGCACGGCACGCTCGAAGGGCATGATTTTGACCTCTACGAATGCCATCTCGAAGAGCAGCGCGGATCGGGCAAGAACCGGCGCTGGGTGACGGTGTTCCGCGGCCCGATCATCCGCATGGGCTTTGGCCGCAGGTTCCATTCGACCACGCTGCTCGAACGCGCGGGCAAGCATCGCAAATGGCTGGGGCTCGGCGGGGCGAGCGATCATGTCAGCTTCGAGGGCCACCGCCTCGACCGCGTCGATCAGGTCCACCCCGCTTTCGGCGAGACCTTCGCGCTCTATTCCGACGACCAGGTCGAGGCCCGCGTGCTGGTGCATCCTACCTATGTCGAGCATCTCCTCAGACTCGAAAGCGCCTTCGAGGCGCGCGAGCTGCGCGCGCTGTTCTCGCGCGGGGAGGTGATCATCGCGATCGAGGCGGGTGACCTGTTCGAAAGCGGCGGAATGGACGCCGCCAGGGACCGCGAGAACGCCGCACGGGCCGCCCGGCAGTTCGGGGCGCTGGCGGGGCTGGCGCTGGCGATCAACCAGAACGAGCGCGGGCGGGTGCTGCAGGACAGGCCCGAGGTCTCGGACGACCTCTAGGGCGTTCTAACCTGCTGGTTCCTCGCCCGCAGCGACCGGGTAGGCATCGCCGACAATGCTCAGCAGCACGTTCACGTTCTCGCGGATATTGGCCATCGTCACCCCGTGATCGAGCACGTGGTAGCGGGTGAAGACCAGCGACTTCTTGGCGAAGTCGGCGGTGACGCTGATCGCGGCCTGCGCGTCGTTGGTCTTGGCGAGGGTTTCGTAGGTGGTGCCTTCGGGCAGGTCGTAGCGCGCCTGCATCATCACGCCCTGACAGCCCGGCACGCCGCTCACGTCGCAGGCGGTGCCGAACAGGAGGTAGATGATCCCGTCCTCGCTCTCGGCCGCGAGATAGGTCTCGCCCGGCTTGCCCGTTTCGCGGACCTTGTGCCCGAGCGAGGCGACGATCGCGGCGAGATCGGCCTGATTGACCGAGACGACCACGCGCCCCGCATCATAATCCTGCGCCGCCGCGGGCGCGCCCGTGGCGGCGAAGGCGAGCGCCGCCGCGATGGCCCAAGGTCTTGTCATCGGCCCCTCCCCCTCATGCGGTGGCTCAGCTCAGCCGGTCGCGGAAATCGGCGTAATCGAAGCGCTTGATGCAGTCGAGCGCGTCGGTCTCGCTGTCCCACATCCAGATGCTCGGCAGCGCGACGCCGTTGAAGGTGTTGGTCTTAACCATCGAATAATGCGCCTGATCGAGGAAGGCGAAGCGCGCGCCGGGCTCGGCAGGGACCGGCAGACGATAATCGCCGATCACGTCGCCCGCGAGGCACGAAGGCCCGCCGAGGCGGATCGGGATCATCTCGGGGTCGGCCAACTCGCCCAGCATCGCCGGGCGATAGGGCGCCTCGAGCACATCGGGCATGTGACAGGTCGCAGAGATATCGGTGATCCCCACCGGCATTTCGTTGAAGTGCGTATCGAGCAGCGTGCCCACCAGAATGCCCGCATCGAGCGCGACTGCCTCGCCGGGTTCGAGGATGATCTGGCAGCCGGTATCGCTCGCCGCATCCTTGAGGAACTCCACCAGTTCCTCGCGCTGGTAATCGGCGCGGGTGATGTGGTGGCCGCCGCCCATGTTGATCCACTTGAGCTGGTCGAAAAAAGGCTCGATCACGTCGAACACCCGGTCCCAGGTGGCCTTGAGGGGCTCGAAATCCTGTTCGCACAGGTTGTGGAAGTGGATGCCCTCGACGCCCTCCATGTGCTCTTCGGTGAGCTGGTCGAGCGGGAAGCCCAATCGCGAGCCGGGGGCGGAGGGGTCATACTTGGCGACCTCGCCAGTGGGGACCTGCGGGTTGATCCGCAGGCCCACGCTGACCTTGGCGCCATTTGCTGCCGCATGGTCAAGGATCAACCGCGCACGCTCATACTGGAAGGGCGAGTTGAAGATCACGTGGTCGGAAAGCCGGCAGATCTCCTCCAGCTCCTCGGGCTTGAAGGCGGCGGAATAGGTGGCGATCTCGCCGTCATAGAACTCGCTGGCGAGGCGCGCTTCCCACAGGCCGCTGGTCGAGACCCCGTCGAGATATTCGCCGATGATGGGCGCTGCCGACCACATGCTGAAGGCCTTCAGCGCGGCGAAGACCTTGATGTCCGCGCCCTCGGCCGCCGCAGCATCGCGCACGGCGGCTAGCGTCCGGCAATTGGCGCGCAGCCGCGCGGCGTCGACCACGAAAGCAGGGCTGTCGACGCGCGACAGATCGAATTGGGCGAAGGCCCCGGGATCACCGGCCTTGGTCTGCATGGCTATTTGTCCGATCGGGAGGGAAGAGAGAGGCGCACGACACGTCCGCCATTGACGTCGGTGACGTAGATATGTCCGTCCGGGCCGATCGCAAGATCATGGCCGAGGCTCGCGTCATCACCCGGAAGGCCGATGTCGTAGGAGGCCTCGAGGGTGCCGTCCGCCTTGTAGACCCGCAGCACCGCACCATTGCGGTCGGCCCCGTCGCGCCCCTCCAACGCCAGCAGCCGCCCAGACCCCAGCGGCTTGAGGCTGTAGGTGTGGTTGCCCGCAGGCGAGACCCATGTAGCGGCCAGCTTGCCCGCGTGGTCATAGACCTGGATGCGCGCATTCTCGCGGTCGGCGACGTAGATGCGTGTTTCGTCGACCGCCACAGCATGGGCGACCTTGAAGTCACCCCAGTCACGGATGAATTTTCCGTCCGGGGCGAACTCCGCGACGCGGGTGTTGACGTAGCCATCGGCGATGAGGACGCGGCCGGGAAGGAAGGCGACGTCCGCGGGGCGGCCGAAATGCGCGGCGTCCTGTGCGGTGACACCCTGTTCGCCCAAGGTTAGCTCGAGCACGCCTTCGGGGCTGAAGCGCAGCACCTGTTCGCGCGCGACGTCGGTGATCCAGACCTTGCCATCAGGCGCGATCGATATGCCGTGGGGCATGACGAACTGCCCTGCGCCCCACCGGGCGAGCAGCGTCCCCTCGGGCGCAAACTTGAACACTGTGGGTTCGGGGATCGGCTCCTTCGGGAAGGGTTCCTCCCACTTGCGCCCGGCACGGTGGAGCACCCAGATGTTGCCGGCCGCATCGACATCGACCGCGCTGACCTCCCCGAACTTGGCGTTCGCCGGGATGGTCGGCCAGCCGGTGTCCACGGCAAGCTTGGGAATATCCTCACGCGGCGGAGGAGCGGCGTCGCAGGCGGTGAGCGCCACTACAGCCGCCGCTAGCGCGAGGCTTGAAAGTGCCGGGACGGCAGATCGCAACATGGACGTTGGCACCCTTTTGTTTCACGCAGAGACCGCAGAGGAGCAGAGACCGCAGAGAAGATCAGTCCGGACGGTAATCGTTCACGACCCGTTTGATGCCATCCTTCATTGTCACCGCCGAGAAATTGAGAAGCAGCCCTACGGGCTGTTTGGTAAGGCGAAGGTAAGTCGTCAACTGGCGCACATGGATCTTGGCCAGCTCGTCGACCGATTTTATCTCAAGGATTAGCCGTCGCTCGACCAAAACATCGATCTTGAACGCCGCGCCGAAGGCGTGGCCATCAAACTCGATGGGAACGGGCACCTGTCGCTCGGCAAGAAGTCCGCGCCGTTCGAGACGTCCTGCCAGCACAGTCTCGTAGACGGTCTCGAACAGCCCCGGGCCAAGTTCGCGGTGAATGCCTATCGCCTCGTCAATGACCGCAGATGAGATAGCATCAATATTCATCGCCCATCGCCTCTGCGGTCTCTGCTCCTCTGCGGTCTCTGCGTGAACCAAAACCCGCTCAGAATTCCACCGGCCCGCTGAGCTCCTCGACCGTCCACGGCAACCCGTGCTTGTTCAGCATGTCCATGAAGGGATCGGGATCGAGCTGTTCGATGTTGAACACGCCCTCGCCCTGCCAATCCCCGCGCACCATCATCGCCGCGCCGATCATGGCGGGGACGCCCGTGGTGTAGCTGACCGCCTGATTGCCGGTCTCCTCATAAGCCGCCTCGTGCGAGCAGATGTTCTTGATGTAGAACGTCTTCTCGCCGCTGCCATCCATGGCCTCGCCGGTCGCGATCACGCCGATATTGGTGTTGCCCTTGGTGGTCTCGCCCAGCGTCTCGGGCTTGGGCAGAACAGCGGCGAGGAATTGCAGGGGGATGATGTCCTTGCCCTGATAGCGCACCGGCTCGATGCTGGTCATGCCAACGTTCTGGAGCACGGTCAGGTGGGTGATGTACTGATCGCCGAAGGTCATCCAGAACCGCGCGCGCTCAAGCTCGGGGACGAACTTAGCGAGGCTTTCCAGCTCCTCGTGATACATCAGGTACATGTTCTTGGGGCCGACCGCCTCGAAATCGAAGCCGACCTTGGTGCTCATCGCCGGGGTCTCGACCCACTCCCCGTTCTCCCAGTGGCGCGCAGGCGCGGTCACTTCGCGGATGTTGATTTCCGGGTTGAAGTTGGTCGCGAAATGCTGGCCGTGATCGCCGCCGTTGCAGTCCAGAATGTCGAGCTGACGGATGGTCTTCAGCTTGTGCTTCTTGAGCCACATGGTGAACACAGAGGTCACGCCCGGATCGAAGCCCGACCCGAGCAGCGCCATGAGCCCAGCGTCCTTGTAACGATCCTGATAGGCCCACTGCCACTTGTATTCGAACTTCGCCTCGTCCTTGGGCTCGTAGTTGGCGGTATCGAGGTAGTCGACCCCCGCTTCGAGGCAGGCGTCCATGATCGGCAGATCCTGATAGGGCAGCGCGAGGTTGACCACGAGGCCCGCCCCGGTCTTGCGGATCAGGTTGACCATCGCCGGGACTTCCTCGGCGTCGATCTCGTAGGTGGCGATATCGCGCCCGCAGCGCTCCTTCACGCTGGCGGCAATCGCGTCGCACTTGGTCTTGGTGCGGCTGGCGAGGTGGATCTCGGGGAAAATCTCGGGGTTGAACGCCATCTTGTGGACGCAGACCGAACTCACCCCGCCCGCACCGATGACGAGAACAGTGCTGGACTTAGCTGCCGACATGATAGGAACCTTTCGTAATGCGAATCTTGCGCTGCGCTTAGAGCATGCTTGCGAAAAGTGGGAACCGGTTTTCGGAAAGAGGCAATGCGGACACGAATTAGTCGAATGCATGGACGGGGACAAATGATCCAAGACGATGTCAGAATGCCAACACGGGAAGGCGTGATCGCCGCCGCCGCATCGGTTGCGGCAATCCTGCCCCCTACTCCGCTGCTGCCGGTCACCATCGGCGGCGTGCGCGCATGGGCGAAGGCCGAGACGCTGCAACCGATCGGCTCGTTCAAGATCAGGGGCGCGTGGTGGCGCTTGTCGAACCTGTCGGAGGCCGAGCGCGGTGGCGGGGTCGTTGCCGTGTCGTCGGGCAACCATGCGCAGGGCGTTGCGTGGTCAGCGCGGCGGCTGGGCGTGCGCGCGGCTATCGTGATGCCGCACGATGCGCCCGAGGTGAAGCTCGCCAACACCAAGGCGCTGGGCGCCGAGGTGGTGCTCTACCAGCGCCCGCAAGAGGACCGCGATGCGGTCGCGGCGCGGCTGATCGCGGAGCGCGGCGGCACGCTCGTCCATGCCTTCGGCGATCCGTGGGTGATCGAGGGCCAGGGCTCGGCTGCGATCGAAATCGCCGCGCAGCTTGGCCATGCGCCGTCGCGGATCGTGGCGTGCTGCGGCGGCGGGGGGCTGACTGCGGGGCTGGCGCTCGGCGCGCCGGACAGCGCAGTGCACCCCGTCGAGCCGGTCGGCTGGGACATGGTCGGACAGGCCCTTGCCAAGGGCGAGCTGGTCCACGCCGCGCCGGATGCGCCCAAGACGATCTGCGACGCGCTTCAGCCCAACGTCACCAAGGCATTGAACCTCGGCCTGTTGCGCGGCCGCGCCGAGCCGGGCGTCACCGTCACTGACGACGAGGTGCGCGCGGCACAGCGTTTCGCCTTCAGCGAGCTGCGCCTCGTGGTCGAACCCGGCGGCGCGGCAGCGCTGGCGGCGGCGCTGGCGGGCAAGGTGCCGGTCGACGACGGCACCGTGATCATGCTCACCGGCGGCAATGCCGATCCGGCCGCCTATGCGGCAACCATCGCGGGGACCGCATAAGGCTGTGGAAACCGTCACATTGACGAAACGCACCGCGAATACGACAAACGCTTGACGTAACGGCAAGGACCCCCCTCCCCCATGGCTACACAGGCAAAGCGGATCATCGAAGAAGCGGTGATCCGCAAGGATGCAAAGGTCAGCGACAAGCTGCTCGACAAGGCCTTTGCGCTCGCGTTCAAGGGGCTGGTCTATGCCCAGATCTGGGAAGATCCGGTGGTCGACATCGAGGGCCTCGACATCCAGCCCGACAGCCGGGTGATGTGCATTGCGAGCGGATCGTGCAACGCGCTGTCCTACCTCACCGCCAATCCCGAGAGCGTGACTGCGGTCGATCTCAACCATGCACACGTCGCGCTCGGCCGGCTCAAGATCGCCGCGATCAAGCACCTGCCCAATTACGAGCGTTTCCACCGCTTCTTCGCGCACGCCGACCACAAGGAGAACGCGGCGGTCTACAAGACCATGATCGCGCCGCATCTCGACGAGGAAAGCCGCGCCTATTGGGAAAAGCGCGACATCCGCGGGCGCAAGCGCATCAGCTACTTCACGCGCGGCATTTACCGGAAGGGATTGCTGGGCAATTTCATCGGCCTGGCGCACGTCTTTGCCAAGCTTTACAAGATCGATCTGGGCAAGCTGCTCGAAGCCCAGACGCTCGAGGAACAGCGCGCGGTGTTCGAGCAGGAGCTGGCACCCGTCTTCGAGAAGAAGTTCATCCGCTGGCTGACCGATCAGCCCGCCTCGCTGTTCGGCCTCGGCATTCCCCCTGCGCAGTTCGAGCACCTTGCGGGCGATGAACGCATGGCCGAGGTGTTGCGGCGCCGCTTGGAAAAGCTCGCCTGCGACTTCGAGGTCAAGGACAACTATTTCGCCTGGCAGGCCTTCGGGCGCGGCTACAACCGTTCGGAAAGCGCGGCGCTTCCGCCCTATCTCCAGCGCGCCAACTGGGAGGCGATGAAGGAGCGCGTCGAGCGGCTCGACGTCACCCGCGCCAACATGGTTGACTGGATCGGCGGGCGCGAGAAGGCGAGCATGGACCGCTTCGTGCTGCTCGACGCGCAGGACTGGATGAACAACGATCAACTGGATGGCCTGTGGAGCCGCATCACCCGCGCCAGCCGCCCGGGCGCGCGGGTGCTGTTCCGCACCGCGGCTGAACCCAGCCTGCTGCCGGGCCGTCTGGATGACGCAATCCTGTCGCAGTGGCGTTACCTTGATGAGCTCTCCGCCGACCTCACCCGCCGCGATCGCTCGTCGATCTATGGCGGCGTCCACGTCTACGAGCTGGCGTGATGGCTTCGACGCCCTCCCCCACCCACGCCGCGCTGATGGACGAGGTCTATCGCGGACAGCGGCACATCTATGACTTCACCCGCAAGTACTACCTGTTCGGGCGCGACACGCTGATCGCGGGGCTCGACGCGCGGCCCGGGATGCGGGTGCTCGAGGTCGCCTGCGGCACCGGACGCAACCTAGCCAAACTCGCCAAGGCGTGGCCGGGGGTGCGCCTGTTCGGCCTCGATATCTCCTCCGAGATGCTCAAGAGCGCGCGCGCGGCGTTGGGCGAGGACGCGAGGCTGGGCGAAGGCGATGCCTGCGCCTTCGATCCCGTCAGCCTGCTGGGCGAGCCTGCGTTTGAGCGCATCGTGCTGTCCTATTCGCTCTCGATGATCCCCGACTGGCAGGGCGCACTCGCCCATGCGACGGGGCAACTGGCGCCGGGGGGCGCGCTGCATGTGGTCGATTTCGGCGATCTTGGCGGGTTGCCGGGGCCGCTGCGGCAGGGCCTGCGCGCATGGCTCGCCAAGTTCCATGTCGCGCCGCGCCTCGACCTTCCCGCCTTTGCCGCCGAAGTGGCGGCAGCGCGCGGGCTGGTGCTGGAGAGCAAGCGCGGGCCGCTCGGCTACTACCAGCTCCATGTGCTGAGGGCGCGCTGAGGGCACCCTGACTGGGCTGCGGATGGACCTCGCCCGCCCCCTTCGCGCGCGCCGTCGCACGAAGGACGCGCGCGGAAGGGCCGGCCAGGCGGAAATCCGCTCGAACATTTTCCGACCAATCTGGATCACTCCGATCGCGTCATGAAGCGCGCTGGACAGGAGAGGCGCGCCTAGTCTCCCCGCCGAGCTGGCCTCAACCCATTGAGGAGCGCTTCCAGACCTTGGAGATAGCTCTCGGCTGTTTCGTCAAAATTCTCGCTGTTGGCGCAGTCGATGGCGGCTTCGGTGACAGCGCCCAGCATCAAGCGGACCAGGGGATCGATCGGCTGCTTGACAATGACACCCGCTTCCATGGCCGCGAAAAGTCCATCCCGGACCATAGCGCCAAAATAGCTGGCGTCGATTTCGCGCCAGCGGTTCCATCCCAGAACCGCCGGGCCGTCGCGCAAGAATATCTGGGCAGAATGCGGGTCGGCACAGGCAGCAAAGAACGCCCGGTTTCCCGCGAACATGGCAGCAAGAATCTCTGTCTGCTGCACCAAGGTCGCCCGCACTTCGGCGAGGATCTGGGACGCGACCTTGCGCAACACAGCTTCGAACAGGTCGGCCTTGGTCGGGTAGTGGTGATAGATTGCGCCCTTGGCCACCTTGGCTTCGGCAGCGATCTGATCGACCGCGACATGATGGTACCCGGAGGAACCAAAATGCAGCTGCGCCGCCGCCAGAATGGCGGTGCGCGTTGCCTCTCTTCGTTCCTCCTGGGTCGGCATTCACAGCTCTTCTTGACATACCGACGGCGAGTCGGTAATTACCGACTATCAGTCGATACCTTGCGATATACGGGGAGTTTTCAGATGGCAACCGCCTATCCCAGTTCGCTCCATCAGTCAGGCGCGCAGGCCCTTGCCGATGATCCCGTCAGCGAACGGAACCGCCGGACCATTCAGGGGATGGTAGACGGATTTGCCAAGCAGGACATCGATGCCATCATGGCGCTGATCGCAGATGAAGCCGTGTACTGCGACATCCTGGGCGATGGCCCTAGGGGAGACGAATATCACGGCAAGGCCGCGATCAGGGATGCATTCACGCGCCAGTTCGCAATGGCCGGACCGCACACCTATGTCGGCGCGAACATCATGGTGGAGGTCGATACCGCTTTTGCGAGCTGGACGATGGTGCTCGGCGACGCGGGCGACCCTGCCGCACCGCGCTTCGAAGGAATCGACGAATTCGTGCTCGATGCTGGGGGACAGGTCGTCCTCAAGAAGGCCTGGCTCAAAGGACAGCCGAGATTGCGGCGGACATTGATGCGCCGCAACCCTGCGGCGGCGCTTCGCAATTGGCGCTATGTGCTCCGAACCCTGGGTCGCTAAGAATGACGTCTGCCCAGCTCATCATCTCCGGGTCGGGGCTGCTCCTCTTCGTTGTTGGTTTGCTCAACGGGGTCATCATTCCGAAGACGAAATCGCCGCGACTGAGCCTGTCGGCGCATCTCACAGCCGTTCAGAGCGGGACGTTCCTGATAGCCATCGCATGGACATGGCCCGTTTTCGAAATGGGTCCAACCTTGTCCATGCTTGTCGCATATGGCCTTTGCGGGGCGCTGTTTGTTCTCTGGGCGGCCTTTTTCCTTGCCGGGCTGTGGGGCGCTGGGCATGGGCTTGCGATCACCGGCCAGGGCTTTGAAACGACAGAAATCCGGCAGGCGATTGTTACGGCATTGCTGGGTCTGGGTGTTTTGGGAACCCTTGGTGCGAGTCTTGTGCTGCTGTTTCAATGGCCGCTTCCCTGATGCCGACCTTGGCAGCCTTCTGGTCAAGAGTGGAGATTTCCGGCTTCATCGTCAGCGGCAACGAAACATCGACTTCAAGTAAGGTTCTGCGACAACGTACTTCGAGCTCTGACTCGCTTTTGCCGCAACCTCGTTCGTCATCGCGGTGAATCCTGGCCCGGGATTTGTCGGCATCGTCGGCTTTGCGATGCGTTCAGGTCGCACCGTTGCACTGGTATCTGTGGCGACGATGCCGGCGGACGCTCGCGGTACAGTCTTCAGCCATGATGCCTCTTCGCAACGAGGCCCGCGCTGATGATATCCCCACACCAAATCTGGCTGCATGTGGATCGACACGGGCGTAGGCGGACGCAAATCACCCGCAACTCTCTATTTTTTCAACGATTTTCTGATGAATTCGCAAAGCTCCGGAAGCTTCCGGAAAGGCCTATGGTAGCGGAGGA
>PNKW01000052.1 GCA_013822695.1 Erythrobacter sp. | reverse complement strand
ACGCCGCGCGCCGGGGATTGCGCCAAGCCGACCGGGTGAGCCTCGAGGCCGTGCTCGCCGATCCGCCACAGGTGCTGCTGGTGGCGGGCGATGCGGCGGGGCAGCGCCATCCGGTGCTGGCGGGCCAGCTGAAGGCGACGCACATCGCCGCCTTCGATCCCTCGCTGATCTATTGCGGCGGACCGACGATCCCACGCGCCCGCGCCCGCCTTGCCGAGATCCGGCGCGCGGCGGAGGCGCGGCCGTGAACCGCGCAAGCCTCGTCTTCGCGCTGCTGCTGGCGGTGCTGGTGCCGCTGTCGCTGCTGGCGGGCCGGGTGTGGATTGCCCCCTTTGGCGATACGCCGCACAACGCCGCGCTGATCCTTGCCGAGCTGCGCCTGCCGCGCGCGGTGCTCGCGGTGGTGATCGGCGCGGGGCTCGGGGCGGGCGGTGCGGCGATGCAGGGATACCTGCGCAATCCGCTCGCCGACCCCGGCCTGTTCGGCATCGCCCCGATGGCGGCATTGGGAGCGGTGGCGAGCTTTTGGCTGGCGCCGCTGCTGCCGCCTGCAATCGCGGCGTGGAGCCTGCCGGTGATGGCGCTCGGCGGCGCAGGGTTCGGCATGGCCGCGCTGGCGCTGATCGCGGGGCGCACGGCCTCGGACGGGGCCGGGGGCGCAGGCGGAGGGATCGCGCTCTTCACTCTCGCCGGGCTGATGCTGGCGAGCCTTGCGGGCGCGCTCACCGCGCTCGCCATCACGCTCGCGCCCAATCCCTTCGCGCTCTCCGAGATCGTCCTGTGGCTCAACGGCGCGCTCACCGACCGTTCGTGGCGCGAGGTGTGGATCGCCGCACCCCTGACGCTGGCCGGGATCGGCGTGCTGGCGTTGGCCGCGAAGAGCCTCGACGCGCTGACGCTGGGCGAGGCGGCGGCGCGCTCGCTGGGCGTGGAGCCGCGGCGGCTGCTGGGGTTGCTCGTCCTCGGCATCGGCCTGACCGTCGGCGCGGGCGTGGCGGTCGCCGGGATCATCGGCTTTGTCGGCCTCGTCGTGCCCCATCTGGTGCGCCCGCTGACCGACCGGCTGCCGTCGAGCCTGATCCTGCCGAGCGCGCTCGCGGGCGCGTGCCTCGTGCTGGTCGCGGACAGCATTGTGCGCATTCTGCCGCTGGTGACCGAGCTGCGCCTCGGCATCGCGCTTTCGCTGATCGGCGCGCCGTTCTTCGGCTGGCTGCTGGTGCAGATGCGGCGGGGGAGGCTGTGATGCTGGCGGCCGAAAACCTCACACTGACACGCGGCGGGCGGGAGGTGGTCAGCGCGCTTTCCGCCGCGCTCGCGCCGGGGCGGATCACCGCCATCGTCGGCCCCAATGGGGCGGGCAAGTCCTCGTTGCTGCTTGCGCTGGCGGGGCTGCTGGAGCCGTCAGGCGGCGCGGTGACGCTGGAGGGGGCGACGCTCGCCTCACTTGCGCCGAGGGCCCGGGCGCAAGCCATCGGCTATCTGCCGCAAAGCCCCGATATCGCCTGGGATGTGAGCGTGGAGAGCCTCGTCGCGCTCGGCCGCCTGCCGTGGCGCGACCGGGGCACGGCGGCGATCGAGGCGGCGCTGTCCGCGCTCGATCTCGAGGCGCTGCGTCACCGCCCTGTCAGCCGCCTGTCGGGCGGCGAGCGCGCGCGGGTGCTGCTGGCGCGGGTGCTGGCCGGGGAGCCGCGCTGGATCCTCGCCGACGAGCCGCTCGCCGCGCTCGATCTGGCGCATCAACTGGCGCTGATCGCCCATCTCAAGGCCTGTGCCGCGAGCGGGCAGGGGGTTGCAATCGTGCTCCACGATCTGGCGCTGGCGATGAACCACGCCGACCATGTGCTGGTGCTCCACGAGGGCCGCCTTGTCGCCGAAGGGCCCCCCGCCGACGCGCTCGCTGGAGAGGTCATCGCGCGCGCGTGGGGTATCAGCGCGCAATGGTTGGGCGAGCCGGGGCGGCGGGGGCTAGTTACGGGGGGGTAGCGCTTACATGCGGCGGGCAAAGCCCCGGAAAAACTCTGCCCGCCCGTATCCCGCCACCCCCGGGCGATCCGCCGAAGAAGCCAGGTTGCGACCCTCGAAGGGACCCGGCCAGCTCTGCGGAGAGGCCTTTCGTGTCGCAGAAAGGGGGAGGGCTGGCGACTTCAGATTTTCTGTAGGGGCACGCGATTCTGCATCAAGCCACTGTAAATCATGCGATAGGTTCCGGCTTTATGTTTGCTTGCTAAGACTCCCCTTCAGCTCTGGCGCACCCGACTTTCCTCTCGCTGCCACGTATGTTTGCCTATTCGCCCAATTCGCCCTAGCCTCTGCTCCGGCCTAGCCGCGGGGGAGGAGAGCGACATGCCCCCGCGACTTCGGCCGCTTGGGGGCAAGCGTGGGGGGTTCGGCATGAGCGATCCGGGGAGCACGTTCCGCTACAAGGCGTTCATCAGCTATAGCTGGGCCGACGCCAAATGGGGCAAGTGGCTCCAGCACGCCATCGAGACCTACCGCACCCCGCGCGCGCTGGTGGGCGAGGAACGCGCGCATGGCCCGGTACCGGCGCGGCTCCACCCGCTGTTCAAGGACCGCGAGGAGGAGGCCGCGGGCGCCAGCATCGGCGCGGCGGTCGAGGCGGCGCTGGCGAGCAGCGAATTCCTGATCGTGGTCTGCTCGGCCACTTCGGCGAAGTCCAAATGGGTCAACCGCGAGATCGCCTGGTTCAAGACCCACCGCGATCCATCGAAAGTGCTCGCGCTGATCGTCGGCGGCGAGCCGGGCGATCCCGAAAACGAGTGCTTCCCCAAGGCGCTCACCCACCTTGTCGACGCGGACGGCGCGGTCACCGACATCGCGCTCGACACCCCGCTCGCCGCCGATGCGCGCGAGACCGGCGACGGCAAGCGCATGGCGCGATTGAAGCTCGCCGCGGCGATGCTCGGCACCGGCCTCGACGAGCTGGTCCGCCGCGACGAGCGCCGCCGCACCTTGCGCACCCGCGCGGTGGTCGCCGCCTCGCTGACCTTGGCGGCGGTGATGAGCACGCTCACCTGGTTCGCGGTCGAAGCGCGCAAGGAGGCCGAGTTCCAGCGCAACCAGGCCGACGGTCTCGTCGAATTCATGCTCACCGACCTGCGCGCCAAGCTCGAGCCGGTGGGGCGGCTCGACGCGCTCGACGTGGTCGGCACCCGCGCGCTCGATTACTACGCCAAGCAGAAGCTCGCCGATCTCGACGCCGATGCGCTGGGCCGCCGCGCGCGGGCGCTGCTCTTGGTGGGCGAGCTTTCCAACCTGCGCGGCGACAGCAAGGAGGCGCTCGCGGCCTTCACCCAGGCCGCCGCCTCGACCGGCGAGCAGCTCGCCCGCGACCCCGACAATGCGCAGCGCATCTTCGACCATGCGCAGAGCGTGTTCTGGGTCGGCTACATCGCCTACAACCGCGGCGAGCTGAAGAACGCCGAGGCGCAATACCGCGAATACAAGCGCCTCGCCGACGCGCTGCTGGCGATCGATCCGAAGAACCCCGAGTGGCAGCTGGAGAGTAGCTACGCCGAGAGCAATCTCGGGGTAATGCTGAACGCGCAGGGTCGCCACGCCGAATCCGAACCGGCCTTTGCCGCCTCTCTCGCGATGGCCGAGGCGAGCGCCAAGGGCCGCGCCTTCGATGCCGACCGCCAGATCGAGATCGGGAATGCGGCGAACTGGCTGGCGCTTGCGAAGGAGAGCCTCGGCAATCTCGCCGAAGTGCGCGCGTTGCATGCCCGCGAGATCGCGATCTACGAGGAAGTGCTGCACCGTGATCCGGCCAATGCTGTGGCCAGCAACCGGCTCGCGGTGGCGCTGCAATTTCTGGCGCGCGCGCAATTGCAATCGGGCGAGATCGACGCGGCGCTGCGCTCCCACGACCGGGGAATTGCGGTCAATGTCGCTTTGCGCCGGATCGAGCCGGACAATACCGAATGGCAGCAGACCGAGGTCGGCGGCCTGCTCGACAAGGCCACGACCCTGATCTTCACCGGCCGCATTGGCGAAAGCCGTGCCTTGCTGGGTGGCGCCACCGCGCTGCTCGACCGGATGATCGCCAAGGATCCGGCCAATGCACGATGGTCCGCCACCGACCGGCGAAAGGGCCTGATTGTCCGCGCGCGGCTGGCCCTCGAAAGCGGAAGGCCAAACGAGGCGTTGGGGCCGGTGAGGGAGGCTATCGCGCTTGCGGCGGTCAGCGACGACAATGCCAATCACGCCAGCACGCTCCTGCTCGCGGGCGATATCGAAGCGCGGCTGGGACAGGCGGATGCCGCACGGGCCTATTGGTCCAAAGGGCTGGCGATCATTCCGCCCGGGGCTGGCTCGGACTACGAGCGTTTTGTTCTGCTCAAGCGGCTGGGGCGGACCGCCGAGGCCGCAGAAATTGCCGCAGCGCTGGACAGGCGGGGCTATCGCCACCCCGCCTATCTGCGCGAAAGAGGGCTTCAGGGCGTCAGTTGGAACAATCCCCCCTCATCATCAAGGCATCGCTCTCAGGAGGCGTGGTCTTTGTCGTGATGCGCGGATCGATGGTCATGTAGTAGTTGTTGTGACCCGACAGCACGAGTCCCAGGCAATATTCATGCGGCGGCATGAGTTCGGGCGTATTGTCCTCGATCAGGATCGATGTATCGTTAAGGCGCGAGATGGCCATGTTGTCGACCTTGATCGGATGCGAGGGAATGCTTTTGCCGTTGGCATCGATCTCGCAGAACCAGCCGTATCCGGTGACCTCCCCTGTGCCTGAATATTCCGTGTCATAGGCCCAGCGCCCGGCGATATGATTGCCGTGCGGATCGACCATGCGGCTGTCGTCGAGGTTGATTGTGACGTCGATATTGTCGTTGTAGGATTTATCTTCGGGCATGTTGGTCAGGTCGATCGCGCCATCGGCGGCGACCCGCCCGTTCATCGCGGCCGGCTCGCCATAGGTCTGGGTGAAGACCACGGTCGCTTCGATATGGCTGTCGTTGTACCAGATCAGGGTCGGTGTGCAGGTGATATGAACCTTGCGCTTCAGCAGCGTGTCGACGGCGGATTGATTCTCAGGCATCGTTCTTCCCCTCCCCTTGGAAGAATTCATCGCGCGCATGCCCGCAAGGGTTCCCGGGCAAGCCGCGCTTTGCTGCTGCGGTCCCGTAGGCGAACGGATCAAATGACAATTGTGCCGGATGCCTCCCGCACACCCCTCGCGCACCGGACCATCATGCTCATTACCGGCCGCACTTGATCGAATCTTTTGGCGACCGCAGGGAAGGGTGCCTGTGATTCAGGCTTTTGTAAACCATCCGCAAAGGCGCCGCCGGGCTTGGACAAAAGCTTGCGCCGTGCCTATCTGGCAGGAACCGATCGGCGCACCGCTCGCTCTGATGCACAGCGGCGGAAATCCTCGGCCCGCGCCCTTTACAACTGCGAACATTTCCGGAACACAGCCCTTCCATGAGCCTTACGACGATCTCCGTGCGCGGTGCGCGCGAACATAACCTCAAGGGTATCGACATTGATCTGCCGCGCGATGCGCTGATCGTGGTCACCGGGCTTTCGGGTAGCGGCAAGTCGAGCCTCGCCTTCGATACGATCTATGCCGAGGGGCAGCGGCGCTATGTCGAAAGCCTTTCGGCCTATGCGCGCCAGTTCCTCGAGATGATGCAGAAGCCCGATGTCGAGCATATCGACGGGCTCTCGCCGGCGATCAGCATCGAGCAGAAGACCACCAGCCGCAATCCGCGCTCGACCGTGGCGACGGTGACCGAGATCTATGACTACATGCGCCTGCTGTGGGCGCGGGTCGGCACGCCCTATTCGCCCGCCACCGGAGAGCCGATCAGCGCCCAGACCGTCAGCCAGATGGTCGACCGGGTGATGGCCCTGCCCGAGGGCACCCGCGCCTACCTGCTCGCCCCCGTGGTGCGCGGGAGGAAGGGCGAATACCGCAAGGAAATCGCCGAGTGGCAGCGTGCGGGCTTCACCCGCGTGCGGATCGACGGGGAGATCTATCCGATCGAGGAGGCCCCCGCGCTCGACAAGAAGTTTAAGCACGATATCGAGGTGGTGGTCGACCGGATCGCGGTGCGCGAGGGGATCGAGACGCGGCTGGCGGACAGCTTCGAGCAGGCGCTGAAGCTCGCCGAGGGGCTGGCCTATGTCGACCTCGCCGATGGCGTGGTGCCGGGGCGGGAAGACGAAGGCAAAGGCGGCGCGATGAAGGGCGCAGGGCTGCCGCCCAACCGCATCGTCTTCAGCGAGAAATTCGCCTGCCCGGTGAGCGGTTTTACGATCGAGGAAATCGAACCGCGCCTGTTCTCCTTCAACGCCCCGCAAGGCGCGTGCCCGGCCTGCGACGGGATCGGCGAGAAGATGCTGTTCGACCCGCAGCTGGTCGTGCCCAACGAGGCGCTCACGCTCAAGCAGGGCGCGGTGGTGCCCTGGGCCAAGTCCAATCCCCCTTCGCCCTATTACATGCAGGTGCTGGCGAGCCTTGCGAAGGCCTATGGCTTTGATCTCACCACCCCGTGGAAGGACCTCGCGCCGGAACAGAAGCTTATCATCCTCCACGGCACGGGCGGGCTGCCGGTGCCGCTGACCTTCAAGGACGGCCGCCGCGAATACACCGTCCACAAGGCGTTCGAGGGCGTGATCGGCAACCTCAACCGCCGCATGATGCAGACCGAAAGCGCGTGGATGCAGGAGGAGCTTGCCAAGTACCAGACCGCGCAGGCGTGCGAGACCTGCGGCGGCAAGCGGCTGAACGAGAAGGCGCTCAGCGTGAAGGTGCCGAGCGCCGCCGGGCCGACCGACATCGCCACCCCGGTGCAGATGAGCGTTGCCGATGCCAAGGCGTGGTTCCTCGCATTGGACGCGCAGCTCAGCCCCCAGCAGAGCCAGATCGCCAAGGCCATCCTCAAGGAGATCAACGAGCGGCTGGGGTTCCTCGACAACGTGGGGCTCGATTACCTCAACCTCGACCGCACCAGCGGCACCCTTAGCGGGGGCGAGAGCCAGCGCATCCGGCTGGCGAGCCAGATCGGCAGCGGGCTATCGGGCGTGCTCTATGTGCTCGACGAGCCCAGCATCGGCCTCCACCAGCGCGACAATGACCGGCTGCTCGAAACCCTCAAGCGCCTGCGCGATCTCGGCAACACCGTGATCGTGGTCGAGCATGATGAAGACGCGATCCGCGCCGCCGATCATATCGTCGACCTCGGCCCGGGCGCCGGGGTGCATGGCGGCGAGGTGGTCGCGGAAGGGACGCTCAAGCAGATCCTCAAGGCCAAGAACAGCCTCACCGCCGACTACCTCACCGGCAAGCGCAAGATCGAAGTGCCGAAGAAGCGCCGCAAGGGCAACGGGCACCATATCGTGGTCAAGAACGCGCGCGCCAACAACCTCAAGGGCGTCACCGCCAAGATCCCGCTCGGCACCTTCACCTGCATCACCGGCGTCTCGGGGAGCGGCAAGTCCTCGCTCACCATCGACACCCTGCAGGCCGGCGCCTCCCGCGTCCTCAATGGCGCGCGGGTCATCGCGGGGGCGCATGACGCCATCACCGGGCTCGAATATTGCGACAAGGTCATCGAGATCGACCAGTCCCCCATCGGCCGCACCCCGCGCTCCAACCCCGCCACCTACACCGGCGCCTTCACCCAGATCCGCGACTGGTTCGCCGGCCTCCCCGAAAGCCTCGCGCGCGGCTACAAGCCCGGGCGCTTCTCCTTCAACGTCAAGGGCGGCCGCTGCGAGAAGTGCCAGGGCGACGGCCTCATCAAGATCGAGATGCACTTCCTCCCCGACGTCTACGTCACCTGCGAGGAATGCGGCGGCAAACGCTACAACCGCGAGACGCTCGAGGTGAAGTTCAAGGGCCACTCGATCGCCGACGTGCTCGACATGACGATCGAGGACGCGGAGGAATTCTTCAAGGCCGTCCCCCCGATCCGCGAGAAGATGCGGATGCTGAACGAGGTCGGCCTTGGCTACGTCAAGGTCGGCCAGCAGGCGACCACCCTGTCCGGCGGCGAGGCGCAGCGCGTCAAACTCGGCAAGGAACTCGCCCGCCGCTCGACCGGCCAGACGCTCTATATTCTGGATGAACCCACCACCGGTCTGCATTTCGAGGACGTTCGCAAGCTCCTCGAAGTGCTGCACCGACTGGTGGAGCAGGGCAACTCGGTGGTGGTGATCGAGCACAACCTCGACGTGATCAAGACCGCCGACTGGATCATCGATCTGGGCCCCGAGGGCGGGGTGCGCGGCGGCGAGATTGTCGCCGAGGGCACGCCCGAGAAGGTGGTGAAGGAGCCGCGGTCGTTCACGGGGCAGTATCTGGCGCCGCTGCTGGCGAAGTAATCCTCCCCTTCAGGGGGAGTCGCAGACGGCCCGCTTGCGGGTCAGCGGGACCATCCGCAGGATGGTGGAGGGGCGAGCAAGGCAATCCTCCCCCACCGGGGGAGGGGGACCATCCGAAGGATGGTGGAGGGGCGAGCGAGGCTGCCCCCAACACCCCCGCCAAGCGAAACCCGCCCCAGCATCCACCCCGAGGGCTCGCAAAGGTTCACGCGAAGACGCGAAGAGGGCAGCGCACTTCTTCCCCCCTCCCTTGAGGGAGGGGCCGGGGGTGGGAATGGCGACCAGCGCGCGCCCCGCAACCATCACCCCACCCCGCCAGCAAGAAAGAAGGGTTTCACGCAGAGACCGCAGAGGAAAGGAGAGGCGCAGAGGGGTTGTGGGCGGCGGGGAGGTTGTGGCCGAGGGCACGCCGGAGAAGGTGGTGAAGGAGCCGCGGTCGTTCACGGGGCAGTATCTGGCGCCGTTGTCGGCGCGGTGAGGCAATCAAGAACCCCCGAACCATGAGTTAAATGCTTCCAAATCAAAATCCTCATCGATCAAGCCCACACCATTGTTCGCAAGAAATTGTCCCAGCTGTGGTCCATCCATCGACACGATTCCTGACTTCGCCATAAGGTCTTTCGAGTCTCTGGAGAACCTTCCGGTAGTTATAAAGATTGAAAAGACTGGCTCACATAATTTAGCTTGAAATTTATTCATCGGATCAGCCGCGCCTGCAAAAAGCTTTGCCTTAGCCAATGCAACAGCGCCAACAATCTCGCGCACATCCTTGGTGGAAACCTGTGTTTTATCGTAGTGCTTTGCTTGACCGACAAACCAGACACGCATGTTTTTTTCAGCGCCAGCCGGGAGAATTTCTTCTTTCAAAATAAAGCCGAAATTAGAATATCCATAAAAGTCCACTCCCCCATCGCCAGAGCGGGGTGTTCCATTTGGATCATCGACCCCGAGCAGAGTTAAAAGCTTAACGCATAGTAATTCTAGATCGTCGGCCGTTCTAGAGTTGATGGCGTCATACAGTCTGAGGGAATTCGCTCGTTTCCGCTTCGCCAGAATGATGTCTGGTGTGTCATGTGGTTCGCAATAACAAGAGCCTTGAATGTAATCAGGATTCCTAGAGTTGAATGCGTATCCTTGGTATTCGCCATTCTCGATTGCGGTATTTAAGGCCATTCGCGCTTGATGCAAAAAAGATCGAGCCCATGCCTCAGAACGCTCATTTGCTTCGTCGCCTTCGAACCAGTTTTCGGTGATTATGATTGAATGTATAATTTCTCTAGCGCTTCGGGGGGCGCTGTCGATCCGAACATGTGCCTCGAGCAGGGCTAGCGCTGCTGCAGGTCCGCGAGCCAAAAATCTAGTCCGACTTTAGTTTATTAAATATATCTATGACCTTCGAAGTAGTTTCGATCAAGTCATTTAAAATCTTTATATCATCTTCACCGAAATCAATTACTTCAAGTGCGCTAATTTTTTTCAAAGCCGTGTTGGCCTCGCCGACCTCGCTACGCCATTGCTTTGACATTTCATCGCGTTTCGCGATTGTCTGGGCATCTAGTAGCGATTTGTCCGGCTGTACAAGGCATGCTTTGACTTCATCGTTAGATAAAATATCTTTTAGTTGCCTTACTTGATTGTAAGAAGTAATCTTCGGTTCGGATTGTTGTTCCGCTTCGCCTTCTTGGTCATTAGTTGAGGGAGTGATTAGAGAATAGAATTGCTCTCGATGCTCGTCGTTTTCAAACATGTTAGTTTGTTGGTTCCAGCCAGCCCATTCCCTAAGGATTGGAAGAGACACAGCTTCGTGAAAAATCGGATACATGGAAGGATTTGCGTACTCGCCAAAACCTTCATCATTCTCCATTTGGCGGAGAGCGCTGAATGCGCGGTATCGTCTGTTAACCTCTTGAACGCTCATCCCAAGGCGGTCGGCGACCTCTCCCGCTTCGAGATTGTGCCTATCCCTAAGGTCAGCAATCAACTTGGCGCGTTGGAAGCCCCCCCATTCCTTGATACCTCCGACGTGGCGGATGCCCATCAAGGCCTCTTTGAAGAAAGCTTCCTCCTGCCCTTCAGCGACTAAACAAGGAACCGCATCGAACGTGCGGCGGACCTGATCAGGGACATTGATCCCGCCCAAATCATCTTCTCGAAGAAGCTTTAGAGCGGCAACGCGCCTATTTCCCTCTATGATAAGGTATTTACCCTCCGAATGCTCATACGGAGTGACTACAATTCGTTCGATCTCAAGAAATCCATTTGAACGAATAGACGCTACAAGCTCCTTGAGCGAATGTTTTTCAAGTTTTTTTTGTGTACGATCCTGAACATTATCTTCGGCGTAACGCTCTTCACTCACTAAATTATAATTATCATTGTCCTGTAGTCTGTAGTTGTTTGGATCTAACAAAAGTTGGTCAAGGGGGATCGCTTGCGGCTGCATAAATGCTCCTTTTCAGCGATGGTATTTGGAAGAAACACGGCTTGCAAGTTTTTGAGAGGGGGATTGCTCAAGGGGGACTTTCTGGATTCTCTTTCCTACACCCCCAAACCCCCTGTACCCTCCCGCGCAGGTGTCGGCTCTGCGCTTCACCTCTCTCGCGCCGCGCCCCGTTCCCGCCAGCTCTCGCCGCGCGCGAGGGGTGGGGGAGGGGGCTCGGGGGCTTTGAGGGGGCGGCGGGTGGGGGCGGCGCTCTGGTTGGCTGCACCCCTTGCAAGGAGCCCGCGCGCATGATCCGCACTTATGAAATCTCCGCCACCCGGCCCGATCCTGTCCAGCCCGGGCAGAAGCTGCCCGTGGGGCCGACCGATCCTCGCCCTTTCGGGGAGCGGGAGCCTGTCGCCGCGTGGCTCGGGAGTCTTTGTCGGCCTACCGCTGCGCTACTTGAGGCCGGTCTTTGTCGGCCTACCGCTGCGCTACGTGAGGCCGGTCTTTGTGGGCCTACCGCTGCGCTATGTGAGGCCGGGCGTCCTCCCCTCAGCGACGAGGCCCGTGCGGCGATGCTCGCCGATCAGCGGGTGGTGATGGGGCCGCGGCGGCGCGGGGGGCGGTGAGGCGCGGCGCGGGGGCGGTCGGTGGAGGGATGGGGCGAAATGCGCGAGGTGGCCGTGTCCCTTGCGGGTAAGACTCTGAGATAGAACAACACCGCCGCGATCCGGCCGCCGCATGCCGCCGGTTTGCGCGTGGTCGTCGCCATGTCGTTGTCATGTCGTTGCGCGGTGGTTGGCGGGTCGTTGCGGGCCCGTCACCCGGTCGTCGGCGTCTCCGGGGCAGGCCGGCGGCGCTCCCACGCGGCCACGGCGGCGAAGGTGAGCGTGCCGCTCGCCAGCATCCACAGGAAGGCACCCGGCACCGCCAGCACCCAGTCGAGCAGCACCAGCACGGCCATCTGCACCACGATTGCGGCAAGCGCGGCAAGCCGCGCACGTGACCCGGCGAGCCCGGCGATGATCGGCACCGCAAGCACCGCGCCGATCGCCCCGGCATCGAGGACGAGGGTGCGCAAGCTCTCGCCGCTCAGCGCCAGCCCCGCCGCCAGCATCGCGGCGGCGACGGTGGCGGCACGCGCGGCGCGCAGGAGGTCGCGGGGAGAAGCGTTCGGATTCAGATGCTTGTAGCCGCTCTCGGTGATGACCGCCGAGACCGCGAGCAGCGCGGAATCGACCGAGGAGAGGATGGCGGAGACCAGCGCTCCGGTGAAGATGATCAGCAGCCATTCCGGGAACAGCGCCTTGGCGAGGGAGGGGAGGAAGGCCTCGCCCTCGCCCAGCGGCAGGCCCAGCTGGGGGGCGAAGAGGCCGAAGCTGACGGGGATGAGCCCCGCGGCAAGGTAGAGCCCCGCGCCCCACAGCGCGCCGCTGCGCGCCGCCTCGGGCGAACGGGCGGCCAGCGTGCGCGACAGGGCCTCCTGGCTGACCATGGTGCCGATGATGGGGATGAGCCAGAGCTCGGCAGTGTCGGCCCAGGTCTCGTCCGGCGGGGCGGGGCGGAAGGCGGTCTCGGGCAGCGCGGCCCACATCGCGGCGGGCCCTCCTGCAGCGGCGGTCATGAGGGCGAAGAGGATGAGAATCGCGACGAGGATGACCGCGCCCTGCACGATATCGGTGACGACGTCTCCCGCAAGGCCGCCGAACAGCGTGTAGGTCATCACCAGCAGCGTCGCGCCGAGGAGGGCGGGGGCAAAGCCGATGCCGGATGCGGTGTCGATGATCGCAGCAAAAGCAAACAGTTGGGCGGCGGACCAGGTGGTGGCGGACAAGGCGATGACGGTGGCGGCAAGCCCCTCGGCCCTTCCGCCGAAGCGGTCGCGCAGGAAGTCGGCCAGCGTGATGAAGCCCCCGCGGCGAAGGGCGCGGGCGAAGAACAGCGCGACCGCGAGGAGCCCGGCGGCATAGGCAAAGGGCTCGGCCCGGGCGCCGACGAGGCCCTCGGCGGCGACCTCGGAGGAGGTGGCGATGAGGCTCTCGGCGGCGAACCAGGTGGCGAAGATCGACATGCCCACCGCGCCCGCCGACAGGCTCCGCCCGGCGACGAGGTAGTCGGTGTCGGACCGCGCCCCGCGCCCGACCCAGACCGCAAGCGCGATCTGCAAGCCGACATAGGCGAGGATGAGGATGAGCGTGATGGCGGAGGCCCCCCTTGCGGCCGCCATGGCCGGAAGCCTCTGGTTAGCCCGCCTCGCTCAGGGTGCAAGAGGGTGGGGGTGCGCAATCGTCAGCGAGCTGCCCGGACAGCAGAACCGCGCCCCTGAAGCTGAAGACCAGCGGCGATACCGAAGCGCTGGGGATGACCTGCGCGGCCAACCCCAGAGCGCGTCAGTCGGCGATCACGGCCAGCTCGACCATGCCGTGCCCGCGCGCGACGAGGCCGAGCTCGTCGGCGGCGGCGCGGCTGACGTCGATCATGCGGCCGCGGGTGAAGGGCCCGCGGTCGTTGATCCGCACGACGACGCTGCTGCCATTGGCGAGGTTGGTGACGCGCACGAGAGTGCCGAAGGGCAGGGTGCGGTGCGCGGCGGTCATCGCGCCGTTGTCGAACCGCTCGCCGCTGGCGGTGCGGCGTCCGTCGAACTTGGCGGCGTAGTAGGAGGCGCTGCCGCGGCCCAGAACGGATTCCTGCGGGGCCGAGGGTGCGGGGGCCGCGGCTTCCACTTCGGGGGCGCTCACTTGCTCGACCGGCTGGAGCGGAACGAGCTCGACCATGGCGCTGCTGGTGGCGGGATCAATCTGCGCAGGCGCATCGGGCGCGGCGGCGGTGGAAGCAGCGAGCGGGGCGAGGCCGAGCAGCGCCGCTGCGGTCCACGCAGGCACCCCGCGCGGTGCGAAGCGGTGGGCATCGAGGCCGTCTATGCGAATTCCCGTCCGCATGGCGGGCCCGATACAGGCGACCTTTTGACCATGGCAAACCGGGTCAGGATTTCGTCGTCCGAGCGCTTCGGGTGGGGCACGAGTTGCACGCCAAACGCGATGAACCGTTGCGGCGGGACAGGCCGCGATGAGCCGGATCTAGGGGTTTTCCCGTGGATCGACTCGCGCGGGGGGCATACGCCGGGGGACGACGACGGGCCGCGCGCATGGCAAATGGGGCCGGCATTGCTGCCGACCCCACTCTCACCGGCGTGTGGATGACCTTTCCGCTTCCGATGCCTCCGGCAAACCTTCGGCCTCTTCCGCTTCAGGGCCATGCTTGGCGCCCGATGTCTAGCCTCTCGCTGCCTTGCCTTGCGGCCGGCCTTGCCAGAGATTTGTCACCGGCGCTCGCGCCGGCATCCGGCTTTCGCTCCGGCTGGCTTTCGCGTCCGTCATCGGGCCTGAGCCTTCCGACTTTCGCCGCCGCGCCTTCGCTCCCGCCGAGGCCTCGTCCCTTTACCTTCCGCCAGTTGCCGCGGCTGGGGGCTTACGCCGTTTCCGCTGCACCTGCCTTCGGGCCAGGTTCTTGACCTGTCCGGTGCCATCGCGTCGCCCCAGCCCTTGAATTGAGCCGACTTGCCTTTGGCCGAAGCCTCCTGCATGCCGTCTCCAGACCGGCGCGTGGACAGATGCCACCGCCACCCTCGGGATGAAAACCTCGGTAACTTCAACGCCTTGCGGCTTTCCGTTGCCGTTGCTTCGTGTCCCGAAGACAAGTTGAAAGTGCGCCTGAATCGGCGATCTGACAACATTCCGGCCTGCGACTTTTCCACTTCCGGACGATTGTCCTGTGGACGCGAGTGGATAACTCAACGCTTCGTCGCAATTGTCGCGAAGCGGAGCAAAGGGCGGGAACGAAACCGCCTTCAAACTGTCATGCTAAGGCATCCGAGCCGCTCCGGCGAGCGCAGCGACTCGGTTTTCCCCTATTCGAAGCGGCGGATCAGGCGTCCCGGTTGCGGCGCGAGAGCAGGCGCAGACGCAGGCCGTTCAGCTTGATGAAGCCCTCGGCGTCCTTCTGGTCATAGGCCCCGGCGTCATCCTCGAATGTCACGTGGGCCTCGGAATAGAGCGAATAGGGCGACTTGCGCCCGACCACGCTCGCCAGCCCCTTGAAGAGCTTCAATCGCACCGTGCCGGTCACCTTGTCCTGGCTGTGGTCGATGGCGGCTTGCAGCATCTCGCGCTCGGGGCTGAACCAGAAGCCGTTGTAAATGAGCTCGGCATATTTGGGCATCAGCTCGTCCTTGAGATGCGCCGCGCCGCGATCCAGCGTGATCTGCTCGATCCCGCGATGCGCGCGGGCGTAAATCTCGCCGCCGGGGGTCTCGTACATCCCGCGGCTCTTCATGCCGACAAAGCGGTTCTCCACAAGGTCGAGCCGGCCGATGCCGTGCTTGCGGCCCAAGTCGTTGAGGGCGGCGAGCAAGGTGGCGGGCGACATAGCCTCGCCGTTGAGCGCCACGCCGTCACCCTTCTCGAAATCGAGGGTGATGTATTCGGGCGTGTCAGGCGCGTCCTCGGGATCGACCGTGCGGCTATAGACGTAGTCGGGGGTCTCCTCCCACGGATCTTCCAGCACCTTGCCCTCGGAGGAGGTGTGCAAGAGGTTCGCGTCGGTCGAAAACGGGCTGTCGCCGCGCTTGTCCTTGGGCACCTGGATCTGGTGCTTTTCCGCCCATGCGATCAGCGCGGTGCGGCTGGTCAGTTCCCATTCGCGCCAAGGGGCGATGACCTTGATGTCCGGGTCGAGCGCATAGGCCGAAAGCTCGAAGCGCACCTGATCATTGCCCTTGCCGGTCGCGCCGTGGGCGATGAAATCGGCGCCCGTCTGGTGCGCGATCTCGACAAGGCGCTTGGAGATCAGCGGCCGCGCGATGCTGGTGCCGAGCAGGTAGTCGCCCTCATAACGGGCATTGGCGCGCATCATCGGGAAGACGAAATCGCGCACGAATTCCTCGCGCAGGTCCTCGATGAAGATGTGTTCGTCGGGGATGCCCATCGCCTTCGCCTTGGCGCGCGCGGGCTCGATTTCCTCGCCTTGCCCGAGGTCGGCGGTGAAGGTCACGACTTCCAGCCCGCGCTCCACGCTCAGCCACTTGGCGATGACGCTGGTATCCAGACCGCCCGAATAGGCGAGGACGACTTTCTTGGTGTCTGACATGGCGGGCGCACTCCTGATTGGGCGCGCCGTTAACAGCGGGGGGCGGGAACGGCAATGGCGATTGCCGCGCGGGCACGCGTTGCCGCGCAGCGCGCCTTCGGCCCAACCGGTAAGTCTCTGTCAACATACTGAAATAGAGCGAGGAATCGTTTGACTCGTGCGCAGATTGGATCATTCTTGCCGCGACGCGATCAGGGGAGCAGTCAGATGGGCCAAATCAATCCGCCGCCGATCCCAGTCCCGCCGCCGGTTCCTGCGAAAACCGTGGCCCAGAGGATGATCGATGCAGCGATCTGCGCCTATGCGATCGTGGATCAGACCTACAGACCCGTCTCCTTCTTCAATGACCCTGTGGGATGGGGAAACGCGCCTGCTGTCTACACGGCCGGGCCGGACCGCATCGACGCAGGTCTTGTCGGCCAAACGCCCGATGGCTGGGTGATCGTCTCCTTGCGAGGGACGCTGAGCACATTCGACAGCATCCGGTCGTTGATCGCCTTTTTCAGGGACTGGCTGCAGGATGACGAGACCAAACAGGTGCCCTTCAGCCCGGCGCCGGGCTCTGATTTCGGCATGGTTCACAAGGGTTTCCACGCAGCCATCACGGAGCTGTGGAACGGGATCGGACCGGATCTCGCCGGGCGCAAATGGAGCGAGCTCCAGGGCCTGTGCATCACCGGCCATTCCAAAGGGGCGGGGATGAGTTTCCTGTGCGCCGCACTTGCGCAGGCCTGTCTGCCATCGGCGGCCAATGGTGGGCCAAAGTCAATTCAGGTCCACGCCTTCGCCGCGCCGCTCGCCGGCAATCAGGACTTCGTCGATGCGTATAGTCGCGCGGGCCTCGAGACCAACACCATGCGCTACCAGCGCGAGGATGATCTTGTCCCGTTTCTGCCCGCCTATGACAGCTTCGACATACTGAAAGAATGGCACCGCGGCTCGAGCTGGGAGCTCGATTTCGTTCTGGAGCTGCTGGAGCTGACCTATGGCGGATACGCGCTTGCGGGCTCGCTCGCATATTACCCCGATCACCAAAGCGGCCAGCCCTGGCCGCAACCCCTGACCGGCGATCCGGGGCAGCAGGCCGCCCAGACCGCGATTCTGGAGGCGATCCTTCGCGGGGCGAAAGGCAAGATCGAGGACGCCCATTCGGCCATCAACTCCTACTGGCCCTCGGTCTTCGGGCAGGCGCTGCCACCGGGTGCTGCGCCGCCGCTGACCGCAGCGGTTTCGGCCAGCCTTGCGCTCCATGCACAGGTGCTCGCGGCCGGGGATTAGCCCAGCGCGCAGCAAGCCGCCTCTTGGCAATCGCCTGCTAAGAACTACCTGATAAGCCGTGCGCGAAGTCAGTGCCTCGCGTGGGGCGAACAGGGGTCGAAGAATGCTGCAAATGTGGAGCAAGGCGCGCGAGCTGGCGGTGATGACCCCGCCCGAGCGCAATCGCTGGGTCGATTTCCTGCGCGCGGTCTCGATCATGGCGGTGGTGTTCGGGCACTGGCTGATGGCGGGGCTCTATATCGATGCGTCGGGAGAGCTGCGGCGCGGCGATCTGCTGTCGGTCTCCGAGTGGGCGCACTGGCTCACATGGGGGTTCCAGGTGATGCCGGTGTTCTTCCTCGTCGGCGGCTACGCCAATCAGGTGAGCTGGAAGGCGACCACCGCCAAGGCCGCGGCCGATCAGGCGGGTGTCTACCGCGACTGGCTGGCGAGCCGCGTGCAGCGCCTCATCACGCCGACCTTCCCGGTGCTGTTGCTGTGGGCAGGCCTCGCGGTGGTGATGACCCAGGTCGGCCTGCCGCGCACCCAGATCCGCATGGCGACCGAGGCGGCGCTGATCCCGGTGTGGTTCCTCGCGGTCTACCTGCTGGTGACCGCCTTCACCCCGCTCGCCCAGCGGTTGTGGGACCGGCTGGGGTGGGGGAGCGTGGCGCTGTTCGTGCCGCTGGCGATGCTGACCGACTGGCTGACCTTCACGGCCAAGGTGCCCTACGTCAATTTCACCAATTTCCTCTGGGTGTTCCTCGCGATCCACCAATTGGGCTTCGCCTGGCGCGCGGGCAAGTTCGACAATCGCCTGTTCGCCTGGGGCTTCTTCGCGGTGTCGCTGGCGATCCTCGTGCGGATCACGGTCTTCGGCTTCTACCCGGTCTCGATGGTCTCCGCGCCCGGAGGTTTCTCCAACTCGCTCCCGCCGACGCTGGCGCTGTTTGCGCTGGGCGGCGTGCAGGTGGGGCTGGTGCTGGCCTTGGAGCGCGCGGGGCGGCGGATGCTCGAGAACGTTACTGTCTGGACCGCGACCGTGCTGATGAACGGGATGATCATGACGGTCTACCTGTGGCACCTCACCGCCTTCGTGCTGGTGATGACGGTGGACTGGCTGCTGCTGGGGGGCTGGGGCCTCGGCCCGGTGCCGGGGACGGGCGAGTGGTGGGTGACGCGGCCGATCTGGATCGCGGTCTACATCATCGCGTTGCTGCCGCTGATCGGCATCTTCGCCCGCCACGAGAGGAGCTTCGGCCCCGTGCGCGGCGGGCGCACCGTGCCGCGCCTGCGCGCAGTGCTGGGCGTGGTGGCGATCTGCGCAGGCCTCGGCGCGACAGCGGGGCTCACCATCACCAGCCCGGATTCGCTCTCCGGCATCCGCTGGTGGGTGATCGCGCTCCCGCTGGCGGGCGCGGCGATGATGGGCTTCGGCCCCGTCTACCGCCCACGCCAGCGCCCCGGCGCACACGAGATGGGCTAGGCCTTGAGCAGATAGTTCCGCGTGATCGGCAAGGCGTGCCGGCTGCGGATGTACTGGATCTGGTAATTGCCCATGCTCCCGTGCTCGAACACCGTCGCGGCGCCTGCGAGGTAGAAGGTCCACATCCGGAAGAACTTCTCGTCATAGAGCGCGATGATCTTGTCCTTGTGCTCCATGCAGTTGGCATACCAGGCGCGGATCGTGTGCGCGTAGTGGAGCCGCAGCGTCTCGACATCGCTGGCGATCAGGCGGAACTTCTCGCTCGCTGCCACCGTCTCGGACAGGGCAGGGATATAGCCGCCGGGGAAGACATATTTGCGGGTGAAGGCGTCGGTGGTGCCCGGCCCGCCGAAGCGGCCGATGGTGTGGAGCAGCATCACGCCATCATCTGCCAGAATCTTCGCGCAGGCCTCGAAAAAGGTCTCGAACTGCGCGCGGCCGACATGTTCGAACATGCCGACCGAGACGATTCGGTCGAAACGCCGCCCGCTGGCGGCGGTGTCGCGATAATCCTCGAGCAGGATCGTCACCTTGTCGGCCACCCCAGCCTCGCGCACCTTTTCGCGGGCGAGCGCGGCCTGTTCCTCGGACAGGGTGATGCCAGTGACGTGGACATTGTGTTCGCGCGCCAGATGGATCGCCATGCCGCCCCACCCGCAGCCGATGTCGAGCACGTCCTGCCCGGGCGCAAGGTGCAGCTTCTTCGCGATGTGCCTGAGCTTGGCTTCCTGCGCTTGCCCCAGCGTCGTCACCCCTTCGCCCCAGTAGGCGCAGGAATAATGCCAATGCTCATGGTCGAGCATCAGCGCGTAGAGATCATTGCCGATATCGTAGTGATGCGCGACGTTCTTCTTCGAACCCACGCGGTTGTTGATCTGCTCGGCGGCAAAGCTCGCCTTGTTGATCAGCCGCTTGAGCGTGCTCGGCGGGTCGATGTCGCCGCCCTTGTCCCATGGGTTGTTCGAACGCAGCAGGCTGACGAGGCCCATCACGTCGCCCTCCTCGATCAGCAGCCGCCCCTCGATGAAGGCCTCCGCCGCGCCCAATCGCGGATCGAGCAGGATGTCGCGCGGCACACGGGCATCGGTGAAGCGCAGCACGATCTCGGGAAAGCCTTCGGCGGGCGTGCCGAAGGTGCTTGCGCTGCCATCGGCAAAGACAATGCCGAGGCGGCCCTGCTTGACGGCACGGGACAGGAAACGGTCGAGGAGAGGCTTGCTCATGAGGCTCCTTTCTAGGATGCTTGTGAGGGTAGGCTTAGCCGGAAGAGCGGCTTTCGCAATATCATCTATGTGGCGGGGGAGGAGCAGGGGGCATGGCCGAAGCGAAGACGATGATCACCGATGTTGCGGTCGAAGCGTTCATCGAAGGCGTCGAACCGCCTGCCAAGCGCGAGGATGCCCGCGTGCTCGATGCGCTGTTCCGCAAGGTGACGGGCGAAGCGCCGAAGATGTGGGGGCCGACGATCATCGGCTATGGCGAATATCGCACCACCTATGACAGCGGGCGCGCGGTGCACTGGATGCGGACCGGCTTTTCGCCGCGGAAGGCCAAGCATTCGCTCTACTTCATGGGGGGCTATTGCGATCCTGTCACCGGCTCGGGCCGCGACGAAAAGCTCGTGCGGCTGGGCAAGTACAGCACCGGCAAGAGCTGCCTTTATGTCAACAAGCTGGCGGATATCGACCTGGCAGTGCTGGAGGAGATCATCGCGGCCGACCGGGCGGCAATGCTGCGGATGTTTCCGGAAGACTAGACCCCGGCATACCACTGGTAACCGGCGATATCCTCCCAGAGGCCGCCGCCGCCCCCACCGATCTGGTCGAAGCTGGTGACCGCTTCGATCGCCTGGAGGTATTTGGCCTGCTTGTAGCCCAATTGCCGCTCGATCCGCATGCGATAGGGCGCGCCGTTCTTTTCGGGCAGCGCCTCGCCGTTCAGCGCGTGGGCGATGATCGTCTGCGGGTGATAGGCATCGACCATATCGATGCTCTCGTAATAGGGCCTGCCAGCATAGAGATCGGCGCAGCGGAAGACGATGAACTTCGCCTCCTTCTTGACCTTCGCCATATCGAGCAGGTGGCCAAGCTGCACCCCCTGCCATTCGCCGATCGCGCTCCAGCCTTCGACACAGTCGTGGCGGGTGATCTGGGTGCGCTGGGGGAGCGACTTGATCTCGGTAAGCGACAGGGCGAGCGGGGTTTCCACCAGCCCCTTCACCTCGAGCCGCCAGTCGGGAAAGCCCTTGGCGAGCTGGTCCTGATAGAAGGGATCGGCGACCGTAACCGAGCCATTGCCGCGGAAGGTGGGCGAGCGCTGGTCGCGCGTGAATTCCTTGGCGAGGCCCTGCTTGCCCGCGAGCGCGCGGTGGAGCACGCGGTGGCCGTCCTCGGCGGCCTCGAACAGGCTGCCAGCAGCCTCGCTGTCGTTGATCTTGGCGCAGGCCGAGGCGCCAAGGGCGGCCATCCCGGCAAGCAGCGAGCGGCGCGGCAGGTCAACCATGGGCGGGGGCTCCTTCATCGGCATCGGGGAGGGATTCGGGCTGGGGGGGAGCTGGGGGTGCTGCGGCATCGCGCTTGCCGCCGGTGAACATCTCGAGGATCAGCCGCCAATCGAGCAATGCCAGCACGATGTGGATCACGAAGAAACCAAAGATGCCCCAGGCGGCGATGAAGTGCAGCGAGCGCGCGCTCTGGCGGCCGCCGAACACGTCGACCAGCCACGGCGCGAAGCCCGCCACCCCCGGGCTGATCGCCAGCCCGGTGAGCAGCATCAGCGGCAACAGCACGCCGAAAACGCCGCCGTAGAGGATCTTCTGCACCGAATTGTAGCCGTGATGCGCGCCCGCATTGGCGCCAGAATGCGCCTTGATCGAGGCGATCACCGCACCCGGCGTCCAGTCCTTGGGCGCGGTCATCAGGTCGCGGCGGAAGTGGCCGTTGAGGAGCATCGCCACCCAGATGAACAGCACGCCGATGCCGAAGGGCCAGGCCATGGTGATATGCCAGTCGCGCGCCACGGCGAGGTTGTAATGCCCGGGGATCGTCGCCCAACCGGGGAAGCGGATCACGTGGAGCCACGCCTCGCTGGCATCGAAGCCGTAGTGGCCCCAGTAGAGATGCCGGTGGGCGTTGGAGATGTTGAGCCCGGTCATGAACAGCACGATGATCGCGATGGCGTTCACCCAGTGCCACAGCCGTGTCGAAAGCGCGTGCTTGGTCATTGCATTTCCCCCTGGGCCTGCTCGCGGGCAAGCCAGATAACGTCGCGCGGCTGGTCCATCAGGTGCTGGCCGCTGTCGATGAACAGGCTCTGCCCGCTGGCGAGCGCGCCGCCGGCGAGGAACAGCACTGCATCGGCGATCTCGTCAGGCCCGGTCTTGCGGGCCAGGAGGTTCATCCGGTGTGAAATCTCGGTCTCCTCCTCGCGCTGGTCGTGACTCGCCAGCACGGCACCGGGCGCAAGGCCATAGGCCCTTACGTCCCCTTCAAAATTCCCCTTGGCCAGCATGCCGATGGTGGCTGCCAGCGCGTGTTTGGACATGGTATAACTGAAAAAATCGGGGTTGGTATTTTCAATTTTCATGTCTGTGAGGTTGATCACGCTGCGCACGCCCGACTGCCCAGCGGTGAGCGCGAAGAAGCCTTGCGCGAGGCGGGCCGGGGCGAGCGCATTGATCTGCATCGCCGCGCGGTTCGTGGCCGGGTCGAGCGCGGTTACAGAATCATAGTCGAACACCGAGGCCGAATTGACGAGGCAGCGCCAGCCCGGCCGCCGCGCGGCAAGCCCGGTGACGGCGGCCAGCGCGGCGTCATCATCGGCAAGGTCGAAGCCGATCGTCTCGGCGCTGGGGAGCGTGGCCGCGAGCGCCTCGGCGGCGGTGGCGGAGCTCCTGTAGTGGATCACCGTGTGCCACCCCGCTGCGGCAAAGCGGCGCGTGATCGCCGCGCCGATACGGGTCGCCCCGCCGGTCACGAGGACGGCGGGGCGAGGGGAAGGTGCGCTGCTGTCGGGGGAGAGGGGCATGACAGCAGCGCTAACAGGCGGGCGCGCGCGCTTCAATCGGGGAGAGAGCTGCGAGAAAAATAGGACGCTTAGTGGCAGCGCAGCTCCCCGCGGTCGATCTCGCGGCCGATGAGGCCGCCGCCGATCGCGCCGAGCAGGGTGCCGACCGAACGGTCGCCGCGGGTGTCGATGGTGCGCCCGAGTAGCGCGCCGACCCCGGCACCGATCACGAGACCCGTGGTCCCGTTGTCGCGGCGGCAATAGTAGCGGTCACCATCGCGCCAGATCCGGTCGCTGCGGCTGAGGCGGCGCGGTTCATAATAACGACCGCGATCATCATAGATGCGGTCCTTGCCGCGTTTGCCCCATGCCTTGGCGTGGGGCGGCGGGTCGGCCATCGCAGGGGTCGCCATCGGCAGGGTCATGGCCCCGGCAGCAAGGATGAGAGCAAATTTCTTCATGGCAGTTCTCCTTTCGGTTTGCCTGCTTTCAGAGAGTGGCTGGCATTGCCCCGCCAGCAGGGGAAGGGGGCGGCGGCGGAGCGGGCGTCCGGCAAGGTGGACGCCCGCGCACCATCACTTGGTCTTAGCGGCAGCGCGCTTCGCCGCGGTCGATCTCGCGGCCGAGCAGACCGCCGCCGATCGCGCCGAGCAGGGTGCCGACCGAGCGGTCGCCGTAGCGGTCGACGGTGCGGCCCAGCAGGGCCCCGCCGATGGCGCCGACCACGAGGCCGGTGGTGCCATTGTCGCGGCGGCAATAGTAGCGGCCGTCATCCCCGCGCCACACGCGGTCGCGGTGGCTCAGGCGGCGCTCG
>PNKW01000051.1 GCA_013822695.1 Erythrobacter sp. | reverse complement strand
CTGCCGATATAGCCGGCCCCGCCGGTCACGAGCACAGATGGTTTGCCTTGGGTCATCATGGCGGCCCCCTAGCACAAAATCGCTTAGAGAAATCTCAACCTGCTGAAGACACATCGCGGACTGTGCACGTTCATATGTCCAGCCTATAAGCGACAGGCCCTGAAAGGAACTTGCGTCATGTTGTCCTTCCGCCTGCTTGCCCCGCTCGCCGCCGCCACCCTCGCGCTGTCGGCCTGCGCGACAACTCCCTATACCGGTCCGGTAGAGGTCACCCGCTTCGTCGCGCCTTCGGCAGGCGAGCTCGGGCGCGGCACCATCGCCATCACCTTTGCGGAGGAAATGAGCAATGTCTCTGCGCGCAATGCCTTTGCCGAAGCGGTGCGGGCCGAGCTGACCAAGGCGGGCTACACGGTCGTCCCTGAAGGCGCCACCGCCGACCAGACCGCCGCAATCCGCACCAGCCGCACGCCGATCGTCGCCGCGCCCGTCCAGCGGCAAGGCCCGGTGAGCGTCGGCGTCGGCGGGAGCGTCGGCGGCGGGGGCGGCAGTTTCGGCACCGGACTGGGGCTCGGGGTCGGGATCAACCTCGGAGGCGGGCGCGAAGGCCCCGCGGCCAACACCTCGCTCGAACTGCGGATCACCCAGACCGGGGGCGAGACGCTGTGGGAAGGCCGCGCGCAGTTGGCGACAGGCATCAAGTCGCCTTATGCGGTGGTCGGCACCAGCGCACGCACGCTCGCGGCCGGGTTGTTCAAGGACTTCCCCGGTGGCAATGGCGAGACCGTGACGATCAGCGTCAAGAAGCTTCAAGGAACCAAATGACCACTCTGTTTATCGATGCCGGGTTCGACAGCGGCAATATCGACGTGCTGGGGATTGCCGGAAACACCGCCCGCCTCGCGATCCGGCGCGACAATGAATCCGAGTTCTTCCAGTGGTTCCACTTCCGCGTCGCCGCGCCCGCGGGCGAGGAAGTGGTGCTCAAGCTCACAGGCCTGAACGCCAGCGCTTATCCGGGCGGCTGGCCCGGTTACGACGCCTGCGTCAGCGAAGATCGCGACTACTGGGCGCGCGCGGCGTCCACCTACGACAAGGACGAGGACGGCGGCACGCTCACCGTCCGCTACCTGCCCGCAGGCGGCGTATTCTGGTGCGCCTATTTCGCGCCTTTTTCCATGGAGCGGCACCACGATCTGATCGCGGAAGCCGCCTCGACCGAGGGCGTCGATTACGTCCGGCTCGGAACCACGCTCGATGGCCAGCCGATCGATTGCCTCGAAATGGGCGAAGGCGATACGCAGGTGTGGCTCTATGCCCGCCAGCACCCGGGCGAGACCCAGGCCGAATGGTGGATGGAGGGCGCGCTGGAGTGCCTCACCGATCCCGCCGATCCGGTGGCGCGCGCGCTGCGCAAGAAGTGCCGCCTGCACATCGTGCCCAATTGCAACCCCGATGGTTCGCGGCGCGGGCATCTTCGCACCAATGCGGTTGGCACCAACCTCAACCGCGAATGGGCCGATCCCACCCCCGAACGCTCGCCAGAAGTGCTGGCGATCCGTAACCGGATGGACCAGACCGGCGTCGACTTCGCGATGGACGTCCACGCCGACGAAGCGATCCCAGCAGTGTTCCTCGCCGGGTTCGAGGGCATTCCCTCGTGGAAGGAGGAGCAGGGGGAGGGCTTCTATCGCTACCAGCGCATCCTCGACCGCCGCACGCCCGATTTCCAGACGAAGCTCGGCTACCCCAAGGCTTCGCCCGGCCGCGCCAACCTCACCATGAGCACCAACCAGCTCGCCGAACGCTTCGGCGCGGTGTCGATGACGCTGGAGATGCCCTACAAGGACTTGGCCGATTTCCCCGAACCCGAACAGGGCTGGTCGCCGGAACGCTGCAAGCTCTTGGGCCGCGAATGTCTGGCGGCGCTGGTGGAGTGGCTGGAGGCCAAGGAAGCCTGAGCCGCGACGCCTAGCCCAGATGCCCCGGCCCGAAGGCGTGGGGCAGCAGCGCGGAGAGGCTCACGCGGCGCACGTCATCCTTGCTGACGCACAGCACCAGCGGGTTGGTGCTGCCCAGTGCGGCGACTTCGTTGAGCACCTGGCGGCAGCGACCGCAGGGGGTGATCGGCTCGCGGTCGGCCTTGAGGCCCACGACCGCGACCGCCGTGAGGCCGCCGCGCCGCCCCTCGCCAAGCGCCTTGGCGACCGCGACGGTTTCGGCGCAGAGCGACAGGCCGTAGCTGGCGTTCTCGACATTGCAGCCGGTGATCACCGCGCCGTCATCGAACAGCAACGCCGCGCCAACGGGGTAGTCGGAATAGGGCGCATAGGCCCCGCGCGCCGCCGCGAAGGCCGCGTCGATCAGGGTCTGTTCCTCGTCTTGCGAAAGGCTCACTTCTGCACCACCACCCATTCGACCGGATCCGCACTCGCCTCGGTCACCCGCGCGCTGTTGGCGCTCCATAGCAGCCACGGCCGCCCCGCATAGTCCGGCCGCGCCCGGTCGCGGGCGAGCCACAGGTCGCGGGCGAGCGCGGTGGCGGTCTTGTGGCGGGCCTCGAAGGCGGGGGCAAGCTTGAGGATCACGGGCCGGCCGGTGTGAAGCTCGATCTGGTTGATGAGCGTCATCAGCTCGCTCTCGACCGCGGCGTCGCTGACCTTGGGATCGCAGGCGTCGGCAAGGCCATCGAGCGCGATGGCGGGGGGAAGCAGGCCGGCATCGCGTGGCACCATCTGCGCGAAGACCCCGCTCTGCGCGTCGGCGCCGAGGCAGGGGTCGAAGGGCAGGACGACGCCGACCTTGAGCCCGGCTTTGCGCGCTGCGGTGAAGCGGTCGGCGAACCCGCCCGGCCCATCCGCCGCCGGCCCGCTGGCGAGGGGGAGGTAGACGAAACTCGCGCCGATCGCCTTCAGCGTCTCGAACCGCACCGGCGCTGTGCCGGCAGGGATCAGCGCGCCCTGTTCGGGGTAAAGGTCGGGATCGGGCCGCCAGCTGCGCATGTCCCACCACAGCCACGCGGCAAAGGCGAGGCCGAACAGCACCAGCAGCGCCGCCAATCGCAGCAACCAGCGCCGCGGAGCGCGGCCCGCGCGGCGCTTGGAGCCCTTGGCCCCGGTTTTTGCCATGCCGCCCCTCAGCCCTTGATGTGCAGCACGCAGATCAGCGTGAACAGGCGGCGGGCGGTGGCAAAGTCGGTCTCGACCTTGCCCTCGAGCCGCTCGAGCAGCAGTTCGGCGGCGTTGTTGTGAATGCCGCGCCGCGCCATGTCGATCGTCTCGATCTCGGCCGGGGTCGCCTTGCGGATCGCCTGATAGTAGCTGTCGCAGATCGCAAAGTATTCGCGGATCGGGCGGCGGAAGCGGGCCATGCCGATCATCAGGGTTTCCATCAGCTGGTCGCCGGTGTCCTTGATGTCCATCGCCAGCCGCCCGTCAGTGACCGACAGATGCAGGTGATAGGGCCCGCTCGCCCCGCGTTCGGCCGAGCGCAGCGGCTTGAAGCTGTTCTCCTCGATCAGGTCATAGATCGCGACCCGCCGCTCCTGCTCGACATCGGCATTGCGCCACAGGATCGTCGCCTCGTCGAGCGTCACTTGCGCAATGCGCTGCGCCCCCGCAGCACCGGGCGCGGGCGAGACAGGCAGGGAATCGGGCGGCGTGTCGGCCATGGTTCCCCCGCCTTCGCAGATGGAGGGCACGCACTTCAAGCACTTCGACGCACTCTCCCCACTATCCACAGCGTGCGAAATAAATATTGGCGCCTTTCACCCTTGCACGAAGCGGCGGGCGGTGCGCATCAGGGCCGGATGGCCGAACCCGAAAAAGTCACCCCGATCAAACCCCAAGATCCCTCCGGCGACCTGCCGGTGAAGAAGCTCCCCGCCAATCTCGATGCGGAAGCGGCCTTCCTTGGCGCGGTGCTGATCGACAACCGGGTGATCGAGGAACTGCCGGTCCCGATCCGCCCCGACCACTTTTTCGAGCCGCTCCACGCCCGCATCTTCGAACGCGTGCTCGCGCTGCTCGAGCGCAATGCCACCGCTTCGCCGGTCACGCTGCGCCCGTTTTTCGAGGCGGACGAGGCGCTGCGCGAATTGGGCGGCACGTCCTATCTTGCACAGCTCACCGCCAGCGGCGCCGGCCTGCTGGTCCCGCGCGAGCTCGCCCAGCAGATCTATGACCTTGCCCTGCTGCGCGAGCTGGTGAGCGTCGGGCGGGGCCTTGTGGAGGGCGCGCTCGACACCTCGGAAGACACCTCGCCGCTGGACCGCATCGCGCAGGCCGAAGCGGACCTGTTCAAGGTCGCCGAGGGCGCGGCGACGGGGCGCGAGGCAGCGACCTTCCGCGAAGCAGCCATGGCCGCGATCAAGATGGCCGAAGCCGCGATGAACTCGGGCGGGGGCCTGTCGGGCAAGACCACCGGCCTTGCGACCATCGACCAGAAGACCTCGGGCCTCCACAATTCCGACCTCGTGATCCTCGCCGGGCGCCCCGGCATGGGCAAGACCTCGCTCGCCACCAACATCGCCTTCAACTGCGCCGAGGCGCATCTGGAATGGCAGCGCAACGGAGGCGAGTTCAACTACGGCGCGCCGGTCGCCTTCTTCAGCCTCGAAATGAGCAGCGACCAGCTGGCGACGCGTATCCTCGCCGAACAGGCGGAGATCTCCTCCGAGGCGCTGCGCAGCGGCAAGCTGACCCGTGAGGACTTCCAGAAGCTGTCCTATGCCAGCCAGCGCCTCGCCGAACTGCCGCTCTATATCGACGATACGCCCGCGCTCACCATCGGGAGCTTGCGCACCCGCGCGCGGCGGATGAAGCGGCGGCACGACATTGGCCTCATCATCGTCGACTACCTGCAACTGCTGCAAGGCTCGGGGAGAGCCAACGACAACCGCGTCAACGAAATCTCCGAGATCAGCCGCGGCCTCAAGACACTGGCGAAGGAATTGCAGGTCCCGGTGATCGCGCTCTCCCAGCTCAGCCGCGCGGTCGAAAGCCGCGAGGACAAGCGCCCGATGCTCTCCGACCTGCGCGAATCCGGCTCGATCGAGCAGGACGCCGACATGGTGTGGTTCATCTTCCGCAGCGATTACTACCACCTGCTGGTCAAACCCGACACGCCCGACGCCGCCTCCACCCCCGACGTGCAGGAGAAATACCGCCAGTGGGAAGAGAAGTTCGAGGGCCTGGTGGGCCGCGCGACGCTGATCGTGGCGAAGCAGCGCCACGGCTCGACCGGCAACGTGCCCCTGCACTTCCAGAGCGACATCACCAAGTTCACCTCGCCGAATTTCAAGGACTATTCGGACTACGGGTACGAATAGGGGGTGGCGGGTTTCGGAATGCTACGCTCGGGCCGCGAATGACCGGGATTGGGTGAGGAGGAGAATTTCCGGTTTCCAACAGCTTCGTCCGCAGCCTGAATCACTTGCTCGAGATTGCTTGAGCGATACCATGCCCTATTCCGCAAGATCGATCAGACCATTGTGCGGCGGACTTTCATAATCCAGCTTGCAGGCACCGGCGCGCGGGGCAGCGGCTTAAGTCCCAGCAGTGGCCGCATCCAGTTCACTCGCCGGGCGATCTCGTAGGTAAGCCCGCATCCCAACATTGTCGTAAGCAGGATCACGCCAAATGCCAGTTCCGACTGCGCTCCAGCTTGATTTATCCAGAAACCGGACGCGATGATAATGGTCTGGTGCGCGATGTAGTAGGGGAAGATCGCCTCGGTCAGATAGCGCCGCACCGGGCCATCATAGTGCAGCCGGGTTTGCGCAAAGCCAAGCAGACCAAGGATCGCGCTCCACGCCAGAACAGCGCGAACAAATACACGAAGGGCTTCCCATGCTGGAGTCCCTTCGCTCAAGCCATAAACCGCAAACATCACCGTGCAAGCGACCGGAGCAAGGACGAGTAGTCCGCGCCAATGCGAGAGAATGCCATCCCAAGCAGGTGCGGAGCGTGCCAATGCGACGCCGAAGAAGAAAGCAAAGCCGTAGATCGCATGGGCAAAGGGATCATCAATCAGCGCATGGGTTTCGCCAAAGGCGGGGTACAGCAGCATCCGGGTCAGAGCCAGCCACCCGATCGGCAGCAAAACCAGCCGCCAGCCCGAGAAGACCGCATCGAAACCCTGCTGAAGTAGCCCCCGCCATGCAGCAGGCAGTGCTGCCAATGCCGCCAGCACCAGCGAATAGGCCCAAAGATAGGCCACGAACCAAAGGTGATTCCATGTTGGCAGCGGAGAGCCGCGGCTGCCGCCGAATTCAAAATAGTCGTAGAGCCAGAAATGGACGAACCCAGCGCCATATTCACCGCGCTGGCGCAGTTCGAACCACGGCTGCGGAGCGACAAACAGCACCATTCCCGCCAGCAGCGGCACCGCAAGCCGCGCTGAACGGCTCCACGCGAAGCCACTCGGCGTGGCAAGCTTTGTCAGCAGTGCGCGCGACACCACGCCGGAAATCACGAACAGCAGCAACAGCCGCCAAGGGTTGACCGCCATCATCGGCCACACCGCCCACTCAACCGGTGTGGACGTCTTCACGTGCCACCCCCACGGCACAAAGAACATGCCGGTGTGGTATAGGATCAGGAGCGCAAACGCCCCGATCCTCAGCCAGTCAAGGCCAAATTGTCGGCCGGTAAGCACGGTGTTGGCTTGCATGTCACATCTCCATCGCATCTAAGCTGGAGGCCACATCTTCTGCGCCTGCCCACGCTGTCGCGGCGTATGTGACCGGCGGCGGAACGGGCGGGACGAAATGCGGGGCGGGTTGTGACGAGCGGCGGCGATCAAGGGACGAACGGCGGATCAACTGAAGCAAGCCGCCTGCGTGATCCGCGCGCCATCACCGTGATGGCCTATTCCGTCTTCGGTCTGCTCTACATGGCGGTGAATGCGGCAAGCCTGATCGATGATCGCCGTGCGCTCGGTCAGCCGATTGCTGCCTGGCAGGCCTGGGTGCTGGAAGGCACCAGTTTTGCGGCCTGGTTGGCGCTGTTGCCGGCGGTGCTGGTGCTGGCAGTGCGGCTCGCGGCGCTTCCGCTCTGGCAGACGACAATTGGCCATGTGCTTGGCTGTATCGCAGTCTCATTGGCCCACTCGATCCTGATGTTGGCAATGCGCAGCGGTGCCTTTGCGGCGGCTGGGATTGATTACGCACCAATCGGGCCGTGGTCCGATCGTCTGCTGTTCGAATGGCGCAAGGACGTGATCACCTATGTCGCGATCCTTGGGGTGTTCTTGCTGGTACGGCAATTGGTGACACGGCCTGCACAGCCCTCGCAGCCGCCAGCTGAGGATACGGCCCTGATCGAAGTGCGCGATGGCAACCGGGTTGTCTTGCTGCGGCCTGATGAGGTCGATTGGGTGAGTTCGGCCGGGAACTACGTTGAAATACATGGGAGCTTCGGAAGCCAGCTGGCTAGGCGAACGATGGCTGACATGGAAGCCGAGTTAGCCCCTCATGGCTTTGTCCGCGTCCATCGCTCGCATCTGGTGAGGCGCGCAGCAATCGCCTCCACAGAAACGCGGCAGAGCGGCGACTTTGATATCACCCTGCGATCAGGGGCGGTGATCGGCGGCAGCCGCAGGTTCCGGCAGAACCTCGCGCTGCCAGTGTGGAAGACGTAAGCGTTCGATTGGGATACCATTGGTATCGCATGCGGGGTGAAAGATATTGGGGGGGCTCCCCGAATAGCTGCGTTTGGCGATCAACCAGCGATTGCCACCATTTCCTACACGCCCGCGACCCGCTACGATACGCGCCGGCTCTTTCCCATCGTTCTGCCCGGCCCGCGAGGCCGTTGGAAAATCGAGGCGTGAAACAACGCCCCGACTCCCTGTCCGTCCGCTTGACGAAACCGGACATTACTCACTGAAATTACTGATGAAATGACAGAGCAACGAAGTTGACAGGGTGTAACCTTTGTCCGCTTTGCGACCTCAGGCGCTGCGGGCGGCCTGCTCTGCGGGGGCCTCGGCCGTCACCCTGACGCCGCGCGTTTCGGCCTTGGCCTGATAGAGCGCGCGGTCGGCGAAGTCGAACAGGGCGTCGGCATCGGTGCCGTCGGCGGGCCATTGGGCCACGCCCGCGCTGGCGCCGACGCTCACCGCCACGCCCTCGATCATGTGCGGGCGCACCAGCGCGATCAGCAGGTGCTCGGCAATCGGAGCGTCATGGAGGCGCGATTGCGGCGGGATCAGCACCGCGAATTCGTCGCCGCCCTGGCGCACCACGAGGCCGTCATCGCCGACCACTTCGCATAGGCGCTCGGCCACGCCGCACAGCAGGCGGTCGCCGACGGCATGACCGTAGCGGTCGTTGACCGGCTTGAACCCGTCGAGATCGAGCAGCACCAGCTTGAACGGCGGCGCGCCTTCGCCCTTGGCGAGCAGCTCCGCGATCCGCGCGTCAAGCGCGCGGCGGTTGGCAAGGCCGGTGAGCGGGTCGGTGTGGGCAAGGTCGCGGGTCTGGTGCTGGAGCTGCAGCAGGTCGACCAGCATCGCATGGCCTTGCAGGATGAAGCGCACGAGGATCAGCGTCGCCAGCACGAGGCTGGTCGCCGCAGCGATCTCCGCCGGGCGGCCCGAGGACAGCATCAGCAGCGAAATCGGCACCACCCCGATGACGAGGTTGAGGATCGCGGCAAAGCGGATCGCCGAGAGGCAATAGGCGGTCGCCAGCGCGCCCATGGCGATGATCATGGCGAAGGCGGCATGGGCCTCGGGGGGCGAGGCGAACCAGTTGAGCACCGCCCAGCTGCTGCACATCACGCCCACCCAGCCCGAAACGCTCGCGGTCTTCTTCACGATCAGCCCTGCGCGGCGCAGGCTGAGGTGGCGGCTACGGCTGATCGCGTTCTCGATCAGGCCGAGCACGCACAGCACCGCAAGCAGCGCGGGCATGCCGTACTTGATCGCCCAGTGCAGGTTGGCCGCCCCCGCCCAGGCCGCGGTCGGCGTGGTGGCGAGCAGCATGAGATACATCACGTTGGTCTGAGTCTCGACCCGCCGCGCGCGCAGCAGGGTGAACTGGTCGCGGATCGCTTCCGGGATCGGCGGCATGATCCGCTGGCGCAAATTGTCGAGCATTCCCCGCATGGTGCATGCCTAAGGGACGATCCGTAAAAGCCGCGTTAACGATCCGTCTAACGCGTCAGACAGTGCCCGCCTTGCTGATGCGATAGTCGGCAAGGCTCAGCCAATAGGCGATCCGCCAGCGCAGCCGGTTGAGGAAGGTGCTGTGCCGGGCGTACCATGCCGGGGTGATGGGCTCGCTCCCTTCGGCCATGTGGTCGATCAGCTTGCGCATTGCGGCGGCGACCGCGGGATCCTCGATCCGCACCATCAGTTCGACATTGATGCGGAAGCTCCGCTTGTCGAGATTGGCGCTGCCAACATAGGCGATATCGTCGACCACCATCAGCTTCATGTGGAGCTTGCAGACCCCGAACTCGAAGATTTTCACCCGCGCGCGCAGCAGCTTGGCGTAGAGCAGCCGCGCCATGTCGATCGCGGCTCCGATGTCGGACTTGCCGGGCATGAGCATCCGCGCGCTCCCGCGGCGGCCGATGCGGGCGAACAGGCGGCGGAAGCTGCGCGGCGGGGAGAAATAGGCCGAGACCGTATCGAGCCGCTTGGCGGTGACCAGATCCTGCCGGAACACCCAGGCCCAGTGCCCCTTGCGCACCAGCGGCCCGCCGACCAGCAGGCGCACCGGGCCCCCGTTCTCATTGGGTCCGCCGTCCCATTCCCTGACGATGTCGCGAAGGCGGCGCAGCTGGCCGGTGCGCCCCGCCTCGGCATTGGCGACCCAGCTTGCCAGCAGGGCGAACCAGCGGGTGAACTGCGCCACCACCGGGCCTTCAATCTCGACCGACAGGTCGCACCAGCCGTTATCGGCGGGAGTGGCGAAATAGTGGTCGGAGACGTTCGCCCCGCCGGTCATCACGCGCGCCCCGTCGGCGATGGTGAACTTCTGGTGGTTGCGCACGAGATAGCGTTTGCCCCACTTCGGCGAGAACACCGCGAAACTGCCCCCCGCCTCGACCAGCGGCTCGAAAAACTCGGCGCCCGCGTCATTGCCGAAATCGTCCACGATCAGCGCGACCCTGACACCGCGCCGCGCCGCCGCGACCAGCGCGTCGCGCACCATGGTGCCCGAGGTGTCGCTGTCGAACAGGTAGTAGAACACCTCGAGGCTCGCGCGCGCGCTCTCGATCAGTGCGACGAGCGCTTTCAGCCGGTCCTGCCCGTGGGGATAGAAAGTGAAGTCGTGCTCCGCCGCGGTCACGCGGAAGGGCTCGAGGTCGGCGTATTCAGGCGCAGAACCGGTTGCAGGGCCGGACGGATCGGGGCGCGATGGGGAGGTGGCAGTGACCATGGGCGCCCTTCTAATCCGGCAATGCGGCAGGATGACAGCCTCGCGCGATGAACAGGGGCAGGCGTGCGGGCGTGCAGCAGCGGCCTGCCGGCCTTGACCTCGATCCTTACCCGACAGATAGGCAGTCCTCCATGCTGTCGCAGAAGACCCGCTACGCGATCCGCGCGATGCAGCACCTGGCCGATCACTATGGCGAGGGGCCGGTGCAGCTTGCCGCCATCGCCGAGACGCAGAAGATCCCGGCCAAGTTCCTGACCGTGATCCTGTCCGAGCTGGCGCGTTCGGGCCTCGTCGAATCGCTGCGCGGGCGCGACGGGGGCTACTGGCTGGCGATCCCGCCGCTCGACATTACCTATGGCGACCTCATCCGCCACATGCGCGGCAGCCTCGCGCTGGTGCCCTGCGCGAGCCGCTACGCCCACGAGAAATGCAAGAACTGTCTCGAGGAAGGCGAATGCCGCACCCGCGCGCTGATGCTCGACGTGCGTGACCGCACCGCGCAGATCCTCGACACCATTCGCCTGTCCGACCCGATTGCGCCGGTGCCGCCGTTCGACGGGGACACGGTCTGACAGCGGGGCGCGTGGCTCTAACCGACAAGGCTCAGCACTAGGCCGCCCGCAGCGCATGCCGCCAGCAGCCGCAGCACGCCCCACTTCGCCCCGAAAGCCAGCGCGAAAGCTAGCAGCGCCAGTGTGCCTGCGCGCCAGTCGAAGCTGGCAAGCTCGGGCCATGACAGGGTGAGCGGCCCCGCCTCCACCTCGCCCACCCGGGCGAACAGCACATGCAGCGCGAACCACACGGTGAGGTTGGCGATCACGCCCACCACCGCTGCGGTCACTGCCGCCAGCCCGCCCTTGAGCCACACGGCCTGCCCGAGCCGCTCGATCCAAGGCGCAAGCGCGAAGATCCACAGGAAGCACGGCGCGAAGGTCACCCAGGTCGTCAGCCCCGCGCCGAGCAGCCCGGCGATCAGCGGCGAGAACGGCTCGGGCGCGCGGAAGGCGGCGAGGTAGCCGACGAATTGTGTGACGAGGATCAGCGGCCCCGGCGTGGTCTCGGCGAGGCCCAGCCCGTCGGCCATCTCGCCGGGTTGCAGCCAGCCGAAGCCCTGCACCGCCTCCTGCGCCATATAGGCCAGCACCGCATAGGCCCCGCCAAAGGTCACGATCGCGAGCTGCGAGAAGAACGCGCCGATCTGCCACAGCACATGCCCTTGCCCCAAGGTGGCGGCGATCAGCACCATCGGCGCGGCCCAGATCGCGCCCCATACCAGCACCGCAAGGATGGTCGTGCGCCACGGCCGCGCAGGCAGCGTGCCGCCTCCCTTCGCGGGCTTGAGCGCCAAGAGGTCAGGCCGCGCCCGCGCGACGATCATGCCGATCACCCCCGATCCGAGCACGATCAGCGGAAACGGCAGGCCGAGCAGGAACAGCCCCGCAAAGGCCGCCGCCGCCAGCGACTTTTTCAGTCCCGTATCGAGCGCGCGGCCCGCGATCCGCAATAGCGCCTGCACCACGATCGCCAGCACCGCCGCCTTCACCCCCGTGAACAGCGCCGCCACCCAGCCGAGGTTCGCCGCCAGCGCATAGAGCACCGACAACGCGAGGATGATGCAAGCCCCCGGAATGACGAACAGCAGCCCCGCGGCCAGCCCGCCCCTGACGCCCTGCAAGCGCCAGCCGATCCACGTCGCCAGCTGCTGCGCCTCGGGGCCGGGGAGCAGGTGGCAGAAGTTCAATGCGTGGAGGAAGTCCTCCTCCGCCACCCAGCCGCGCTCCTCCACCAGCTCGCGGTGCATCAACGCGATCTGCCCGGCGGGGCCGCCGAAGCTCAGGAACCCGATGCGGGTGAAGACGGCGAGGAGTTCGGAGAATGTCGGCGCCGGGGCGGTCCGATCCGCACCCGATGCAGCAGTCGATACATCCCGTTCGGCCATGCCTACCTCGGAAATGGCCCGGCCGGGCAGAGCGCCGCACGGCAAGGGTAATGACGACGCAACGCTTGGGCTTGTCTCGGGCTGGACGGGAGGTTGCTCGGCCCCGTGGGGAGCAGTGATAATGGCAGGGCGGCCCCGGTTCAAGCAGATGGGCCGAGCGCGCGGCTTGACATCGCGAGCGGCGATGCTCATTTCGATATTTGTCGAATCATGGAACGAAAGCATGCAGCCTGATCGCGTCATCCGCGCCCTCGCCGCGCTGGCGCAGGAGCACCGTCTCGCCGCATTCCGCCTGCTGGTCGAGGCCGGGCCGCAAGGCGTTGCGGCAGGCGCTATCGCCGAAGCGGTCGATGTCCCGCCCTCCTCGATGAGCTTCCACCTCGCCCAGCTCGCCAACGCAGGACTCGTCACCCAGCGCCGCGAGAGCCGCTCAATCCTCTACACAGCCGATTATGCCGCGATGAACGGGCTGATGGCCTACCTTACCGAAAACTGCTGCGGGGGTGTGCCCTGCGCGACTGCAAAACCCAGGGAGAATGTCCAGTGAAGCGCTTTCACCTCCATGTCGGCGTGACCGACCTTGATGCCTCGATCGCCTTCTACACCAACCTCTTCGGTGCCGAGCCCGCTGTGACCAAGGCGGACTACGCCAAGTGGATGCTCGAAGATCCGCGCATCAACTTCGCGATCTCGATGCGCGAGGGTGCCACCAAGGGGATCGAGCATGTCGGCCTGCAGGTCGAAGACCAGAGCGAGCTTGCCGAGGTCTATGCCCGTCTCAAGGCCGCCGACCGTCCGGTGCTGGAAGAGGGCGCGACCACCTGCTGCTATGCCAAGTCGGAAAAGAGCTGGATCGCCGATCCCGATGGCGTGGTGTGGGAGGCGTTCCTGACCACCGGCGGCAGCACCACCTATGGCGGCAGCCCCGATCTCGAGCAGCTCGCCAATGCCGATGCCGCCACGGGGGCGTGCTGCGTGCCGCAGGCTGCGACTGCTCCGGCAGCCACCACCGGCTGCTGCTGAACCGAAACGCGGGGGGCGACACATGAACATTCTGGTGCTGTGCACGGGCAACTCGGCCCGCTCGATCCTTGGCGAGGTCATCCTGAACCGGCTCGGCGCCGGACGGGTGACCGCCTTCAGCGCGGGAAGCCAGCCCAAGGGTGCGGTCCATCCGGGCGCGCTGCGGCTGCTTGCTGCCAAGGGCATCGACGCCTCGGGCCTCCACTCGAAGAGCTGGAACACCTTCACCGGCCCCGACGCGCCGGATATCGATCTGGTCATCACCGTGTGCGGGAGCGCGGCGGGCGAGGCCTGCCCGATCTTCCCCGGCACGCCGCTGCGCGCCCATTGGGGGCTGCCCGATCCCGCTGCCGTTGCCGGCGATGATGCTGCGGTCGACGCCGCCTTCGCGCAGACATGGCAGTGGCTGACGATGCGCGCCGAGGCCTTCCTCGCCCTGCCTTTCGAGACGATGGCGCGCGACGACTTGCAGGCGCGGCTTGCCGCAATCGGCGCGATGGAGGGCGCCGCGTGATCCGCATGCTCTTTTCAGAGGCGCTCGGCAGCTTCTTCCTGTTCGCGACCGTCGTCGGCTCCGGGATCATGGCCGAGAGCCTTGCCGGCGGGAATGTCGCCATCGCGCTCATCGGCAACACGCTCGCGACAGCGGCGATCCTGTTCGTGCTCATCACCATGCTGGGGCCGATCTCGGGCGCGCATTTCAATCCGGCGGTGACGCTGGTGTTCGCGCTGCGCCGCGAGGTGGGCGCGGCGCTGGCGCTCGCCTATGCTGCGGCCCAGCTTGGCGGCGGCATCATCGGCGTGTGGACCGCGCACCTGATGTTCGATCTGCCGATCCTGCAAGCCAGCGACACCGTGCGCACCGGCGCGGGCCAGTGGGCGGGCGAGGCGGTCGCCACCTTCGGGCTGGTGCTGACGATCCTCGTCACCCTGCAGAGCCGCCGCGAATGGGTGCCGGCGAGCGTCGCGCTCTACATCGCGGCGGGATACTGGTTCACTTCCTCGACCAGCTTCGCCAACCCCGCGATCACCATTGCCCGCTGCCTCAGCGATACCTTCGCCGGGATCGCGCCCGGTGATGTGCCCGGCTTTGTCGGGGCCCAACTGGCGGGCGCGCTGGCCGCCATGGGCGCAGCGCGGGTGCTTTCCGGTCCAAACCATGGCGAGGAAAGGCTGAGCGACGCCGCCGAGCTGGGATAGTGTCTGTTCCGCCAGGGTGAAGCGGACGCCGGGCCCCGCCCCCTTGTCCTTGACTTCCCGCCCCCCCGCGCCTAGCTGGCGTGCTTCCCTCCCGCTTTTTTCCGCGATTCTCGAAAAGGCCCGTCCATGGCACGCGTTACCGTTGAAGATTGCGTCGACAAGGTTCCCAACCGCTTCGACCTGGTGCTGCTCGCTGCACAGCGCGCGCGCGAGATTTCGGGTGGGAGCGAGCTGACCATCGACCGCGATCGCGACAAGAACCCGGTCGTCGCGCTGCGCGAGATTGCCGAGCAGACCGTTACGCCGGCGGGCCTGCATGAATCGCTGGTGACCGGCCTCCAGAAGATCCTCCCCGATGACGAGGACGAGGCCGACGAGATCGGCTCGCTCAGCCAGTCGGCCGAAGCGCTGCGGATCACCGCCTCGGCGCCTGCACGCACCTCGTCGCTCGGCGGCGATTACGACGGCTGATCTGCCTGGGCGGCGGGTTCCCCCGCCGCACGACAATGCAATGCATCCAAAGGGTCGGCCACGCCGGCCCTTTTTTGCGTTGAAGGACCGGACCGTCCTGCGCCCGCATCGCTTGACCGCCGTTTGACGCCGCTGCGCGCACGCTTGCCATTGGCGGCGGCGGCGCTATCCCTAATCTCTGTAATCAAACTGTAACACGGGCGGGACGCATGGCATCAATCGCGGTCTACAGCGTCAAGGGCGGGGTCGGGAAGACGACCCTGGCGGTCAATCTGGCGTGGTGCGCCAGCGCCATCTCGCGCCGCAAGACCCTGCTGTGGGATCTCGACGCCTCGAGCGGGTCGGGGTTCCTGCTGGGGATCGACCCCAAGAAAAAGCGCAGCGCCGACAGCATGTTCGACGAGGGTGCCGATCCCGAAAAGCTGATCCAGACCACGGCCTATGGCGGCCTCGATCTGCTGCCGGCGGACGAGAGCATCCGCGCGCTTGACCGCCAGCTCGACAAGCTCGGCAAGAAGAAGCGGCTGGCCAAGCTCACCGAGGCGCTCGGCAAGAACTACGACCGGATCATCTTCGATTGTCCGCCGGTGCTCAACGAGCTCTCGGCGCAGGTGATGCGCGCGGCCGATCTCGTGATCGTGCCGCTGCCGCCCTCGCCCCTGTCGGCCCGCGCCTTCGAGGTGGTGGTCGAGGAGGTGCGCGCAACCGGCAAGGGGCATCCGCCGATCCTGCCGGTGCTCTCGATGCTCGACCTCAGGCGCTCGCTGCACAAGGCCGCGCGCGAGGCAAACCCGACTTGGCCGGCGATCCCGCTGGCGAGCGCGGTCGAGCAATGCGCGAGCCTGCGCCAGCCGGTCGGCGCCTTCGCCCCGCGCTCGCCCGCCGCGCGCGCGATCGCGCAGCTGTGGACGGCGATCGAGCGCAAGCTCGCGAGCAAATAGCGCGCGCAGATAGCACGGAGCAAATAGCCGCTTTCTCGCTCTCCCGATTTGCGCTTATAGGCCGGCAAGGACAGGGGCGCGGGCGATGAGCGATTTCGGCGAAGGGCTAGGAACGGCGATCGAGGGCGGACTGCTGGGCCGCACACTCGATTCTCCCAAGGGCGAAGCGGCCGAAGGGCACGCGGCTGCGGGCCCCGTCACATGCGCCAATTGCCAGACCGTGTACTCCGGCCATTTCTGCCCCGAATGCGGCCAGAAGGCCCATATCCACCGCAGCCTTGCGGCCATCGGCCACGACATCATGCACGGTGTGCTGCACCTCGACGGCAAGCTGTGGGAGACGCTGCCGCTGCTGACCTTCAAGCCCGGCCACCTGACCCGCCGCTACATCGCGGGCGAGCGCGCCAAGTTCGTCAGCCCGATGGCGATGTTCCTGTTCACCGTCTTCGCGATGTTCGCGGTGTTCCAGATGATCGGCATCTCGGCGCCGACCGACATCACCGAGGGCTTCATGGACGGCGCTACGAGCAGCAGTTCGGTGGTTAGAACCCAGCTCCAGAAGCAGATCACCGATCTCGAAAAGGAACGCGACGGCCTGCCCAGGGACGATCCGCGCCGAGCCGAGATCGACGACGATCTGACCGGGCTCGGCAAGGTGCTCGAAGCACAGCCCAAGGGCGCGGCGGAATTCGACACCAGCGACATGGAATTCACCGCCACGGGGATCGAATTCCTCGACGAGGGCATCATCAAGAAGTGGAAGAAGAACCCCAGCCTGATGCTCTACAAGCTGCAATCGAACGGCTACAAGTTCAGCTGGCTGCTGATCCCGCTGTCGCTGCCGTTCCTGTGGCTGATGTTTGCCTGGCGGCGGCAGTACAAGGCCTATGACCACGCGATCTTCATCACCTATTCGCTCAGCTTCATGTCCCTGCTGTTCATCGTGATGTCGATCCTGAGCACGATCGAAGGCGGCCGCGACTACGCCGTGCTCCTGTTCATCATTGCCGCGCCTGTGCATCTCTACAAGCAGCTGCGCCATGCCTATGGCCTCAGCCGTTTCTCGGCCTTCTGGCGGTGGTGCGTGCTGCTCTTCTGCACCCAGATCGTGCTGGTGCTGTTCCTTCAGGTGCTGCTGCTCCTCGGGGCGTTCTGACCTCCTTGTTGGAATAATCCGGGCGGTTTCAGCGTTCAGGCAAGATCATGGCCGTAATTGCAGTCTATTCGCCCAAGGGCGGTGTCGGAAAGACCACCATTGCGACCAATCTGGGCTGGTGTGCGGCACAGCGGGCCGGGCATCGGGCGCTGCTATGGGATCTCGACCCTTCCGACGGGGCAGGGTTCATGTTCGCGCTTGATGCGCCCCGGAAGCGGCAGGCACGCAGCCTTTTCGCGGGCGACATTTCCGCTCACACTCTGATCCAGCCCAGCAGCTATGCCAGGCTTGACCTGCTGCCCGCCGACAGCAGTCTGCGCGAGCTGGATGCGATGCTGCTCCGCATGGGCCAGCGGCACAGGCTGGCCACACTCGCGCGGCAGCTGGAGCGCAGCCATAACCGGGTGATCCTCGATTGCCCGCCGATGTTCAACGAACTCAGTGCGCAGGTGATGCGTGCCGCGAGCCTTGTGATCGTGCCGCTGCCGCCCTCGCCCCTGTCGGCACGGGCATTCGCCTTCGTGGCCGAGGAGATCCGCCGCAACACCAAGCGCCCGCCGCCGATCCTGCCGGTGCTCTCGATGATCGACCGACGCCGCTCGCTCCATCTGGAGGCGCTGGCAGCCAACCCGGCCTGGCCGTCGATTCCGATGATGAGCGCAGTCGAGCAATGCGCGGTGCACCGCCGCCCGGTGGGCGCCTTCGCGCCGCACTCGTCCGCAGCACTGGCCTTTGCGCGCCTGTGGGACGGGATCGAGCGCAAGCTGGCGCAGCTCGCCGCGCGGGATGCAGCGCAGCCCGCCTGATCAGCGGCAGGGGAAGCGGTGCGCGAGGAAGCGCAGCGCAAGGATCATCTTCTCACCTCCGCGCAGCGCCCTGAAATCACTCAAGCAAAAGGGCGCCCGGATCGCTCCGGACGCCCCCTTGGTGATTTTTCCGATGGGACGGATCAGGCGCCTTGCGGAGACTCGTCGCTCTTGCCGCCGAAGCGCTTGCCTGTCTTGGGGATCGCCGAACCGCGCACCGGCGCAGCGACCAGCGGCCCGCGCGGCGCATCGGGCCGGTCGATCTTGCCGGTTTCGAGCAGCGCATTGATCTCCTCGCCCGACAGCGTCTCGTATTCGAGCAGCGCCTGAGCGAGCAGATGGAGCTGGTCTTCATGCGTGGTCAGGATTTCGGTCGCGCGCTTGTGGGCGCCTTCGACCAGCCCCTTGATCTCGTTGTCGATCAGCTCGTTGGTCGAGCCCGAGCGGAAGGTCCGCTGCGCCTGACCATAGCCGAGATAGCCTTCCGACTGCTCTTCATACTGGAGCGGCCCGAGCTTCTCCGACATGCCCCACTGGGTCACCATATTGCGCGCCAGATTGGTCGCATACTGGATGTCGGACGAGGCACCCGAGGACACCTTGTCGTGCCCGAAAATGATCTCCTCCGCCACGCGCCCGCCCATGCTGACCGAGAGGTTCGCATGCATCTTGTCACGGTGGTAGGAGTAGCTGTCGCGCTCGGGCAGGCGCATCACCATGCCCAGCGCACGGCCGCGCGGGATGATGGTGGCCTTGTGGATCGGATCGGACGCCTCTTCGTGCACCGAGACGATCGCGTGGCCGGCCTCGTGATAGGCGGTCATCTTCTTCTCGTCGTCGGTCATCACCATGGAGCGGCGTTCCGCGCCCATCATGACCTTGTCCTTGGCGTCCTCGAATTCCTGCATCGCGACGAGGCGCTTGTTGCGGCGCGCGGCCAGCAGGGCAGCTTCATTGACGAGGTTGGCGAGGTCAGCGCCCGAAAAGCCCGGGGTGCCGCGCGCGATCACGCGCGGGTTGACGTCGGGCGCCAGCGGCACCTTCTTCATGTGCACGCCGAGGATCTTCTCGCGACCGTCGATATCGGGCACCGGCACCACGACCTGACGGTCGAAACGGCCCGGACGCAGCAGCGCGGGGTCGAGCACGTCGGGGCGGTTGGTCGCGGCGATGATGATGATGCCTTCGTTGGCTTCAAAGCCGTCCATCTCCACAAGGAGCTGGTTCAGCGTCTGCTCGCGCTCGTCGTTCGAATTGCCGAGGCCATGGCCGCGCGAACGGCCCACAGCGTCGATTTCATCGATGAAGACGATACAGGGCGCGTTCTTCTTGGCCTGTTCGAACATGTCGCGCACGCGGCTCGCGCCGACGCCGACGAACATCTCCACGAAGTCCGAGCCCGAGATGGTGAAGAACGGCACGCCCGCTTCACCCGCGATCGCGCGGGCGAGCAGCGTCTTGCCGGTGCCGGGCGAGCCGACCAGCAGCGCGCCCTTGGGGATCTGCCCGCCGAGCTTGGAGAAACGCTGCGGATCGCGCAGGAATTCGACGATCTCCTGCAATTCCTCGCGCGCTTCATCGATGCCCGCGACATCATCGAAGGTGACCTTGCCCGAACGTTCGGTCAGCAGCTTGGCCTTGGACTTGCCGAAGCCCATCGCGCCGCCGCCGCCGCCCTTCTGCATCTGGCGCAGCGCAAAGAAGGCGATCCCGAGGATCAGCACAAACGGTAGCGAATTCAGCAGGATGAACAGCAGGATGTTCTGGCTTTCGCGCTGCTTGCCGGTGAAGCGCACGCCGTTTTCTTCCATCAGCTTGGTGATTTCGACATCGTTGGGAACAGGCACGGTGGAGAAACTGTCGCCGTTCTTGAGCGTGCCGGTGATGACATCGCTGCCCAGCTGCACGTCCTGCACCTCGCCCTGCGCGACGGCAGCGCGGAAGTCGGAATAGCGCATCGCGCTGCCGCTCGACTGGCTCGAGTTGGTGAAGATCGTCACCACAAACAGCAGGGCGAGGAAAATCCCGCCCCAGATCATCAGCTGCTTGACCCAGGGATTGGGGCCTTCGCCTTGGGGCTGGGGATCGTTCTGCTGACTCATGCGCGGGGAATCCTTTCGTCAGCTTCGCAATGTAGGATGCCTCGGGTGAATGGCAAGATAATGCGCGGGCGCGGAGACGATGCTAATTTTCGAACACAGGTATGCGAATTATCGATCCTGGCCCGTGCCATAGGCGGCAAGGAACACCTCGACCGCGCCCGCAATCCGCCGGTCGCGTTCGGCGGCGCTGACGATGGCACCGAAGCGGCGTTCGAGATCGCCCATGCCCTTGACCATCGACACGAATTGCTCAGCTGCAAGGAGAGGGTCGGGCACCTTCAGCTCGCCCAGCTCGCGTTCGCGCGCCAGCCACGCGCCAAAGCCCTGCTTCATGCGCCACGGGCCGGCTTCCAGAAAGGCGAGGCCAATCGCGGGGTCATTCTCGGTCTCGGCGGCGATGCGGCGTTCGAATTGGATCATTTCCGGGCGGAACAGGAAGCCGTAGATCGCCTCTCCGATTGCGGTGAGACGCTCAGCGATGGTGCCTTGCGGCATGGCCTCGAGCGAGAAATGCCCGCGCATCTTTTCGCATTCGCATTCGACCGCGGCGGCGAACAGCGCGCGCTTGTCGCCGAACTGGTTGTAAATCGTGACCTTGGAAACGCCCGCATCGGCCGCGATCTGCTCGATCGCCGAGGCGGCATAGCCGTGGTGGAAGAAGTGATGCGCGGCGGTGTCGACGATCGCCGCACGCTTGGCAGCGTCGAGCGGCCGGCCCGCCTTCCGGCGAACAGGTTTTTTTTCGGGACTGGCTGAATGCCCGATTGACAAAGTGAACGGCTCCGTTCAGTTAAACGCGACCGTTCAATAATGCAGCGAGTCTCTCCCTCGCGCAACCCCACCTGCTGATAAAGGTTCCTGCCCACGTGCTCTGGATCGCCATCAGAATGCTCACCGGGGACGCCCAGAAGTTCTATGGGCTGTTGTTCGGCATCGGCTTTTCGACCCTGCTCATCACCCAGCAGATGACGATCTTCGTCAACCTCGTCGAACGCGGGGCGAGCGGCGTGTACAACGCGCCCGAGGCCGAGGTGTGGGTGATGGACCCGGTCAGCCGCACCACCGATGTGAGCTATGCCATGCCCGGCACCGCGCTCGACAAGGTGCGCTCGGTGCCGGGCGTGGAGTGGGCGGTGCCACACCTGCGCGCTCAGGCGAATGTGCGCACCAAGGACGGCGATCTTGAAGGCGTGGGGATCGTCGGGGTCGATGATGCAACGCTGATCGGCCTGCCCAAGCGCATGGCGAGCGGCGACAAGTCGGTTCTGTTCGCGCCCGATTCCGTGGTGATCGACGATGTCGGCGTCACCCGCCTGTTCTCCAACGGGGCAAGCCCGCTGGGCGAGCGGCTTGAACTCAACGATCAGCGCGCGGTGATCCGCGGTGTCTCGGATGCGATACCCTCGTTCACCAGCACCGTGGTGCTTTACACCCGATATTCGAGCGCGCTCAATTTCGTCCCCGGCACCCGCAACCGGCTCTCCTTCGTGCTGGTCGGCGTCAGCGACGGCCTGACACCGGAGGAGGTCGCCGCGCGGATCGAGAAGGAAACCGGCCTCAAGGCCGAGACCCGCGCCGAATTCGCCCGCGCCGGGGTCAATTTCATCATCGAGAACACCGGCATTCCCGTGAACTTCGGGATCACGGTATTCCTCGGCTTCGTGGTCGGGGTGGCGATCGTGGGCCTGACCTTCAGCCTGTTCCTGCGCGATAACATCAAGCAGTTCGGTGCGCTGAAGGCCATCGGCGTGACCAATGCCAAGATCATGCAGATGGTCGGGGTGCAGGCAGGGCTGGTTGGCATGATCGGCTACGGCCTCGGCGTCATCGGCACGGTCGCCTTCATCCGCGGCTTTGGCGCCAACCCCTTCTTCAAGGGCTTCTACATCCCCTGGCAGATCCCGCTGATCAGTCTTGCGGCAGTGGTGGTGATCCTCGCGCTGACGGGCTTTGCTGCGATCCGCTCCGTGCTGAAGACCGAACCGGCGGCGGTGTTCCGGTGAGCGAGGGCCCAATGACCAACGCACCCATCATGGACACGAAAGCCATTGGCGGCTGCGCCCCCGAAGCCGCGATCTGCGCGCGCGGCATCACCCGCGATTTCGAGGCCGGGCAGACCACCATCCGCGTGCTCCACGGCATCGACACCGACATCCAGCCGGGCCAGATGACCTACGTCGTGGGCGAGAGCGGGTCGGGCAAGACCACGCTGATCTCGATCATGTGCGGCATCCTCTACCCGACCGAGGGCGAGGTGAAGGTCTTCGGCACCGACATCTACAAGCTGACCGATACCGAGCTGGTCAAGTTCCGGCTCAGGAACATCGGCTTCATCTTCCAGCAGTACAACCTCATCCCCTCGATCGACGCCGCCGCCAACGCCGCGGTGCCGCTGATCGCGCAAGGCGTGCCGATCAAGGAAGCGCGCGAGCGGGCCAAGGTGCTGCTCGACAAGCTCAATATCGGCAATCAGGCCGACAAGCTGCCCCGCCAGCTTTCGGGCGGGCAGCAGCAGCGCGTCGCCATCGCCCGCGCGCTGGTGCACGAGCCGCGCCTCGTCGTCTGCGACGAGCCCACCGCCGCATTGGACGCACGCTCGGGCCGCCGGGTGATGGACCTCTTGCGCGAAGTCGCGGTCGCCCCCGACCGCGCCTGCATCATCGTCACCCACGACAACCGCATCTTCGATCTCGCCGACCGGATCATCGTTCTGGAAGACGGGCGCATCACCCATGACGGGAAGGAGATGCCCGATGACCACTGACACCCTCCCCCTCCCGAACCCGCCGAGGACGCCATGCTCCGCAATCTAAGCTTTGCCCGCCAGATCCTGCCCGCGCTCGCGCTGATCGGCCTTGCCATTGCCGCGTGGCTGATCCTTGTCGGCCTGCCCGACCGCTCGACCGCCGAGCCTGCCGAGCAGCCGCCCAAGGCGGTTGGCGACCTGGCTGGCAAGGCGCGGGTCGCGGGCGCAGGGATCGTGGAACCGGCGAGCGAGATCATCGACATCGGCTCGGCGCTCTCGGGCCTCGTCACCGATGTCCGCGTGCGCCCGGGTGACCGCGTCGCGAAGGGCGCCGTGCTGTTCACGGTTGACGCCCGCGCCGCGCAGGCGAGCCTTGCGCAGTCGACCGCCGCCATCGCCGAGGCCCGCGCCGCGATCGCCGAGGCTGCCGCCGCGCAGAGCACCGCGCGCCAGCAGCTCGCGCTCTACCGCAAACTCTCCGATCCCGCCGCGGTCAGCCGCGCAGAAGTGATCCGCGCCGAGGGCGAGGAAGCCGCCGCCACCACCCGGCTTTCGCTCGCCCGCGCAAGGCTCGCCTCGGCGCAGGCCGCCGCCGCCGCCGCACGCACCGAAATCGAACGCCTCGTGGTGCGCGCGCCGATTGCGGGCGAGATCCTTGCGGTCAACATCCGCAGCGGCGAATTCGTCTCCACCATGGGCGGCGGCAACAGCAACCCGTTCATCCAGATGGGCGAGACCAACCCGCTCCATGTGCGCGTCGACATCGACGAGAACGAGATCGCCCGCGTCGCGCTGGGTGAGGCGGCGGTGATCTCCCCGCGCGGCGCGGCCGAGCTCCACGTCAAGGCCACCTTCGTGCGTGCCGAGCCGCAGGTCGTGCCCAAGCGTTCGCTCACCAACAGCGCCGCCGAACGCGTCGATGTGCGCGTGCTCCAGCTGATCTATGCCCTGCCGCCTTCCGAAGCCTTCCGCGTCGGCCAGCAGATCGATGCCTTCATCCCGGCCAAGGCGGGTGCGCCCGCCAAGTCGGAGGGCTGAGGCGATGCGCCGTCTGTCACTGGCGGGGGCTGCACTGCTCCCCCTCGCGCTCGCCGCCTGCGCGAGTGTGCCCGAGGTCGCCACCCCGCAGCCCGAACTGCCGCGCGCCTTCTTCTTCGCGCCTGAAACCGGCACGGGCACCGCGCTCGCCGCACTAATGCCGACGGGCGATCCGGCCTATGCCGCGCTCTCGCAGGCCGCTCTCGCCAATGCGCCCAACCTTGCCGAGGCCGCCGCGCGGATCGACGCCGCGCGCGCCGGGGCCCGCGGCGCGGGGGCCGCGCGCCTGCCCAACATCGCCGCCGATGCCAGCATCGTGCAGAACCGCCAGAACCTCGCACGCTTCGGCGCGGTGGGGCAACAGGGTTTCATCCCGCGCGAACAGACCTCCTACGGCGCCAACATCAGCGCCAGCTGGGACCCCGATCTGTTCGGCCAGCTTAAGGCGCAGGAACGCGCCGCGCTCGCCCGGATCGACGGCGCCACCGCGCAGGCGCAGGGCGTGCGGCTGGCACTGCTCGCAGAGATCGCGGCGAGCATCACCGACTGGCGGGTGCTCGACGCGCGCGGCGCGGCGA
>PNKW01000050.1 GCA_013822695.1 Erythrobacter sp. | reverse complement strand
CGCCCCCGCCGCCCCCGCCCCCGCCGCCCCCGCCCCCGCCCAAGGTTGCGTGCAACACGGGTCCGTACATCGTGTTCTTCGACTTCGATAAGTCGGACATCACGTCGGAAGCCGCCGGCATCCTCAACAGCGCCGTCACCGCCTATGCCAACTGCGGCACGGCGAGCGTGATGCTGGCCGGTCACACCGACCGTGCGGGCAGCGCCAAGTACAACGAAGGTCTGGCCGATCGTCGTAACAAGGCGGTCACCGCCTACCTGACCGGCCGTGGCATCCCTGCGGGCCGCATCACCGGCCAGTCGTTCGGCGAAACCAAGCCGCGCGTCCCGACCGCCGACGGCGTGCGCGAAGCGCAGAACCGCCGCGTCGAAGTGACCTACGGCCCGGGCTCGGGCCTTTAAGTCCAGGTTCCAACGGAACACGAAGAGGGGCCGGAGCGATCCGGCCCCTCTTTTGTTGTCTGCTCCCGATGCGTACGCACCGCCCCAGCCCGACAGTTTAAGCGCTCTCGCCCGAACTGCCATGGGCAACCACCGGACCGACAGCGTGCCACCCGCAACACCCGCAAGCGAAAGCGCGCGCCTCCGCGTGGGCGAAAGCCCCGCACGGCAGCGCGCGCTTTTGCGTGTCCGAAGACTCACCGCTGGCGCTTTGGATCCGGTTGGCCAAGTGTCTCCACCCGGCCCAAACAGTCGCTAGGCCCCGCCCGCTACGGCAGCGGCCCGCTCGGCGATGGTCGCCTCGGCCTTGGGCAGCGCGCGGTAGGCGTAGACCAGCAGCGCCAGCGAGATCGGCGCCACCCCGATCAGCGACAGCACCCCCACCCTCAAGCTCCCGCTCGCCTCGGAGATAGCACCCACCATGTAGGGTCCGAGCCCGAGCCCGACGAGCGTCGTCGCAAGGAAGAACGAGGCCGTCGCCGTCCCGCGCATCCGCGGCAGCACCAGATCCTGCGTCGTTGCCGCCGCCGCCCCCAGCGCCGTCGCCGCGAACATCCCCGCAAGGAAGTTCATCACGTAGAACAGGAGCGCGTTCTCGGTGGTGAAGCCGATCCAGATCGGCACCACCGGCGCGAGAATTCCGAACATCACCACCAGGATCCGCCCCGATGGATTGCGCCCGCGCAGCCAATCGGACAGGCGACCGCCGAGGATCACGCCGAGGAATCCCGACAGCGCCCCGCTCCCCCCGAGCACGAAAGCGAGCTCGGCCTTGGGCAGCTTCAGCACCGTCTCGGCATAGGGCGCCGCCCAGAACGCCAGCGCATAGGCGCCGAGCGAGACCAGCCCGTATCCCAGCGCGGTGCAGATGAAGGCGGGCGTGCCCCAGATCAGCTGGAAGGTCGCCGGGTCGTGACGCCGCAAGGTCGAGGCCCACGAGAACACCGCGTAATAGCCGAAGGCGATCGCCGACCACTGCGGCACATTCCCCGTCAGCTCGATCATCACCAGCGCAAACGCGGTCATCGCAGCGGCCATCGCGACATTGACCAGCGCCGCCATCGGCCCCCGCCGCAGCGCGTGGAGCAGCGTGAAGGGCGGCAGCAGCATCGACAGGTCGACGAAGAAATCCGCCAGCGGGTGGCGCGTGCCGCTTGCTGCATCAGGCTGGCGTGCGGGCTCGCGCAGCGAGGCGACCCAGATCGCGAGCAGCACCCCCGGCACACCCACAGCGAGGAAGGCCGCCTGCCAGCCGACCAGTCCGCCGATCCCGCCGCCCGGATAGGCCGCATCCCACACCTGCGAGATCTTCGCCCCGATCAGCAGCGACACCCCGCCGCCCAAATACAATCCCGAGGAATAGATCGCGAGCGCCGTCGCGCGCTGGCGCGAGGGAAAATAGTCCGAGATCAGCGAATAGGCGGTCGGGCTCGCGGTTGCCTCGCCCACGCCCACGCCCATCCGCGCGAGCGACAGGGTGAGGAAATTGCGCGCAAAGCCCGACAGCGCGGTCATCGTTGACCACAGCAGCAGGCCAATGGTCAGCAGCCGCACCCGGTGCCAGCGATCCGCCAGCCGGCCGAGCGGCACCCCGAACAGCGCGTAGAACACCGCGAAGGCCGCGCCTCCCAGAAAGCCCAGCTGGCCATCGGTCAGCGCAAGGTCGCGCTTGATATCGACTGCAAGGATCGAGAGGATTTGCCGGTCGATGAAGTTGAGGATGTAGACCACGACCAGCACGCCCAGCACATACCAGCTGTAGGCCGACGCGGGCGCCTCGCTGCTGACGGGCGCCGCCGTGGTGTCCTCACTCAAAACCGATCCCCTATCCCGTACGCATGCTCAAGTCCGGCGCGCGGCCGGTCAGGCGTTATAGCGGGTGCTATCGGCAATCCCCGCCTCGGCAAAACCCTTTTTCCGCAAACGGCACGAATCGCACAACCCGCAGGCCAGCCCGTCCGGTGTCGGATCGTAGCACGACCAGCTCCAAGCCGGATCAAGACCGAGCCGCGCGCATTCGCGGGCGATGTCGGCCTTGGTCATGTGCTGGAGCGGCGCGTGGATCGTGAAGGGCGCCCCCTCCACCCCGGCCTTGGTGCCGAGCCGCGCGGTCTCGGCGAAGCTGGCGATGAATTCCGGGCGGCAATCGGGATAGCCCGAATAGTCGAGCGCATTGACCCCGATAAACACGTCGCGCGCGCCAGCCGCCTCGGCGCAAGCCGTCGTCAGCGCGAGGAACACGAGATTGCGCGCGGGCACGTAGGTCACCGGAATATCGTCGCCGACCCCGTCCTTGGGCACGTCGATGCTGTCGGTCAGCGCCGAGCCGCCGAAGGCGCGCAGATCGAGCGCGATCGGGGTGTGGCGGGCAAGCCCGAGCTTTTCGGCGATGCGCGCGGCCGATTGCAGCTCGAGCTTGTGGCGCTGGCCATAGTCGACGCTCAGCGCATGGACCGCGAAGCCCGCCTCCTGCGCCAGCGCGGCGGTCACCATTGAATCGAGCCCGCCTGAAAGCAGCACCACGGCGAGCGGCTGGGGTTGTGCCGGAACAGTCATGCCCGCGGCCCTATCATGGGCTCACGCAAAGGCAATGCGGCCCGCTCAGCACGTGCCGGTGCGACGTGCCTCGGCGGTCAGCTGGAAGGGCGTGCGGCTCTCGATCCCCTGGCTTTCGAGCTGCACCAGCGCGGGCGTCTCGCGGCGGATGCTGGTGCGGCCATAGCCGTTGCCGGGGCAGGTGTACTGTACCGTCACCCGCGCCGCGCCGTCCTCGACCACGAACTGGCTGCACCCGGCCTCGCGGTGCATCAGCTGGATCAGTTCCGCGCCCGATTTCACGCAGATCTTGCGTTCGGACGCACCGCCGCGCTGGCGGATGGTCCATTCACCCTTGGCGAGCGAGCCGAGCATGGCGAGCCCGTTGCCCTGCGCCAGCACCGGCACGGCGAGACCGGCCAGCACGCCCGCGCCTGCAAGCGCCAGCACGCCGATCCGCCATTTGCTGTGAGTCCAGTCAGTCATACACCCCCACATGCCAGCTTTGCGTCGCTGCGCCTTGCAAGAAATGGACGCATTTCTGCACAGATCGCGACATTTTCAACCAAGCGTCAGATCGCCAGCGCGAACGTCTTGGAACAGAAGGCGCAGTCGACCGCGATGATCCCGTCGGGGCCGCGCATCTCGTCCTGCTCGTCCACTGGGAAGCGGGCGATGATCGTCTCGTAATGCGCTGCGGAGCAGCGGCAACCGCGCGACAGGGCATCGCCCGGCTGGACGCGCACTTCGGGCTCCTCGTGGAACAGCCGCCACGCGATTCCCTCCAGCGAGAGCGCGGGGTCGAGCAGCTCGTCATGGCTGATCGTCCCCGCCAGCACCGCGACATGCTCCCAATCGGGGTGATCGAGCCGCACGTGGAGCCGCTCGCGCCCTTCCTCGCCATCGGGCAAGTGCTGCACCAGCAGCCCCGCCGCCATGCGTCCGCTGGTGCCGGCGCGGCTGGCGACGCGGATCAGCGTCGGGATCTGTTCGGACTGGCTGAAATAGCTCTCGCACGCCTCGGCCAGACTGTCGCCCTCGAGCGGGACGATCCCCTGATAGCGCTGGCGGCCCTCGGTCTCGAAGGTGATCGCAAGATAGCCTTCGCCGAACAGCGCGGGGAGGCTGGGGTTCGCGCCCAAAGTCGCCAGCCGCTCGCCGTCGAAATCGGCATAGCCGCGCACGGCGCCGGCGCGATAATCGCACACCAGCAGCTTGACGATCCCGCCCTGGGTCTGCGCCTGCAGGGTCATCTGCGCGATTTCGCCCTTGAGCAGCCCGCCCATCAGCGCGCCCAGCACCAGCGCCTCGCCCAGCAGGTGCGTGATCGGGGCAGGGTAATCGTGGGCGGAGAGCACCTCTTCGAGCACGCCCTCCATCCGGACCACCCGCCCGCGCGCATTGCGCCCCGGCAGGGTGAAGCCCATGAGGGTGTCGGAAAAGGTCTCGGGCGAGGTCTCGGCTCGGGCGGTCGCGTCAGTCATGCGCCGCCATATGGGGACGCTTGCCCTTGCGCGAAACCCCCCGTCAGTTTCCGAGCTTCCCGAAGGCCCACAGCAGCACCGATTTCTGCGCGTGAATGCGGTTTTCGGCCTCATCGAAGACCACGGACTGCGGGCCTTCGAACACGTCTTCGCTGACTTCCTCGCCCACGTGCGCGGGGAGGCAGTGCAGGAAGACCGCATCGGGTTTGGCATGCGCCATCAGCGCCGCGTTCACCTGGTAGGGCGCCATTGCCGCGAGCTTTTCCTCGGCATGGGCCTGGCCCATCGAGACCCAGGTATCGGTGACGATAACGTCAGCCCCGCGCGCCGCCGCTTGCGCATCCTGCGTCAGCGTGACCATCGCCCCGCCCGCGCGGGCCAGTGCGACGAAGGCCGGATCGGGCTCGTAGCCCGCAGGCACCGCCACCCGGACGTTGAACTTCATCAACCCCGCCGCCTCGAGGATCGAGTGCAGCACGTTGTTGCCGTCCCCGAACCACGCGACCTCCAGACCGGGGAGCGCCTTGCCGTGCTCGATCACGGTGAGCAGGTCGGCGACAATCTGGCAGGGGTGCGACATATCGGTGAGGCCATTGATCACCGGCACCGTGGCGTGGGCCGCCATTTCCTCGATCTTGGCGTGATCGTCGGTACGCAGCATGATGCCATCGACCATGCGGCTGAGCACGCGGGCGGTGTCGGCGATGGTTTCACCCCGCCCCAATTGGCTCGAGGCCGAATCGAGCAGCAGCACCGTGCCCCCCAGCTGGCGCATCGCGATGTCGAAGCTGACGCGGGTGCGGGTCGAGTTCTTCTCGAACACCAGCGCCAGCACGCGGCCCGCAAGCGGCGCGTCGGCGTCGGGCGCGCCCTTGGGCAGGCCTGCGCGCGCCGCCTTGCGGTCGATCGCGTCGTTGATCATGGCGGCGATCGCATCGCCCCCGGCATCGCCGAGATTGAGGAAGTGCGTCATGCCGGTTCAGGCACCTTGAAGCTCGCCGCGCCTGCGGAGAGCTTGTCGAAGAACTCCTCGATCTCCGCGTCGCCGATCACCAGCGGCGGGATGACGCGGATGGTGTTGTCGCCCGCGGCCACGGTCAGCAGCTGGTGGTTGTCGCGCAGGTGCACGTAGAAGGGGCGGCTCTCCATCTTCATCTTGAGGCCGAGCATCAGCCCCTTGCCGCGCACCAGTTCGAACAGCTCGGGATAATTGCCGATGAACTGTTCGAGCCGCGCGCGCAGTCGCTCGCCCTTTTCGGCGACAGCGGCGAGGAACGCGTCATTGGCGACCGCCTCCATCACCGCCGTCCCCGCCGCCATCGCCAGCGGGTTGCCGCCATAGGTCGAGCCATGCGTGCCGAAGGTCATCCCGCGCGCGGCCTTCTCGGTAGCGATGCAGGCGCCGAGCGGGAAACCGCCGCCGATGCCCTTGGCGGTGGCGAGAATGTCGGGCGCGATCCCGTAATGCTCATAGGCATAGAGCTTGCCCGTGCGCGCGACGCCGCATTGCACTTCATCGAGCACCAGCATCAGATCGAGCTCGTCGGCGAGCTTGCGCAGTCCCTGCATGAACTCCATCGAGGCCGGGCGAATCCCGCCCTCGCCCTGAATCGGCTCGACCAGGAAGCCTGCCGTGTTCGGCCCGATCAGCGCTTTGGCCGCTTCGAGATCGTCGAACGGCGCGTATTTGAACCCGGCGAGCAGCGGCGAGAAGCCGTGGTGCATCTTTTCCTGATTCGAGGCCGAGATCGTCGCCATCGTGCGGCCGTGGAAGGCGTTGTGGAAGGTGATCAGCTCGAAGCGGTTTGTGTCGCCCCCTTCCCCGTTCTGGTGATAGGCGCGCGCGGTCTTGATCGCCGCCTCGACCGCCTCGGCGCCCGAATTGGTGAAGAACACCGTGTCGCCGAAGGTCTTGTCGACCAGCCACTGCGCCAGCTTCTCGCCCTGCGGACTGCCGTAAAGGTTCGAGACGTGCATCAGCGTCGCGGCCTGCTGCTGGATCGCGCCAATCAGCCCCTCGTGCGAATGGCCGAGCAGGTTGACCGCGATGCCGCTGGCGAAATCGAGGTAGCGGGTGCCGTCCTCGCCGATCAGATGGCAGTGCTCGCCGCGCACCGGCCGGACACCGCAACGCGGATAGACGGGCATGAGCGGGGTGATCGACATAAGCAGATTCCTGAATGTGAGAATGGGGGTCTGAAACGCAAATGGCGGCCCTGAACCAGAGCCGCCATCCGCTTTACCGTTTAATCTTCCGCTTCCCCCCAGTCGAACCGCGGGGAGCGGATTGCGGCCGGGTCAGCCTTCGATCGGTGCCAGATTGACGGCGGAGTACTTTCCGCGTCGATCGACCTCGAGATCGAATTCGTAGCGTTCGCCTTCGTTCAGGGCCGTGAGGCCCGAACGCTCGACCGCGCTGATGTGGACAAAGGCGTCCGGCTGACCATCATCGCGCACGAGGAAGCCGAAGCCCTTCATCGCGTTGAAGAACTTGACCGTGCCCTTGGCGCGTTCACCGGTCAGCTCGCGCGCCGGAGCGGCGGGCTTGGCCGCCACAGCGATCACGTCACCCACGACCTGGAGATCCTGCGCCGACACCTTGCCGCCGCGATCCACGAGGTTATATTGGAGCTCCTGCCCCTCGGCGAGGCCTTCGAGACCGGCGCGTTCGACTGCGCTGATGTGGACGAACACGTCCTCACCGCCGCCATCCTGCTGGATGAAGCCGAAACCCTTCTGGGCGTTGAAGAACTTCACCGTGCCCTTGCCGGTGCCAACGATCTGGGCCGGCATGCGGCTGAAACCGCCGCCACCACCGCCACCGCCACCGCCCGGGCCACGCGGGCCGCCGCCGAAGCCGCCGCCACCGCCGCCGCGCGGGCCACCGCCGCCGCCGCCGAAGCGATCACCGCCACCGCCGCCGCCAAACCGGTCGCCGCCGCCACCGCCGAAGCGGTCACCGCCGCCACCAAACCGGTCGCCGCCGAAGTCGCGGGGCGGGAAACCGTCATTCCCACCGCCAAACGGATCGAAGCCATCTTCGCCGAAACCGTCGCGCTTGTCGCGGCCGCGCCGGCGTCCCCTATCGTAACCCATAGATCAGTACGTACCTTGCCACACTGCCCGTCCTCCAAGGTGCCGATGTCGTGAGCAGTGAGGCGCACCGGACACAGGCGCACCGGCATGTCGTCCGGCAGCGCACGTGGCTTCGGGTATAGCGCACAAAAGCCTGCTTTGCGAACGAAATAACCGGACGCCCGGCGTGCGCCTGCAGTCCGCCGCACGCATGCTTGTGCCAAGGCCGGGCTTTGGGCATGAGTGCAGCGGAAGGGTCACGGAAAAGCAGGACGACAGCATGAGCGATTTTCGCCGCCTCAATGAAAATGTGTTGGTGAGCCCGCAGCTTGCGCTGGAGGATATCGCCGCCGCCGCCGCGCTTGGCGTCACCACCATCGTCAACAATCGACCCGACGGCGAGGAGCCTGCAGCGCCGCAGGGCGACGCGGTCGAGGCCGCCGCCGCCGCCGCAGGGCTGAACTATGTCGCCATCCCGATCGGCCATTCGGGCTTCAGTGAGCCGCAGGTCGATGCGATGATCGCCGCGCTGGATCAGGCCGAGGGGCCGATTCTCGCCTATTGCCGATCGGGCACGCGCTCGACGTTGCTGTGGGCACTCGCCTCGGCCAAGCAGGGCGAGAACCCCGACACCATCGCCTGCACGGCCGCGCAGGCCGGGTATGACGTCGGCCCGATTCGCGCGATGATCGACATGCTCGCCGCCCGTTAGAAGCGCCGATGATGGAACTGCTGATACAGACCGCCGGTTCGCTGGTCGCAATCCTCGCGCTGACGGCGCTGGCATGGTGGATGAGTTTGGGCAGTATGCCTCTGCTGCACGACGAAGACGCGGTCCGGAGCGCGGCAGGCGAGGTGGAGGATGGGTTCGTCCCGGTCACCTGTGTTTGCGATGCCGAAGGCTACGCGGCGCTGGCGCGTGACGGCGCGGGCCGAATCATGGTCATCCGCCGCCACGGCAACCGCTTTGCCGGACGCGTGCTCGGGCCCCGCGCGAAGGCTGAACTTACGTTCGGGCGGTTCGGGTTCAGGCTCGTCGTCGACCCGGGCGAGGCGCGGTTCGGTGATGTGGCTCTCGCCATTCCCGATGCACAGGCTTGGGCCGAAGCGATCAATCGGGTAAACGAGCCGCAGGATGCCTGATTTCAACCCCACCCAATATGCGGTGCCGCTGTTCGTGGCGGCCGTGCTCGCCGAGATGATCTGGGCGAAATTCCGCGCGCCCGAAGCCTATGAGCCCAAGGACACCCTCGTCAGCCTCATGTTCGGCCTTGGCTCCACCGTGGCGGGCGCGCTGCTGGGCGGCTTTGCTCTGACCTTGATGCTGCTTTGCTACCAGTATCGTGTCATCGATTTTGGCCCGGAATGGTGGGCGGTGTGGTGGGCGTGGCCGCTGTGCTTCGTGCTCGATGACCTCGCCTACTACTGGTCCCATCGCGCCGGGCACCGCATCCGCTGGATGTGGGCGGCGCATGTGAATCACCATTCCAGCCAGCACTACAATCTCTCGACGGCGCTCAGGCAGACATGGACCGGCAACCTCACGATCGGCATCCTGTTCAGCCTGCCGCTGGCGTGGCTGGGCTTTCACCCGGCGATGATCGCGATCTGCGGCGGGTTCAACCTGATCTACCAGTTCTGGATCCACACCGAGGCGATCAGGCGCATGCCCCGCTGGTTCGAGGCGGTGATGAACACCCCCTCGCACCACCGCGTCCATCACGCGACCAACCCGCGCTATCTCGACACCAATTACGCGGGCGTGTTCATCGTGTGGGACAAGATGTTCGGCACCTTCACTCCCGAGGTCGATGACGAGCCGATCCGCTACGGGATCGTCAAGCAGCTCGGCAGCTTCAACCTGCTGTGGTCGGTGTTCCACGAATGGATCGGGATGCTGACCGACATCTGGCGCGCGCCGTGGAAGCACAAACTCAGCTACCTTCTGCGCGAGCCCGGCTGGAGCCATGACGGCAGCCGCGAGACCTCCGGCATGATCCGCGCGCGGTGGGAAGCGCGGGTGGGCGCGGCTGCGCCACAAACTGCATCAGTGGCTGATCGAAACCCGATTGCGGGCGGCGCAGAAGCTGCTTAAACCTCCCTGCCAAAGGGAGAGTTCATGGAAAGTTTCGACTACATCGTCATCGGCGGTGGCAGCGCGGGCAGCGCTGTCGCGGGGCGGCTCGCGGTGGATGGCACGCGCCGGGTGTGTCTGCTCGAAGCGGGCGGGCGCAACGACAATATTCTGGTGAAGACTCCGGGCTTCATGCCCTTCCTGCTCAAAAACGCGAACTACCGCTTCGAGACGGTGCCGCAGAAGGGACTCAATGGCCGCACCGGATATCAGCCGCGCGGGCGGGGACTCGGCGGCTCCTCGGCGATCAACGCGATGGTCTATATCCGCGGCAACCGCTGGGATTACGACAATTGGGCGGCCATGGGCTGCACGGGCTGGGGCTATGACGACGTCCTGCCCTATTTCAAGCGCGCCGAGGCCAACGAGCGCGGGGGCGACGATTTCCACGGCGCAGGCGGCCCGCTGTTCGTCTCCGACCAGAAGCACGCCAATCCCGCCAGCCACGCCTTTGTCGAGGCGGCCGCCGCGCTCCAGTTGCGCACCAACGCCGATTTCAACGGCGATCGGCAGGAGGGTTTCGGGCTCTATCAGGTCACCCAGCGCAAGGGCGAACGCTGGTCGGCGGCGCGCGCCTATGTCGAGCCGATTCGCGAGCAAGGCAATTTCGCGGTGCGCACCGACACGCTGGTCGAGAAACTGGTGATCGAGGGCGGGCGTGTCACTGGCGTACAAGTTCGTCGGCGGGGCGTGAGCCAGTCGTTGTTCGCCCGTCGCGGGGTAGTGTTGAGCGCCGGGGCTTTCAACAGCCCCCAGATCCTGATGCTCTCCGGCATTGGCCCGGCCGCGCATCTCAAGGAGCACGGGATCGACGTGGTGCTCGACCGCGCGGACGTGGGCGGCAATCTCCAGGACCATATCGATTACGTCTCGGGCTGGGAAACGACAAGCGACGTGCCGATCGGCAGCACGCTCAAGGGCACGCTGCGGATGGCCGCCGCGATCGTCGAGCACCGCCGCAAGCGGACCGGCGTGATGACCACGCCCTATGCCGAATCCGGCGGGTTCTGGACCGTGATGCCCGATAGCCCCGCCCCCGATGTGCAATGGCACTTCGTCCCCGCGGTGCTCGAGGATCACGGGCGCGAGAAGGTGAAGGCGCACGGCTTCTCGCTCCACGCCTGCGTGCTGCGGCCCGAAAGCCGGGGCACGGTGCGGCTGGGGAGCGGTGATGCAGCGGCCGCCCCGGTGATCGACCCCAACTTCCTCGATGACGAGCGCGATATGGCGGTCTTGCGCGCCGGCGTGCGCCTGTCGCACCGCATTGCCGAGGCACCGCCCTTGCAAGCCTTTGGCCCAACCGACCGCCACCCCGTCGACCTCAATGACGACGCTGTACTCGACGCGCTGATCCGCAGCCGCGCGGACACAGTCTATCACCCGGTTGGCACCTGCCGGATGGGCGCTGATGCCGGCGCAGTGGTCGATCCCACACTCAAACTCAACGGGCTCGAGGGCCTGTGGGTGGCGGATGCGAGCGTGATGCCCAAGATCGTCAGCGGCAACACCAACGCGCCGAGCATCATGATCGGCGAGCGGTGTGCCGATTTCGTGATGGCGGCTGAATAGTTTACGCCCTCAAGCGCCGGGCGCGGGCCATCCGGCCTTGCGGTCGCTTCGCGCCCGGATCAGCAGCTGCCTGGGAACTGGTGGTGATCCCGGCCCGCCGGGCCGCGAGCGCACGCACGCGAGCCGCAGCTGCTCCGAAGCGAAGCGAAGGAAATAGCAGCGAGGACGCTCGCCCGGAGGGACGAGCGAAAAGCAAAAAAAGGGCCGGAGGGTTTGCACCACTCCGGCCTGTATCAGTTTGTTCGTTCGCAGGAGGAACGGTTAGCGTCCGCGCTCGTGGTGTAATTTCCGGTGTAGGCGATGGTGTATTCCGGGGTGGGGCATGCCCCACCCCGGAATGCGGCGTCGCTGGTGGCCACCGGGTTCATCGTTATGGTGGAGTTTGCACACTTCAACCGTGACGAAGAGGAGTTCCCGATGACCGAGGACAGATTACTGATCGAAGAGCTGGCTGCAAAGGGCGGCCAACCGGATTTTTTGCGCACCATCGCCGAGAACGTGCTGCAGCTGATCATGGAGGCCGACGTTGATGGCCTGATCGGCGCGGGTCGCCACGAACGCAGCAGCGAGCGCGCGACCTGGCGCAACGGCTATCGCGACCGTTCGCTGGATACCCGGGTAGGCACGCTGAACCTGAAAATCCCCAAGCTGCGTGCTGGGTCCTATTTTCCGGGCTTCCTTGAGCCCCGCAAGATGGTCGAGAAAGCGCTGGTTGCGGTGATCCAGGAAGCGTGGATCGGCGGGGTCAGCACCCGGCGGGTCGATGAACTCGTCCAGGCCATGGGCATGACCGGCATCTCCAAGTCCACCGTCTCCAAGCTTTGCAAGGACATTGACGAGCGCGTCCATGCCTTTCTGAAACGCCCGCTCACCGGCGAATGGCCGTATCTCTGGCTCGATGCCACCTATCTCAAGGTACGCGAAGGCGGGCGGATCATCAGCGTTGCCGCAATAATCGCCATGGCCGTCAACACCGAGGGCCGGCGCGAGATCGTCGGCCTGCATATCGGCCCCTCGGAAGCGGAGGTCTTCTGGTCCGACTTCCTGAAGGACCTTGTTCGGCGCGGTCTTACCGGCGTGAAGCTGGTCATCTCCGATGCTCACGAGGGCCTCAAGGGCGCGATCACCCGCGTCATGGGCGCCACCTGGCAGCGCTGCCGGGTGCACTTCATGCGCAATGCCCTGTCCTATGTGCCCAAGGGCCAGAACACTGTCGTCGCCGCCGCGATCCGCCAGGTCTTCCTGCAGCCCGATCAGAAAAGCGCAACGCAGGTCTGGCGACAGGTCGCCGACCAGTTGCGCACCCGTTGGCCCAAGCTCGGCGCCTGCATGGACGAGGCCGAAACCGACGTGCTCGCCTACACCGGCTTCCCCACCCAGCACCGCACGAAGTTACACTCAACCAATCCGCTCGAGCGGCTCAACAAGGAGGTCAAGCGCCGCGCCGACGTCGTCGGAATCTTCCCGAACGAAGACAGCATCATCCGCCTCGTCGGGGCTGTGCTGATGGAGCAGAACGACGAGTGGCAGCTCCAGCACCGATACATGCAGATCGAAGGCATGGCCGAACTCAACCAACCCATGATCGAGGAGGAAAATCAGCCCCTACACATCACCGCCAAAGCCGCCTGACGATGGCCCACGGCCACAGCCGAAATTACACCACCTTGACGGACGCGACCGAGGAACGTGGTGAGGCGGGGGGAGAGGAGAGGGAGAGAGAGAGATGCTCCCCCCGCCAAGCTTGGAGTTTCGTCGTCTAGCAACCGCCAGGGCACAAATTGATGCCAGTGCCCTAGGCGATGCCGCTTAGTTGTAGGCGCGCTCCCCGTGTTCGGTGATGTCGAGGCCGTTGGTTTCGGCCTCAGCGTCGGGGCGCAAGCCCATGGTGTACTTGAGCGCGAGGAACAGCACCGCCGAGACGATCCCGGTCCAGGCGACAGTGACACCGACCGCGTAGATCTGGGTGGTCACCTGGCCGACAAGGTCGAACTCGCCCGCCTTGGCCACCGGAGCGGTGTAGTCGATCCAGCCCTGGCCGCCGAGCGCCGGGTCGGCGACGATGCCGGTTCCGATCGCGCCGACGATCCCGCCGACAGCGTGGATGCCGAAGACGTCGAGGCTGTCGTCGTAGTTGAGCTTGTTCTTCACCGTGGTGACGAAGAAGTAGCAGATCACCGAAGCAACGACGCCGAGGATGATCGCCGTGCCAGGGTGGGCAAAGCCCGCCGCAGGCGTGATCGCCACAAGGCCGGCCACCACACCCGAAACACCGCCGAGCAGCGAGGGCTTCTTGTGGGTGATCTGCTCGATGATCGCCCAGGTCGCACCCGCCGCAGCGGTGGCAACGAAGGTGTTGATGAAGGCGAGAGCGGCGAAGGCGTTGGATTCCAGCGCCGAGCCGGCGTTGAACCCGAACCAGCCGATCCACAGCAGGCTGGCGCCGATCATGGTCATCACCAGGCTGTGCGGGGGCATGGGCTCCTTCTTGTAGCCGATGCGCGGACCGATCACGAGGCAGCCGATGAGCCCTGCGATGCCTGCATTGATGTGCACCACGGTGCCGCCAGCGAAGTCGAGCGCGCCCCAGCCCCACAGCAGACCGGTGTCGGTCGGCGCGGCGTGGAGGAAGTCCGGGCCGGCCCAGTACCAAACCATGTGCGCGATCGGGAAATAGGCGAGCGTCATCCACGCAACCACGAAGATGATCAGCGGGGTGAACTTCACGCGCTCGGCAAAGGCGCCGACGATCAGCGCCGGGGTGATGCAGGCGAAGGTCATCTGGAACATCACGAAGACCAGCTCGGGCAGGTAAACACCGTTCGAGAAGGTCGCGGCGAGCGAGGTGACGCTGACACCCTTGAGGAACGCCTTGTCGAGCCCGCCGAACAGCGCCGGGAAGGGCGTGCCGGTCGAGGTGAAGGCCATCGAATAGCCCCAGCCGAACCACACCAGCGCCGCGACGCAAACGATGGTGAGCACCTGCATCAGCACCGAGAGCATGTTCTTGGCGCGCACCAGGCCGCCGTAGAACAGCGCGAGTGCGGGAACGCTCATCATCAGGACCAGCGCGGTCGAGACCATCATCCAGGCGACATCGCCCTTGTTGACCATGTCGGCGGTGGGCACGAACGGCGTCGGCGCCGCCGCAGGTGCGGCCATGGCCGGCGCGGCAAGCAGCGCCGCCCCGGTCGCCACGACCGCCAGATTGGAGAGAATGCGCTTCATTGCTTTGTATCCCCTTACAGCGCGGTTTCGCCGGACTCGCCGGTGCGGATGCGGGTGGCAGACGCGAGATCGAGAACGAAGATCTTGCCGTCGCCGATCGCGCCCGTGTTGGCGGTCTGCTGGATGGTTTCGACCACTTGCGCTGCGATCTCGTCGCTGGCAGCGATCTCGAGCTTCACCTTGGGAAGCATGTTGGTGGAGTATTCCGCTCCGCGGTAAATCTCGGTCTGACCCTTCTGGCGCCCGAAGCCTTTGACTTCGGTCACGGTCATCCCGGCGATGCCGATGCCGCTCAAGGCCTCGCGCACAGTGTCGAGCTTGAACGGTTTGATGATGGCGATGATGAACTTCATCTGTGGCCCCTGTTACGCCGGATTATTTCCGGCCACCGGAGTCACAGCAACAAGCGTGCCATATTTGTGTAATGCCGCTGACGCAGCGGAATCAGAGTGTTTCTTCGCAACTGCGGAAAAATACCTGCCTAAAAACTAATCACGTGATTAACGCTTAGGCAAGTTTTGCGCTCAACCGTGTCTCACTCGCCCGCGATGTAGCGGTCCGTGGGCCGGGTCGGCAGGCCGTCGATGCTGCGGGTGCGCTTGGCCATCTTGGCCTCCCACTCGGCGGGATCGGACTGGCGGTGGGCTTTCTTGAGCGTCTCGCGCTCGCCCTCCAGCGTCATGAAGGGCACGCCCCAGCCGCAGGAGGACTGCACGCTTTCGACGGCGATGTCGAAGATCTGGCGGGTGCCGGGCATCAGGGTGAAGTGCGCCGCGAGCGCCTCCCACTCAGCGTCCTGCGGCAGTACCGCCTTGCCCCGGCCATAGAGGCGCAGGATCAGTGCGGGCTGCTGGAAATTGCAGAACATCACCGTGATGCGCCCGTCGGCAGCGAGATGCGCGTGGGTCTCGTTGCCCGATCCGCCAAGGTCGAGATAGGCGACGCGCGTCGGTGACAGCACCCGGAAGGCGTCATAGCCCTTGGGGCTGAGGTTGATCCGCCCCTCCGCCGCCGCCGTGGCCACGAAGAACACCGGCTGCGCGGCGATCATGGCGATGTGCTTTTCGGTCAGCGCGTCGGTGAAATCAGCCATGGCTCGCTCCTTTCGAAAGGGTCAGAGGAAATCGCGCAAGGTGGCGATGAAACGGTCGAACTGGTCGTGGTGGAGCCAGTGGCCGGCCTTCTCGAACTCGATCACGCTCGCGGTCTTGAAGCGGGCGATCCGCCCGTCCTTCTCCGGGTTCGAGGCCCAGCTGTCCGCCCCGTAGAGCAGCAGCGTCGGGCAGGTGATCGCGCCCCAGAGCTGTTCGATGAACTCGTCGCCGATGTCCTCGACCGGCCAGACGTTGAGGTGCGGATCGAACTTCCAGCTATAGGTGCCGTCCTCGTTGCGGTTGACCCCGTGGACGGTGAGGTGCCGCGCCTGTTCCTCGGTGAGGTAGGCGTTCTCCTCGATCATCCGCGCGAAGGCGGCTTCAATGCTTTCATACTTGCGCGGGGTGCGCCCGGCGGCCTTGCGCTTCTTCTCGATCCATTCGGCGAGGCGTTCGGGATAGGGGGTGGTGCGCTGCTTGGCGCGCAGCTCGGGCGAGGGGCCGAGGCCCTCGATCGCGACCAGCTTGGTCACCATATCGGGGAAGGCACCCGCATAGCGCAGCGCGACATTCCCCCCCATCGAATGCGCGACCATCCGCACCGGGCCGACGCCCAGTTGGTGGATCAGCTGGGCGAGGTCATAGACCATGTCGCCCGCCGAATAGACCCCGTCCGAAACCCAGTCGCTATCGCCGTGCCCGCGGTGGTCCATGGCGATGACGTGATAGTCCTCGCGCAATGCCTCGGCAGTCCAGTCCCACGAGCGGGCATGATCGCGGCCCCCATGCACCAGCACCAGCGGCGGCTTACCCCGGCCACCCCAGTCGAGGTAGTTGAGCTTGAGGCGCTGCGAGATGAAGCTTTGCGAGGTCGGGCCGGTGCTTTCCATGTGCCTCGCCATGCCGCGAACCTCGGCCTGCCGCAAGACTAGCGTTCTTTCGTGGCCGAGAAGGTCAGCTGCGGGTTCTTCTCGACCTGATAGGTCACGTCCCACGGGCTCTTGGCCATGAACACCATGTCGCCATCACGGTCACGGGCGAGGTTGGCGCGGTTGAAGCTGGCGAAGTCGTCGAGCGCCTTGGCCTCCCCCTTGATCCAGCGCGCGGTGGCGAAGGGCGAGGGTTCGAGCACGGCTTCGACCTTGTATTCGGCCTCCAAGCGGCTGATCAGCACTTCAAGCTGAAGCTGCCCGACCACGCCGACGATGTGGGCCGAGCCGATCTCGGGGTAAAACACCTGGATCACGCCCTCTTCGGAAAGGTCGTCGAGCGCCTTGCGCAATTGCTTGGTCTTGGTGGGATCGCGCAGTTGCACGCGCCGCAGGATTTCCGGCGCGAAATTGGGCAAGCCCGTGAAACGCACCTGATTGCGCTCGGACAGGGTATCGCCCACCCGCAAGGTGCCGTGGTTGGGGATGCCGATGATGTCGCCCGCTTCCGCCGTATCGGCCAGTTCGCGGTCCTGCGCGAAGAACAGGATCGGCGAGTGGACTGCGATCGGCTTGCCCAGCCCACTGGGGGTGAGCTTCATGCCGCGTTTGAAGGTGCCCGAGACCTGCCGCATGAAGGCGATGCGGTCGCGGTGGTTGGGGTCCATGTTGGCCTGCACCTTGAAGATGAAGCCGGTGACCTCGTCGCGCTCCGGGCTGATCTGCTCCTCGCCCGCAGGCTGGGGCCGGGGCGGCGGGGCGAAGCGGGCGATGGCATCGATCAGCTCGGTGACGCCGAAGTTCTTGAGCGCCGATCCGAAATAGACCGGGGTCAGGTCGCCGTGGCGGAAGGCTTCGAGGTCGAACTCCGGATAGCCGCCGCGCGCCAGTTCGATTTCGTCGCCGAAACGCTGCGGGATCGCAGCAGTGTCGCGCGTGCCGAGGAACTCGCGGCTCGGTCCTTCGGGGCGGCTGACGGTCTCGGTGGCGAAATCGAGCAGGCCCTCGAACTCGCCGCCCATGCCGATCGGCCACATCTGCGGGGAGACGTCGAGCGCCAGCATGTCGGCGACCTCGTCGAGCGTCTCGAACGGATCGCGGCCTTCGCGGTCGACCTTGTTGACAAAGGTGATGATCGGCACAGAGCGCAAGCGGCACACCTCGAACAGCTTGCGCGTCTGCGGCTCGATGCCTTTCGCAGCGTCGATCACCATCACCGCGCTGTCGACAGCCGTCAGGGTGCGGTAGGTGTCCTCGGAGAAATCCTCGTGGCCCGGGGTGTCGAGCAGGTTGAAGACAATCCCGTCCTTCTGGAAGGTCATCACCGAGGACGTCACCGAGATGCCGCGCTGCTGTTCGATCTTCATCCAGTCCGACCGCGCCCGCCGCGCCGCGCCGCGCGCCTTGACCTCGCCCGCAAGGTGGATCGCGCCGCCTTGCAGCAGCAGCTTTTCGGTGAGCGTGGTCTTCCCGGCGTCAGGGTGCGAGATGATCGCGAAGGTGCGGCGATTGGAGGTCACTGGTTGTCGCGCGCGACGCGGAAGCCCGCGAAGTCCTGATTGACCGGCATCAGCTCGATCCGGTTGATGTTGAGATGCGGCGGCAGGCTGGCGATCCAGCCGATGGTGTCGGCGATGTCCTCGCCGGTCATCGGATTGACGCCAGCGTAGAGCTTGTCGCTGGCTTCCTGACTGCCGGTACGCACCAGCGTAAATTCGGTCTCGACCATCCCCGGCTCGATGCTGGTCACCCGCACCCCGGTGCCGTGGAGATCGGCGCGCAGGGCGAGGGTGAAGTGGTTGGCGAAGGCCTTGGAGCCAGCATAAACATTGCCGCCCGGGTAGACGTAATTCCCCGCGACCGAACCGATGGCGATGATCGCGCCTTTGCGTTCGATCAGCTGCGGCAGGAGCTTGCGGGTCAGCACCACCATGGCGGTGATGTTGGTGTCGATCATCGTCTGCCAGTCATCGAGATTTGCATTCTGCGCCGCTGACAGCCCCTGCGCGAGGCCGGCATTGTTGACCAGCAGATCGATGTCGCGGAACCCCTCGGGCAGACCAGCCAGCGCGGCATCAAGCGCGGCGGTGTCGCGCACGTCGAAGCACAGGGCATGGACCTTGTTCGCACCCAGTTCCGCGACCAGCGCGTCGAGCCGCTCCTGCCGCCGCCCGGTGGCGACGCAGCGCCAACCGTCAGCGACGAGGCGACGCACGGTCGCGAGGCCGATCCCGGCGGTGGCGCCGGTGACGAAAGCGGTTTTCATCAGCGCAGCTCCCCGCCCAGTTTGGCCGCTGCCGCCACGACCTTTTCCGAAATGGCCTTGAGGTCTGCGTCCTTGAAACTGGCCTCGCCCGGCTGGAGGGTGACTTCGACCGCGATCGACTTCTTGCCCTCGGGCACGCCCGGTCCGGCAAAGACGTCGAACACGCGCACGCCGGTGATGCTCGCCTTGTCCGCGCCCTGAACGCTGCGCACCAGATCGCCTGCCGCCAGTGTGGCCGGGACGAGGAAGGCGAAATCGCGGGTCACGGCTTGCAGCGCCGGAGGCGTGAAGCTGGGACGGGCGAAGGCCGCGCCCTTCTTGGCGGGGATCGCGTCGAGGAACAGCTCGACTGCCGCGATGGGCCCGTCGACGTCGAAGGCTTTCAGGGTCGCCGGATGCACCATCCCGAAGCGGGCGAGCACGGTCTTGGGGCCGAGGCGCAGCGTAGCCGACTGGCCAGGATGGAACTGCGGCCCCGCCTCACCCATCACCATCAGGTTCGCCACAGGCGCGCCTGCCGCCTCGAGCAGCTGGACCGCCAGCGCCTTGGCGTCATAGGCGTCGAAGGGCTTGGCCTTGCCACTCTGCCAGCCGCGCGCGGTCTTCTCGCCTGCCAGCATGATCCCGAGCGTCGGCTTTTCCTCGCTCAGGCCATCGGCGCCGCGGAAATAGCGCCGCCCGATCTCGAACAGGCGTGACGATGCTGCGCCGCGATCGGCGTTGCGTTTGGCGGCCATCAACAGGCCCGGCAGCAGCGCGGGCCGCATGGCCTTCAGGTCTTCGCTGATCGGGTTGGCGAGCACCCAGGGAGCGTTGTTCCCGTCCGAGAAGTGTTCCGCCACCCATTCGGGGAGGAAGGACCAGGTCACCGCCTCGTTGAGCCCGCTCGCGGCAGCGGCACGGCGCAGGCCGCGCTCCAGCTTCTGCTGCGGGGTCGCGGTCGGACGCGCGACGCCCTCTGCGCGCGGCAGCGCAACGCTCGCCACCTTGTCGAGCCCATGGATCCGCACGACTTCCTCGACCAGATCGGCGGGGCCTTCGATGTCATTGCGGCGCAGCGGGCAGGTCACCTGCCACGCGCCATCGACGCTGAAGCCAAGACTTTCGAGGATGCGCTTTTGCTCAGTCTCGGCCACGTCCACCCCGCCAAGGCGCGTGGTCAGGCCGGGATCGAAGGCAATCACCTTGGCTTGCGAAGGCGGCGAACCGGCGCGGACGACTTCGCTGGGCGTGCCGCCTGCCAGTTCCACGATCAGCCCGGTGAGCAGGTCGAGGCCCGCGTCCAGAAACTCCGGATCAACCCCGCGCTCGAAACGGGTGCGGGCGTCGCTCGAAAGGCCCAGCTTGCGCCCGGTCGCGCCAATGCGGGCGGGATCGAAGTATGCGATTTCGAGCAGCACGTCGGTGGTCGTCTCCGACACCCCCGAATGCTCGCCGCCCATGATCCCGGCGATGTCGTGGACGCCCTTGTCGTCGGCGATCACCATCATCTCGCTATCGAGCGTGTAGGTCTTCTCGTTGAGCGCCAGCACCTCTTCGCCGTCCTTCGCGCGCCGCGCCACCACCGCGCCCGAAAGCTTGGCGAGGTCATAGGCATGCGCCGGGCGCCCGAAGCCGAGCATCAGGTAGTTGGTGAGGTCGACCAGCAGCGAGATCGGGCGCTGGCCCGCGCTCTTGAGCCGCGCCTGCAGCCAGTCGGGCGAAGCGCCATTGGTGACGCCCTTGACGACGCGGCCATAGAACGCCGGGCAGCCCTCGGGATCGTCGGTGCGGATCTCCACCGGGCAGGCGCCCTCAGCGGCAAACCCCGGCATGGAGATCGGCTTCAATGTCCCCAGCCCCTTCGCCGCCAGATCGCGGGCGATTCCATAAACGCCCATACAATCCGGGCGATTAGGGGTCACGGCGACCTCGATCACCGGATCGCTGCCGTGGTAGTCCGAGAACGCCGTTCCGACCGGCGCGTCTTCGGGCAGTTCGATGATCCCGTCGTGATCGTCGCCCAGCTCCAGCTCGCGGGTCGAGCACATCATGCCGTTGCTCTCGACGCCGCGGATCGCGCTCTTGCGCAGCACCATGCCGTTGGCGGGAACGACCGCGCCGGGCAGCCCCAGCACGCCCTTCATCCCCGCACGCGCATTGGGCGCGCCGCACACGACTTGCAGCGGCTGGCCGTCTCCGGTGTCCACGGTGAGCACCTGAAGCTTGTCAGCGTCCGGGTGACGCGCGGCGGTCAGCACGTGGGCGATGCGGAAGCCCGCGAGCTTTTCGGTCGGGTCTTCGACACCCTCGACCTCGAGCCCGATGGCATTGAGCGCATCGCAGATCTCCGCCACCGAAGCGGTCGTATCAAGGTAATCCTTGAGCCAGGTCAGCGAGAACTTCATGCGCGCGCTCCCACACCGGCAGACAGGGTCGGTTGGTCGAACGGCGAGAAGCCGTAATGCGCCAGCCAGCGCGGATCGCCATCGAAGAAGGCGCGCAAATCGTTCATCCCGTATTTGAGCATGGCGAGGCGATCGACCCCGACACCAAAGGCAAAGCCCTGCCATTGGCCGGGATCAAACCCGCCCATCTCCAGCACACGGGCATTGACCATCCCGCTGCCGAGCAGTTCCATCCACGCATGCCCCTGCGCGTCCCCCGATCCGCCGACGACACGGCGCCCGTTCTCATTGGCATAGCCGACATCAACCTCGACCGAAGGCTCGGTGAAGGGAAAGTAGGACGGGCGCAGGCGCAGCACGATGTCGTCGCGCTCGAAGAACGCCTTGAGGAAGGTCTCGAGCGTCCACTTGAGATGGCCAAGGTGGATGTCACGATCGATCACCAGACCTTCGATCTGGTGGAACATCGGGGTGTGAGTGGCGTCGCTGTCGCTGCGATAGACGCGGCCCGGCGCGATGATGCGCACCGGCGCGCCGCCCGGACTGGTCTGCGCCGCAACCAGCATAGTGCGAACCTGCACCGGCGAGGTGTGGGTGCGCAGCAGCACGTCCTTCCCCTCGGTGGTTTTATCCGGGAAATAGAACGTATCGTGCATCGCCCGCGCCGGGTGGGTCTCGTCCATGTTGAGCGCGGTGAAGTTGTGCCAGTCGTCCTCGATCTCGGGGCCGGTCGCCACGGCAAAGCCGAGGTCGGCGAAGATTTCGGCAAGCTCGTCCATCACCTGGCTGACCGGATGCACCGAGCCCTTGGGCGCGGCCACCGCAGGGAGCGTCAGATCGACCGTCTCGCGCGCCAGCTGCTCTTCCAGCGCGGCGGCCTCAAGCGCGGCCTTCTTCGCATCGAGCGCCTCGGCAATGCTGGCGCGCGCCGACTGGATCGCGGGGGCGGCAGCGGTGCGCTCCTCGGGGGTCATGCTGCCCAGGGTCTTGAGAGCAAGGCTCACCCAGCCCTTCTTGCCGAGGGTTTCGAGCCGCTCGGCCTCGAGCGCGTCGAGGCTGGCGGCGGCGGCGATGGCGGCCAGCGCGGCCTCGGTCTGGGATGTGATGTCGGTCATGGAACAGGGATGCTCTGCAAGCGAGGTTTTCGCCGCCGCCCGCTAGCGGCAAATCGCTGCGATTGCAAAGGACGTTGGTTGCTATGGGGACGTTCAGGGCACCGGCGCGTGGAGCCCCTGCAACGCCTGCCCCGCCGCCGCCATCCGAGCCTGCGCCGCAGCGGCGAGCAGAGGCTTGGGCGTGCGCGCATATTCGGACGGGCACATCCCCATGAACCGCCGGAAATCGCGCACGAAATGCGACTGGTCGTGATAGGTGCAATCGAACGTCCCCAGCCACTTGCGCGAGGGATCGATCATGAACTGCGCAAGGCTGCGCAGGAACCGCTGGCGGCGCAGCAGCAGCTTGGGTGGAAAGCCGAAGGCGCGGCACGACAGGCGCTCGAGGCTGCGCACCTGCATCCCCACCCGCTCGGCAATATCGGCCACGGTCAGCGTATCGGGATCGACCAGCGCGGCGTGGACCCCGAAGATCGCGGCCTCGCCCGGAAGCGCCGGCCCCTGGAGCAGCTGCGTCATGTGCGCCTCGATCAGCGCCAGCTCGCTCGCATGGTCGCCCGCGCTGTTCGCCAGCGCCTCGGCGAGGGGAGCGAAGGGGGCGAAAACCGGATCTGCGGCACCATCGACGAAGCGGTCGGCATAGTCGCTCGCCCGGGCGGCCACCAGTCGCGCCCAGCCCAGCGGCAGGAGACCGATTCCCCAGCTATGCCCCGAGCCGAGCCGGAAGCGCACTGCGCGGCTGGTCGGCCCGGTGACCGTGAAGGTCGGGCATCGCACCAGCGGCCCCGGCCCGATCACCGATTGCGCCTCCACCGCCCCGAGGAACCGGAGATTGGCCCATTCGGGATGCAGCCAGTCCTCGAGCCACGGCTGCCTCACCGAACAGAGCACGTCGGTACGATAGAATGTTGTCACGAACCGGCGCAGCGGCTCTGCCGGAAGGGCAAAGCGCAATTGAACTGAATCCCCCGAAAGCGCGTGCATCTGTCCCCATTCCCCTGCGCGTCGTGTCCTTGCAACGCGTCTCGAATGCGACCGCCAATTGACCTTCTTGCGGGTCAGTGCGGCGCCGATAGCATGATCTGGAGAGCGGTGGTAGCCGGTCGGGCGCGCTCCATCAGCGTCGCGGGGGCGCAGGCGGCGGGGAATCAAGCGTCTGCGCAGCGCTCCCCCACGCCTTGACGCGGGCCGCCATGAACGACGTCAGGATCGGATGATCGAGCGCGGCGTATTCGCTCGGGTTCATGGTCATGAAGTCGCGGAACTCGCGGGTGAACTGCGCCTGGTCGTGGTAATGCGCGTCCATCGCCTCGGTCCAAGGCCGCCCGCCACGCTGGAGCATGAAGGCCGCCAGGCTGCGCATGAAGCGCTGGCGGCGCATCAGCAGCTTGGGCGAGAAGCCGAAATAGCGGGTGCAGACCCGCTCGAGCGTGCGGATACTCATCGCACAGGCGCTGGCCAACTCGTGGACCGAAGCGTGATCGCCGTCCACCAGCGCGGCATGGACGCGGGCGATGCGCTGCTCGTCGCGGCTCGGCCGCATCGCCTTGGCGAGCGCGGCGACCAGCGCTTCATACTGCTGCTCGATGTCCGATTCGGGGTTGCACAGCACATCGGTGAGCCCGGCGAAATGGGCAAAGGCCGGATGGGCAGCGCCGTCGCAGATGAGGTTGGTGACCGAACTCGCATCGGCGTCAAAGAACCGCGCCCATCCGAGCGGGAGGAAGCCCACGCCCCACATCCGCACCTTGCCGAGCGAGAAGTGGCAGGCCTGCGAGCTTGGCCCGGTGGCGACGAATTTTGCGCCGCTCAGCGCCTTGCCGGCAATCACGGCATCGGGCGTGGTGCCGCAGAAGAAGCGGATGTTCGCCCATTCGGGCTGGAGATAGTCGGTCACCCGCTCGGCGCCATCGGGCAGGTCGAGTGTCAGGTGATAGAGCGAGGTAAAGCACCCCGCGAATTCCGGGGGCGGTTCGCGGAATTCGGCCACCAGCCGCTCGGGCGGCAAGGGTGAAATGCGCGGTATGGCGCGTGTGAAAGCTTCATCCCCCATTTGCGCAATAAAGCGTAAGTGGCGCGATTTTACAAGGGTTCTGGCGGATTTTTACAACGCGTGAGCAACAAGGGGCAGATTTCCGGATGGAAACCTGCCCCCGAATGTCGTTCGCGGCCGAGGCTGCGTAGCGTTCAGGCCGACAAAGCGGCCCTTGCCTGCCTTACGCCGGCAGCGCAGCCTTCGCCTGAGCGATCACGGCCTTGAAGGCGCCGCCTTCGTTCATGGCGAGATCAGCCATCGCCTTGCGGTCGAGCTCGATCCCGGCAAGCTTGATGCCGTGCATGAACTGCGAATAGGTCAGGCCTTCCATGCGGACGGCCGCATTGATGCGCTGGATCCACAGAGCGCGGAAGCTGCGCTTCTTCACCTTGCGGTCGCGGTAGGCGTATTGCCCGGCCTTTTCGACCGCCTGACGGGCGATGCGG
>PNKW01000049.1 GCA_013822695.1 Erythrobacter sp. | reverse complement strand
GGCGACAAGCCGGGCAGTCGTCGTCACCTGTTGGACGCGCTCGCCACGGCGCCGCACTTCAAGCCAGCGCAGGCCCTGCTGCTGAAAATGATCGAGGAGCGTAGTTAATGAACGATGTCGTCGCGACCGAGCAGGAAACCGCCGCGCTGGTCAATCTTTTCCGCGATCGGGTCGGCGCGATCCGCGACCAGGTCCGTCGCGTCATCGTCGGTCAGGACGAGGTGGTCGACTACCTGTTGTTGACGCTCCTGGTCGGCGGTCATTGTTTGATTACCGGCATGCCGGGCACCGCGAAGACGTTGCTGGTGAAGACGCTGGCCTCGGCGCTAGGGCTGTCGTTCAAGCGCATTCAGTTCACGCCCGACCTGATGCCCACCGACGTGACTGGCACCGACATCATCGAAGAGGACATCACCACCGGCCATCGCCGCTGGACGTTCGTTCCCGGGCCTTTGTTCGCGAACGTACTGCTCGCCGACGAAGTGAACCGAACGCCGCCGAAGACCCAGGCCGCGCTGCTCGAAGCGATGCAGGAACGGCGCGTGACGCTTGATGGCGAGACCCACCGCCTGCCCGACCGCTTCATGGTGCTCGCGACCCAGAACCCGATCGAGAACCAGGGGGTCTACCCGCTGCCCGAAGCGCAGCTCGACCGCTTCCTGTTCAAGTTGCTGGTGCCCTACCCCGCCGAGGAGGAGGAAGCACGGATCGTGGCCACCTATGGCAAGCGTTCGGGCCCGCAGCGTCCCGCCGATCTCGGCGTGACCGCCGTCACCACCGCGGAGGGGATCGCGGCTGCCACCGCCGCAGTCGGCGAGGTGACCGTGGCCGAGGACATCACCCGCTATGTCGTGCGCCTGATCCGCGCGACCCGCGAGCATGCCGAGCTCACCGTCGGCGCATCCCCGCGTGCCGCCGTGCTGCTGGCAGGGGCAGCGCGGGCCCGCGCCGCGCTCGAGGGCCGGGCCTACGTGATCCCCGATGACGTCAAGGCGCTCGCGGTGCCGGTGCTGCGCCACCGCTTGACGCTCTCCCCCGCCGCCGAGATCGAGGGGCGCGACATGGAAACGCTGGTAGCCGAACTGGTCGAAGCCACGGAAGCACCCCGATAAGGTGATCCGCGCCTTACGCCTTGTCCTCAATATCCTGCTGCTGCCGCTGCGGCCGCTGATGGTGTTCGCGCCGACCGAGCGCGCCGCCTGGGCAGCCGCCGCGCTCGCGCCCATAGCAGTGGTGATCGCCGCGACCGCGCCGGGAGCATGGATCGCCGCGCCCTTGCTGGGGGGCGCGCTGCTGCTGCTGATCGCGCTTGATGCCCTGCTGATCGGCAAGGTCGAAGGCTGGGAGATCCGCACGAGCGAGGACATCGAGGTCGGCCAGCCGAGCGACCTCGCGATCACCGCGCGCTTTGCGGGCCGCCAGCCTGCCTACGCCGAGGCCGCGCTCGCCTGCGATCCGCGGCTGGCGGTGGAGGGCCGCGTGACCATTACCCTCACCCCCGATCCCCAAGGCGAAGGCTGGCGCGGGGAGACCACCCTCACGCCCACGCGCCGCGGCACCGCGCTGGTGACGCGCGCGTGGATTCGCTGGGTGGGGCCGTTGGGCCTTGGCGGGCGGCAGTTCGGTTACGCCCTCGACAAGCCGGTGCGCATCTGGCCTGATCTCTCGCCGGTGCGCTCGCCTGACTTGCAGACCTTCCTGCGCAACGCCCAGATCGGCCTCATCAACCGCCGCATCCGGGGCGAGGGCACGCAGTTCGAGGCCTTGAGCGAATACCAGCCCGGCATGGACCGCCGCCGCATCGACTGGAAGGCGAGCGCGCGCCACACCCGCCTCTTCGCGCGCGAGAACGAGAGCGAGCGCAACAACCAGATCGTCTTCGCCTTCGATTGCGGGCAGGCGATGTGCGAGCCGGTTGACGGCTTGCCGCGCATCGACCGCGCCGTCTCCGCCGCGCTGACCTGCGGCTATGTCGCCCTGAAGGGCGGCGACAAGGTCGCGCTGTTCGGCTTTGCCCGGCGCCCGCAGTTGATGACCCCTTTCATCACCGACGCGCGCGCCTTCCACCGCTTGCAGAGCGCCGCCGCTGGCCTCGATTACGAAGCCGTGGAGCCCAACTTCACGCTGGCGCTTGCGACGCTGACCGCCCGTCTGCAACGCCGCTCGCTGGTGGTGGTGTTCTCCGATTTCACCGATCCCACCGCCGCCGAACTGATGGTCGAAAGCCTGGGGCGGCTGGTGAACAAGCACCTCGTGCTGTTCGTCACCATGACCGACAGCGAGGTGGAGGACCTGATCGCCGCCCCGCCCGGCGATATCGCCACCCTCGCCCGCAGTGTCACAGCCGACAGCCTCGCGCAGCAGAGGAAGCTGGTGCTGACCCGGCTGCGGCGGCTCGGGATCGACGTGCTCGAGGCCCCGTGGGAGAGCATCGGCCCGCGTCTGATCGACCGCTATCTCGCGATCCGCAACAGCGAGGCGATTGGATGAAGGCCCCGGTTCTCTCCTCGTGGTTCGGGCGCGGACAGGTGGAAGCCTCCCCCGATATCGAGAGCGCGGCGCTGCGCTCCGACCGCTTCCGGCTGGAACGCGAGGGCGAATGGAAGCGGCTGGAGGCGATCCTTGTCCGCATGGAGAAGGGTGGCCTCAGGCGCATCGCCGATGATGACCTGGTCGCGCTCCCCACGCTCTACCGCACCGCCGCTTCCTCGCTTTCGGTGGCGCGCGAGACCTCGCTGGACGCCGCGACCCTAGCCTATCTCGAGGCGCTGGTGCAGCGCGCGTGGTTTCAGGTCTATGGCCCCCGCATGGGCTTCGTGCGCTGGCTGCGCGGTTTCATCTTCGGTGGCTGGAGCCGCGCGGTGCGCGAGCTGTGGCTCGACATCTGCATCGCGCTGTTCGTGATGGTGGCGGGCACGATCGTCGGCTGGCTGCTGGTCGCACAGGACGAGGCGTGGTTCTTCCGCCTCTTCCCCGGAGGGCGCTCAGACCCGCGCCAGCCGGGGGCGAGCCGCGAGGAGCTGCTTCAGGTGCTGAGGCACGACGAAGGCGCCGCTGGGCTCGCCGGGTTTGCCGCTCAGCTGTTCAGCAACAATTCGGGGGTGTGCATCCTCGCCTTCGCGCTCGGCTTTGCCTTCGGCATCCCTTCGCTGATGCTGCTGGTGCACAACATGGCGCTGATGGGCGTGCTGCTGTGGCTCTACAACGGACAGAACCTGGTAGTTGAGCTGGCGGCATGGCTCAGCGTGCACGGTACCACGGAACTGTTCGGCATCATGCTCTCGGGCGCGGCGGGGCTGCATATCGGGCGGGCGATGGCCTTTCCGGGCAAGCTCCCGGTGCTCGAAGCCGCCGCCGCCGCCGGGCGCCGCTCTGCGGTGGTGATGGTCGGCGTCGTCATCATGATGGTGGTCGCGGCCTTGCTCGAGGCCTATCCGCGCCAGCTGGTCGAGGACACGGGCACCCGCTTCATGATCGGCGGCACGATGCTGGTGTTCTGGCTCAGCTATTTCATCCTCTACCGCCCCGCCCCGCGCCCCGATGCCATTGCCACGCCGGAGGCCGCCGCATGAGCGTGCGCGGGATCACCCCAGGCTACCGCGACGAAAAGCGCGCGCGCACCCTCGTGACGCCCGAGGGCCTTGCGCTGCCCATTACCATCGCGCCGCGCACCACCCGCGCGGGCGCGCTGATCATCGATGTGATGATCGTCATGTTCACCCTCATCGCCTTCATCCTCATCATCTACAACATCGCCTGGGGCCTGATCGAGGGGACGGGGCTCGATCTCGACGATATGTCGAAGGGCGCGCTCGAATTTCTCGGCATCTGCCTTGCGCTGTTCGTGTTCTGCTTCTGGTACGGCTATTTCCTGGTGCAGGAACTGGGGCCGCGCGGGGCGACGCTGGGCAAGCGCATCGTCGGCATCCGAGTCGCCGCGCGCGGGGGCACGCGCCTCACGCCCGAGGCGGTGATCGCGCGCAACCTCTTGCGCGATATCGAGATCTTCTACCCGCTCGTGTTCCTCTACAGCCTCGCCATGCTGGCCGATCGGGGCGAGCCGATCGGGGTGCTCGGCTGGGTAGCGACCGGCTGGTTCGCGCTGTTCCTGCTGTTCCCGTTCTTCAACCGCGACGCCTTGCGTGCGGGCGATGTGGTCGCGGGCACCTGGGTGGTCGAGCGCCCGCGCGCCAAGCTCGCCAAGGTGCTGTCCACCGAGGGCGCCGCCTCCGCCGCCGGGTCGAGCGAAGTCACCGGCGTGCGCTATGCCTTCGGCGAGGCGGAGCTTTCGATCTATGGCGAGAAGGAGCTCCAGACCCTCGAGCGCATGCTGCGCGACAGCCCGCCCGAGGCGCTTCAGGCGGTCCACGCCACGATCTGCCGCAAGATCGGCTGGGACCCGGGCGCGGGCGACGAGCGGGCTTTCCTCGAGGCGTTTTATGCGCAATTGCGCGCGAAGCTCGAAGCCGACCTCAGGTTTGGCAGGCGCAAGGCGGACAAGTTTGCATGAGGATGGATCGGCGGTTCTTTCTGGGCGGCACGCTGGCGCTGGGTGCGGGCGCGTGCATTCCGCCTGACCAGTCGCCCTTGGGGCGGCTCGCGGCGGAACTGCGGATTATCGAGGCGGCGGGCGGCGGTACGCTGGGCGTCGAGATCCATAACACCGCCACCGGGGCGAGCGTCGGGATCAATCAGGACCGCCGCTTCGGGCACGCCTCCTCGTTCAAGCTGAGCCTCGCCGCGTTGCTGCTCCAGCGCCATGCGGCGGGCACGATCGACGCCGACAAGCGGGTGACCTGGATCGAGGCGGACATGATCCCCCACGCGCCCTTCACCCGCGAGCGCATAGCAACCGGCGCCACCTTGCGCGAGCTGGCGCGGGCGACGCAGATCACTTCGGACAATCCGGCGGCCAACATTCTCCTGAAGCAGCTTGGCGGTCCGGCGGGGCTGACCGCCTTCTGGCGCAGCATCGGCGACGAGGTCAGCCGGTTGGACCGCTACGAGCCCGAGATGAACCTCGTCACGGCGGCCGAATTCCGCGACACCACCACGCCCGCCGCCATGGCGCGCACGGTGGCAAAGATCGTTTACGGCGATGTGCTGCCGGAGAAGGAGCGCGCCGAACTCAAGGGCTGGATGGTCGCGACCGAAACCGGCCTCAGCCGGGTGCGCGGCGGGCTTCCCGAAGGCTGGATCGCGGGCGACAAGACGGGCAGCAGCGGGCTGATTGGCGGGACAGAATACAACTATATCGACATCGGCTTTGCCGAAGGGCACAAGGGCGAGGCTCCGCTGACCTTCGCCTGCTATTTCCGCGCACGCCAGACCGAGGCCGGGATGCAGCCCATCGGCGCCGAGACCCTCGCCCGCGTGGGCCGCATTATCAAGGAATTCGCCGAGCCCGAGCGCAGATTGCCGCTGGTGGGCAAGCTTTACTGATCTCCTCCCCCTCCCGCTTGCCCCCGGCCTTCGCCGGGGCGGGTATCGGGGGCCGGGGGTGGTGGGAACACCCGCCAGCGGCCACGTGAGCGAGGCCTTCGGCCTCGCCCCACCCCCGACCCCTCCCTGAAGGGAGGGGGGTATCTCGCTCAATGATCCGGCGTCATCGACGCCTTCTCCTCGCCGCCGAAGATCGCCACTTCGTTCACCCCCGCACTGGTCGCGCGGCCGCGATACATGCCGGTGGTGTTGAAGCTGAAGATTGCATGGCCCTCGGGCGTGACGAGGATCACCCCGCCATCGCCGCCCAGGCTGGCGACATCGGCCATCACTGCATCGGCGGCACTTTGATCCGATATGGCGAGCAATTGGTAATAGTGGCTCATCGGCGTCGGTGAACGATGAGGATCCCCGATGCCCATCTGCCGGGGCAGCGTCTCGCGCTGAACCCGCAGCCGCGCACAAATCTCGTGCGCCACACCCACCCGCAGGAAATACTCCCCCCACCCCGTCGCCGACACCGCGCAGGCGCGATTATCCGCATAGGTGCCCGCCCCAATCACCGGAGCATCGCCCACGCGGCCCCAGCGCTTGCCGGTCATCCCGCCGGTCGAGGTGCCCGCCGCCATGTTGCCGCTCTGGTCGAGCGCCACCGCGCCCACCGTCCCGAACTTGTGGTCGACATCGAGCGCCGAGAGCCGCTCCGCCTTGAGCCTTTCCAATGCCTCGCGCCGCGCCTGCGTGGCAAAATACTCCGGCGGGGTCACGGCAAAGCCCTTCGACACCGCAAAATCCTCCGCGCCCTTGCCGACGAGGAACACGTGTTCGCTATGGGTGCGCACGGTGTCCGCAAGGAGGATCGGGTTCTTCACCGTCTTCACCCCCGCAACCGCGCCCGCAGACCGGTCCCGCCCGTCCATGATCGAGGCGTCCAATTCGTTGGTCCCGTCCCAGGTGAACACCGCGCCCTTGCCGGCGTTGAACAGCGGCGAATCCTCCATGATGACGATCGCGGCCTTGATCGCGTCCATCGCCGCGCCGCCCTCGGCGAGGATCTTGGAGCCCGCATCGAGCGCCCGCTGCAAGTCCGCCTCATAGGCCGCGCGCTTCTCGGGCGTCATCGCCTTGGGATCGAGCGTCCCCGCCCCCCCGTGGATCGCCAGCGACCACCGTGGGGCGTCCTCCGCAAAAGCGGGTTGGGACATGAGGGCGAGGGCTACAGTCGCGAGGAGTTTCTTCATGGCTGCAAGGTGTAACGCGGCCCCGTTCGTTTCGCCAGCTTAACAGCGCGCACCTCGCGCGCTAGGGCGAGGCATGATCTACCGCTCCGCCACGCTCGCCGATGCGCCCGCCCTCGCCCACCTCGGTGCCGAGACCTTCGTCGCCGCCTTCGGAGACCTCTACACGCCGACCGACCTCGCCAACTTCCTCGCCGAAGTGCATAACGCAGACGCCGTCGCCGGCGAGATTGCCGGAGATAGCTGCACGCACCGCCTCGTAGAGGACGCCAATGACAACGGGGGCCAGCTCGTCGCCTTCTGCAAGCTGCGCTACCCCACCAAGTTCGGCGACTATACCGAGGCGAAGAACCCGATCGAACTGGGCCAGCTCTATGCCCTGCCCACCCACACCGGGCACGGCATCGGCGCCAAGCTGATGGACTGGGCCCTCGCCCACGCCCGCGAGCACGGCCATGACGCCGTTCTGCTCAGCGTCTATGCAGAGAACTTCGGCGCACAGCGGTTCTACCAGCGCTACGGCTTTGCCAAGATCGCCGACATCACCTTCAAGGTGGGCGATCACTACGATCCGGAGTATCTCTACGAGCTCAAACTATAAGGGAGAGGGCAATGCACGAATTCGGCTGGGGGAGCACCACCGACGAGGTGCTGGCGGGCAAGGACCTGTCGGGGCGCACGGTGTTCATCACCGGGGCGAATTCGGGTCTCGGGCAGGAAACCGCGCGGGCGATGGCGGCGCGCGGCGCCGAGGTGATCCTTGCAGGCCGCGATCAGGGCAAGCTTGATGAAAGCGTCGCCGCGATCCGCGCCGATCATCCCAAGGCGCAGCTCGAGACGCTTACGGTCGACCTCACCAGCCTCGAAAGCATCCGCGCCGCCACCTCGCGCGCGCGCCAGCGGTTCTCCAAGATCGATATCCTCATCAACAACGCCGGGGTGATGGCGACCCCCTTCCTGCACACCCAAGACGGGTTCGAGATGCAGATCGGCACCAACCACTTCGGCCACTTCGCGCTGACCGGCGAGCTGTTCCCGCTGATCGAGAAGGGGCACGTGAAGCGCATCGTCAACCTCTCGAGCCGCGGGCACCACTTCGCTCCGGTCGATTTCGACGATCCCTTCTTCGAGCGCCGCGCCTATGACCCGTGGATCAGCTACGGCCATTCCAAGACCGCCAACGTGCTGTTCTCGGTCGGGCTTGAGGCACGCTATGCTGTGCTCGGCATCCACGCCTATGCGGTGCACCCCGGCGGGATCCAGACCAATCTCGGCCGCCACATGACGCCCGAGATGATCGAGGCGCTGATGGCGCGCGTCACCGCGCGCGACACCGGCTTCCAGTGGAAGACGATTCCCCAGGGCGCGGCGACCAGCTGCTGGGCGGCGACTGCGCCCGAGCTTGAAGGCAAGGGCGGGGTCTATTGCGAGGACTGCCACGTCGCCGAGGTGGACGATGAATCCCCCACTGGCGGCGTGCGTTCCTATGCGGTCAACTCCAGCTATGCCGACCGCCTGTGGGCGATGAGCGAGGAACTGACCGGGGTGCGCTACCCCAGCTAAGCTGCGACGAAATCCGCCAGCAGGCCGAGCGCGTCCTTCGCCTCGCGGGTGGGGAGGATCGCCATGAAGACGTGCGGCGCGCCCTCGTATTCGTGGAGCTTGGCGTCCACCCCGGCCTCGACCAGACGGGTGAGGAAACTGCGCGAATCCACGATGAAGAGGTCGTGCCGCCCGGTCCAGATCCGGGTCGGCGGGAGCGCGGCCAGCGCTTCGGCAGAGGCGTAAAGCGGGCTGACCGCCGGATCGTCCATCGCACGGCCCGCGGCGACCATCCCCCCGCAGGCGCGTAAGGTGCCGATCTTGAGCATCACGTCATGCGGCTCGACCGCGGCAATCGCCGGGTCGACGAGGCCCAGATCAAGCCACGGAGCGAACAGCGCGAGCTTGCCCGGCTGCGGCCCGCCGCGTGAGACCAGCCGCAGCGCGAGGGCGAGCGCCATATGCCCACCCGCCGAATCGCCATTGAGGATGATCCGCGCCGGATCGTGCCGCGCGGCAAGATCGGCCCAGACCGAGTCCGCCAGATCGTCCTGCGCGGCATAGGGCGCCTCGGGCACCACCGGATAGAGCGGCACGGTCACGCTCATCCCGCACCGCTTCACCATTGCGGCGACCAGCGGCCAGTGCACCTTGAACATCGGCTTCACGAACCCGCCGCCGTGGAAGTAGAGCATGTGCCACGCTGCCGGCCCTGCCTTGGGATGCAGCGTCACCACCTTGTGGCCGCCAAGCTCGCGCTCCTCCACGTTGAACTTCTGCCGGAACCCGGCGGGCATCGGCGCATCAAGCGGCAGTTTGCGCCCCGCCATCTGCGCGTGGAACCCGGCCTCGTCGAGCGGGAAGACGGGGGTCTGGCGGCCCACCATCCACTTGACAGCGCGCATCAGCAGGCTCGGCGAAGCGATGCGCAGTTCGATCGAGGAATGGGTCAGCATGGTCTCTCCCCTGTTTTGCCGCAAACTGCCGCGCCGAGCGCCCGAGTCAAGCCAGCCGCCCGCTTGTCATTGCCCCGACGCGCTTTGCCGCCTATATGGCAGCCCATGTCTTCCATCCGTCCGTGGCGCACGATCGAGCGGCGCAAATCGCGCCAGATCATGGTGGGGAATGTCCCCGTTGGCGGTGATGCTCCCATCACCGTGCAGACCATGACCAACACCCCGACCGAGGACGTGCGCGCCACGCTCGACCAGATCCGGCGCTGCGAGGAAGTGGGCGCGGACATCATCCGCGTCTCCTGCCCGACCGAGGAATCGACGCGCGATTTCAAGACAATCACCCGAGAGTCGCGCATTCCCATCGTCGCCGACATTCACTTCCACTACAAGCGCGCGCTCGAAGCCGCCGACGCTGGCGCGGCGTGTCTGCGGATCAACCCCGGCAATATCGGCTCCTCGCAGCGCGTCGCCGAGGTCGTGCGCGCCGCCAAGGCCAATGGCTGCGCGATCCGCATCGGGGTCAACGCGGGCAGCCTCGAGAAAGACCTGCTCGAAAAATATGGCGAGCCCTGCCCCGAGGCGCTGATCGAAAGCGCGCTCGATCACATCAAGCTTCTTCAGGATCACGACTTCCACGAATACAAGGTGGCGGTGAAGGCCTCTGACGTGTTCCTCGCGGTCGCGGCCTATCACGGGCTGGCCGAAACGGTCGATTGCCCGCTGCACTTGGGCATTACCGAGGCGGGCGGCTTGATCGGCGGCACGGTCAAGTCGAGCATCGGCATGGGCAGTCTGCTGTGGGCCGGGATCGGTGACACGATCCGCGTCAGCCTTTCGGCCGAGCCCGAAGAAGAGATTAAGGTCGGCTACCACATGCTCAAGGCCCTGGGCCTGCGCACCCGCGGCGTGCGGGTGGTCAGCTGCCCGTCATGCTCACGGCAAGGCTTTGACGTGATCCGCACGGTCGAAACGCTCGAAAAGCGGCTCGAACACATCAAGACCCCGATGAGCCTTTCGGTGCTCGGCTGCGTGGTCAACGGCCCCGGCGAAGCGCGCGAGACCGATATCGGCCTCACCGGCGGCGGCAATGGCAAGCACATGGTCTACCTCTCGGGCATGAAGGCCCATGCGATCGATGACGAGGCGATGCTCGATCACATCGTCAAGCTGGTCGAGGAAAAGGCCGCCGCCATCGAGCGGGGCGAGGCGACCGCCTTCGATCCCCACGCCCAGCCGGCAGAAGCCGCCGAGTGATCCGCTCAGCCATTGCCGCAATGCTGGCGTTTTCGCTGGCCGCCTGTGCGAGCGTGCCGCAGATCGTCGCCGCGCCCCATCCTGAAGCGCGGGTCTACGCCGCCGAGGCCGATGCGTCGGCCGAAGTCGAGGCGGCCCTTGCCCGCGCTGCGGTGTCGGGCAAGCGTGTGCTCCTCGTGATGGGTGCAAACTGGTGCCATGACAGCCGCGCGCTCGCCGGGTGGCTGGAGACACCGCGCTTCGCCGCGCTGGTGGCCGAGCGCTATGAGCTGGTGTTCGTCGATGTCGGCATGCCGCAGACCGGCGAGGGCCGGAATCTCGAGATCGCCGCGCGCTTTGGCCTCAAGGAATTCAAGAACACCCCCGCGCTCATCGTGCTCACCCCCGATGGCCGGGCGGTCAACCTCGACACCGCCCGCGACTGGCGCAATGCCGCCAGCCGCAGCGAGGACGCGATCCACGCAGAGCTCGCCGCGCTGGCCGGGACGCCCTGACCCTGCTCCACGTCGTCCACCACGCCGACTACATGGCCCCGAGGCCGCAGCGCGGCACCTTCAGGTTCGACAAATACTACCTCGTGATGGAGGAGCTGCGGGCGAGCGGCGCACCGATCACCGAACACGCGCCCGATCCGATGCCCCGCGAATGGCTCGAGGCGGTGCACTGCCCCGATTACGTCGACGAGGTCTTCCGTGCGGAGGTCCCCCGTCACAAGGAGCGGCGCATCGGCTTTCCCATCACCCCCGCGATCACGTCGCGCGTCCGCCATACCAATGGCGGCACCTGGCTCGCCGCGCAGCTTGCCCGTCAGCACGGCTACGCCGCCAACTCGGCCGCCGGGAGCCACCATGCGCTGCACGACACGGGCGCAGGCTACTGCGTGTTCAACGACCTCGCGGTGACTGCCAACCGCCTGATCGCGGAAGGGCACGCCGCCCGCGTCCTGATCGTCGACCTCGACGTGCATCAGGGCGACGGCACCGCCAGCCTCACCGCGGGGCGCGCGGACATCTTCACCCTCTCGCTTCACGCCGAAAAGAATTTTCCGGTCAGGAAGGCGCGTTCGAGCCTCGACATCGCCCTTGCCGACGGCACCGATGACGATGGCTACATGGCTGCCCTCACCCGCCACCTGCCGCAGGTGATCGCCGACTTCGCACCCGATTTCGTGCTCTATCAGGCGGGCGTCGATCCGCACGCCGAGGACAAGCTCGGCCGCCTTGCGCTGACCGACGCTGGCCTCGCCATGCGCGACCGCTTCGTCATCGCCGAGGCGGGCCGCCGCGACCTTCCGGTGGCAAGCGCGCTCGGCGGGGGCTATGGCGATGATCCGCGCATCGTCGCCGCACGCCATGCCGCCTCGATGCTGGCGATGGCTGACGAGAACACACGGCTCCGGGGGGAACGAGCATGAACGAGCACGCAACCGATTACCTGATCATCGGCGCAGGCGCGGTCGGTCTGGCCTTTGCGGATTCGCTGCTCGACGAGGACCCAGACTGCCACATCACCTTCGTCGACAAGCACGCCAAGCCCGGCGGGCACTGGAACGACGCCTATTCCTTCGTGGCGCTGCACCAGCCCTCGGCCTTTTACGGGGTGAATTCGATGGCCTTTCCCGGCGAGGCGATCGACACCCACGGGGCGAACGCGGGGCTCCATGCGCTCGCCAGCGGCACCGAAGTGCTGGCCTATTTCGAGAAGGTCATGAACCTGCGCCTGCTGCCGAGCGGGCGGGTCGCCTACCACCGGCTGGCTGAATTCCGCGGCCGTGACGAGAGCGGCGCCGCCACGATCCGCGGCGTGCTCTCGGGCGAGGAAACGCGCATCACGGTGCGCCGCAAGCTGGTCGATGCGACCTTCTACCAGACCTCGGTGCCCTCCACCCACAAGCGCGCCTTCGCGGTGGACGCGGGCGCAGCCATCGCCATCCCCGGCGATCTGCCCGATCTGTGGAAGCGCCCCGAGAATATCCCCGAAGCCTTCGTCATCCTCGGCGGCGGCAAGACCGCGATGGATGTTGCGGTGTGGCTGATCGAGGCGGGGGTCGCGCCTGAGCGTATCCACTGGGTGCGCCCGCGCGACAGCTGGCTCAACAACCGCAAATACCTGCAACCGGGCGAGGACTTCCTTGCCGCCACGGTCGAGAGCCAGATGGCGCATCTCGAAGCCTTCCGCGTCTCGCAGAGCGGCGAGGAGGTGTTCGAGCACCTCGAAAAGGGCGGCTACATGCTGCGCATCGATCCCGAGGTTACCCCTGAGATGTATCACTATGCGGTGATCTCGGAGGGCGAGATCGCGATGCTGCGGCGCATCACCCAAGTGATCCGCAAGGGCCGTGTCACCCGCGTCGCGGACGGGGCGCTGCACTTCGGCGAGGTGGTCCACCCCATCCCCGCGGGCGCGCTCCACATCGATTGCACCGCGCGCGCCGTGCCTTTCGCGGCGGCGGACAATGCCGGGCCGCAGTTCCGGGGCGACACCATCGTGCTCCAGCCGGTGATGGTCCCGCTGGTGACCTTCAGCGCGGCGCTGACCGCTTTCCTCGAGGCGCATTGGCCGGACGATGCGACCAAGAACCAGCTCGCCCGCGCCGCCGAGCTGACCGATACGCCCGCGACCTTCCCCTATGCGTTCATGATGAACCTGATGAACCGTGGCACCTGGATGCAGACGCCCCAGATCGCCGCGTGGCTGGCGAAGGCGCGACTCGACCCGACCGGGCCGACGGTGGCGCGGATGGCTGCTGCGGGCGACCCGCGGCTCGCGGCCCTGAGCGGCTTCCGGCAGGCGGTGATGGCGGCGATGCCCGATGTCATCCGGCTCGGCATGGCAGCCAAGGCGATCCACGAAACGGCGCCGGAATCGAGGGGGGCGCCTGTGAAGTGACGCAGACTTGCGACGAAATGCTGATCTACGTTATTCCGCCGCTTGGGAACCGGCCACGCGGCCGCTACGTTACGGATCAATGAAGCGTCGCGACATCCTCAAGGGCACTCTGGCAGCCGGAGCGGCTTTGGCGCTGCCCACGCGCGTCTTCGCGACGGCGATGGCCGGCACGCCGCGCGACCGCATCCTGTTCGGCATCGCCAAGCGCGAGCTGCTGCGCGCCGGGAGTGCGATCTGGCGGCAGGATATTGTCGGGATCGCTGATTTCGGCCTGCATTCGGCCAAGCCCCGCTTCCACTTCGTCAATCTCGACCGGGGCGAAGTGCAGTCCTATCACGTCAGCCATGGCGTCGGCTCCGACCGGGAGCATGACGGCTGGCTCAAGGATTTCTCGAACACCGAAGGCTCCAACGCCACCAGCCGCGGGGCCTATGTGACGTGGGAATGGTACAAGGGCCGCTACGGCACCTCGATCCGGCTCGGCGGGCTGGATGCGACCAACGACGCAGCCCTGCAACGCTACATTGTGATGCACCACGCCAACTATGCCGAAAGCGCGCATCTCGAGAAATGGGGCCGCCTCGGGCGCTCCAACGGATGCTTCGCGATGGGGACCGAACAGTTCCGCGAGGCGCTGATGCACCTTTCGGGGGGGCGGCTGCTCTATGCCGACAGCCTGGGGCTGGAGGAGGACGGCAGCATCCAGCCGGTGCCCGAACTGGCGATGTACCAGCGCCAACCGCTCGACCTCGCCCCGCGCCCCTCGATCGCTGCATACTGAAGCAGGCGGCTAGCGCCGCACCCCTCAGGTATCCGTCAGATCATCCTCGATCACGATCACCTCGCTGGTCGGCTTGGTGCCGCGGTCGCGCACGCGCGGCTTGTCGAGGCTGGCGAGCACCGGCGCGTCGCGGCCGTAGATGTCCTTGAAGGTCGCCATCTCGCCGTTGATGTCGGTCGCCATGGTGAAATAGGTGATGTAGGCGCGCCACGGCTTGGCGAGCATCACCTTCTTGTATTTGCCCGAATCCGAGATCGCGACCGCTTCCTCGCGGGTCGCGCCCTTGCCGAGGATCGCCATGGTCATGGCCAGCTCCAGCGCCCGTTCGGTGCGCACGCAGCCGTGCGAGAGCGCGCGGAAATCATTGGCGAAGAGGTGGCGCGAAGGCGTGTCGTGGAAGAAGATCGCGTGCTCGTTGGGCATTTCAAGCTTCATCCGGCCGAGCGAATTGCCCGGCCCCGGCTGCTGCACCACGGTGACATAGCCGTTCGCGCCCTTGGTCGCGACATAGCCGTTGGCGCGGCCCCATGCGGGGTTGGCGAGCACGCGGGCACCCAGCCCTTCACCCTTGACGATCGACTGCGGCACCGTCCAGGTCGGGTTGAACACCACGCCCTCGACCACCTCGGCGAGCTGCGGAGTGGCGGTGCGCCCCGGCTTGCCGACAATCGTGCGATAGGTGCTGACGATCTTGTTCTTGACCGTCAGCCGCAGCTGGAATTCGGGCACATTGGTGATGAGGTATTGCGGACCGAGGTCGCGCGCCAGCCAGCGCCAGCGGTCCATGTTGGCGCGGATCAGCTTGCGCCGCGCGGTCTGGCCGTCCGAGGTGGCGGCGAGCTCGGCCTTGAGCCGCGCGTAATCGGGGTGAGTCGGGTTGAGCTTCATCAGCGTGCCCGCGATGTCGCCGGTCTTCAGCGCCTCGGCCAGCACATTGCCGGCCGGGTTCGCCTCGCGGTCGGGGTCGACCACGAACCACTGCTGGCGCGCTTCGAACGGGGTACGCCCGTCGCGCAGGTCCTCGACCAGCCAGATGAAGCTCTGCGAGGCCATCTGGTTGAGCTCGGCCGAAGGGCCGGAAGCGATCGCGACCTTGAGCGGGGCGAGATCATAGTCCTTGGGGTCGAGCCCTTCGGCATCGATCCCCTCGATCACCGCGACCAGCGCTTGCGCCTGCGCCACGGTCCAGGCCTGCACCAGCGGCGCGACCTGCGGAGTGGCCTGCACCACCGGCTGCGAAACGGTGGGCGGAAACGCCTCGGCGAAGGCTGCCGACGGTGTGGGCGAAGGGGCGGGCGCGGCGTCCTGCGCCAGCGCTGCCGTTGCCACCAGCGCTGCCGTCGCAACGCCGCCAGCCAACCTGCCAGAGAACCTGATCATCACGTCTTTGCCTTCTCGCCCCGTGCCGCCGGAAGGTTGGCGGCATCGCAATTCGCCTGCGGTCATACCCGCTGGCCCCTGCCCCTATCAACCATCTTGGCTTTCACCTGCATTAATGTTCACACCCCTGTGGCACCGTGGCGCCCCCTTCGTACGAGGGGGGCGTGACCTTCCCGAGCCCTGCGCCTATGGCGACGCGCATGAGCTTCGCCGCGCCGCAACCGCATCACGTCCTGCTGCCCTTCGCCGCTGCGCTGGCCGGAGTCGGCTTCCTGTCGCTGATGGACGCCTTCATGAAGGAGGCCGCGCTGCTGATCGGCGCCTACACCGCGACCACATTGCGCGCGGTGATCGGCACCGGGCTGGTCGCGCCCCTGTGGCGGCTGCGCGGCGGGCGGATGCCGGAGCGGGCCGTGCTCAAGCTCCATCTCGAGCGGGGAGTCGTCTCGGCCTTCATGGCGCTGACCTTCTTCTATTCGCTCACCCTGCTGCCGCTGGCCGAGGCGATTGCCCTTTCCTTCATCGCCCCGCTGCTGGCGCTCTATCTCGCCCGTGTGCTGCTGGGCGAGACGATCAGCCCCCGCGCCATCGGGGCGAGCGTGCTGGGCTTTGCAGGCACGCTGGTGATCGTCGGCGGGCGGATCGGCAGCGGCGGCATGGGCGAGGACGCGATGCTGGGGGTCGCAGCGGTGTTCGTCTCGGCGCTGCTCTATGCCTATAACTTCATCGTCATCCGGCGGCAGGCGCAGGTCGCCAGCGCGCTCGAGATCGCGACCTTCCACAGCGGGGTGAGCGCTGTTGTGCTGCTGCTGATGGCCCCGTTCCTGTGGCAGACCCCGCAGATGGCAGCCGCGCTGCCGCTCGGCATTTCGGCGGTGCTGACGGTGTGCGGCTCCTTCGCGATTGCCTTCGCCTATGCCCGCGCGCCCGCCAGCGTGCTGGTGCCGACCGAATATTCGGGCTTCGTCTGGGCGGCGCTGTTTGGCTGGCTGTTCTTCCGCGAGGCAGTCACCTGGCCAACGCTGGCGGGCACCACGCTGATCGTCACCGGGTGCTGGATCGCCGCCCGCGCGCCGCGCCCTGCGGTGGTCGCGGCGACCTGAGACAAAAGCCTTGGGCGCACCCCCTTGACCTCACGCGCGAGGGCGCGCAGGAGGCCCCTCGAAAACTGCGCCCCCTGAAGACTTGTCTTCGCGTGGATCGGGGGCGGGTCTAGTTAAAAGGACGGAACCTCCCATGACCGCAATCGGCCAGGATTCGCTCGGCACGCGCCAGATGCTTGACGTGAACGGCAAGCAGTACGCCTTTTACTCGCTCGCCAAGGCGGCAGAGCAGCTGGGCGACATCAGCAAGCTGCCGATTTCGATGAAGGTGCTGCTGGAGAACCTCCTTCGCTTCGAAGACGGCGGCTTCACTGTCGCGCGCGAGCATATTCAGGCGCTGGTCGACTGGCAGGCGAACCCCACCACCGGCGAGGAAATCCAGTACCGCCCGGCGCGCGTGCTGCTGCAGGACTTCACCGGCGTGCCCTGCGTGGTCGATCTGGCCGCGATGCGTGATGCGATCAAGAAGCTCGGCGGCGATACCGCCAAGATCAACCCGCTGGTTCCGGTCAACCTCGTGATCGACCACTCGGTGATGGTCGATGAATTCGGCCACCCCAAGGCGATGGAAGCCAACATGGCGCTCGAATATGAGCGCAATGCCGAGCGTTACGACTTCCTCAAGTGGGGCTCCAAGAGCTTCCAGAACTTTACCGCCGTGCCCCCGGGCACCGGCATCTGCCACCAGGTCAACCTTGAGCATCTGGCGCAGGCCGTGTGGTCGTCGGAAGGCCCGGACGGCGTAATGGTCGCCTATCCCGACACCTGCGTCGGCACCGACAGCCACACCACCATGATCAACGGTCTGGGCGTGCTGGGCTGGGGCGTCGGCGGGATCGAGGCAGAGGCTGCCATGCTCGGTCAGCCAGTCTCGATGCTGATTCCCGAGGTCGTCGGCTTCTATCTCGAAGGCGCGATGGCCGAAGGCGTGACCGCGACCGACCTCGTGCTGACCTGCGTGCAGATGCTCCGCAATGTCGGCGTGGTCGGCCGCTTCGTCGAGTTCTACGGCCCGGGCGTTGCCAACCTCACGCTCGCGGACCGCGCGACCATCGCCAACATGGCCCCCGAATACGGCGCGACCTGCGGCTTCTTCGGGATCGACGACAAGACCCTCGATTACCTGCGCCTCACCGGCCGCAGCGAAGAGAACATCGCGCTGGTCGAGGCCTATGCCAAGGCGCAGGGGATGTGGTTCGATCCGGCCAATGTGCCGGTCTTCACCAAGACCCTCTCGCTCGACATGGCCGCGGTCGTCCCCAGCCTCGCCGGCCCCAAGCGCCCGCAGGACAAGGTGGTGCTGCAGGAGGTCGACGACCTGTTCAATTCGGACCTCACCAAGGCCTATGGCAAGGCCGCGCCCGCGCGCGTCGCGGTCGAGGGCAAGGACCACGACATCGGTGACGGCGACGTGGTGATCGCCGCGATCACTTCCTGCACCAATACCTCGAACCCCGATGTGCTGATCGCCGCTGGCCTCGTCGCCAAGAAGGCGAATGAGCGCGGGCTGAAGCCCAAGCCGTGGGTCAAGACCAGCCTCGCGCCCGGCTCGCAGGTAGTCACGGACTATCTGGTGAAGTCTGGCCTGCAGGAGCACTTGGACGCGGTCGGTTTCGACCTTGTCGGCTATGGCTGCACCACCTGCATCGGCAACTCCGGCCCGCTCGCCGCGCCGATCTCCGCCGCGATCAACGGCAACGACATCGTCGCCGCCTCGGTGCTCTCGGGCAACCGCAACTTCGAAGGGCGCGTGTCGCCCGATGTGCGCGCCAACTTCCTCGCCTCGCCGCCGCTGGTGGTCGCCTATGCGCTGAAGGGCACCGTCACCGAGGACATCACCACCACCCCGATCGGCCAGGACCAGAACGGCAAGGACGTGATGCTCGCCGACCTGTGGCCGACCAACGCCGAGATCGCCGAGCACCGCGCTGCCAATATCGACCGCTCGATGTTCGTGAGCCGCTACGCCAACGTCTATGACGGTGACGAGCACTGGCAAGCGATCACCGTCGAGCCGTCCGACACCTACCAGTGGCGCGCCGGTTCGACCTACGTCGCCAACCCGCCCTATTTCGAGGGCATGACCATGACCCCGGCGCCGATCATGGACATCGTGGACGCCAAGCCTTTGGCGATCCTCGGCGATTCGGTGACCACCGACCACATCTCGCCGGCCGGTTCGATCAAGGAAGACAGCCCGGGCGGCAAGTTCCTGATGGCCAATCAGGTCGCCAAGAAGGACTTCAACTCCTACGGCTCGCGCCGCGGCCACCACGAAGTGATGATGCGCGGCACCTTCGCCAATATCCGCATCAAGAACGAAATGGTCCCGGGCGTCGAAGGCGGCTTTTCGACCTATGGCGGCGAGACCATGGCGATCTACGATGCCGCCATGAAGCACAAGGAAGCCGGCACGCCCCTCGTTGTCATCGGCGGCAAGGAATACGGCACCGGCTCCTCGCGCGACTGGGCGGCCAAGGGCACGATCCTGCTCGGCGTGCGGATGGTGATCGTCGAGAGCTTCGAGCGCATCCACCGCTCGAACCTCGTCGGCATGGGCGTGCTGCCGCTCCAGTTCAAGGACGGCGACACCCGCCAGACCCTGGGCCTTGCCGCGACCGATAGCTTCTCGATCCGCGGTCTGGCCGACCTCGTGCCCGGTCAGGACGTCACGGTCGAAGTCACCCGCGAGGATGGCACGCAGTTCAGCTTCACCGCGCTGTGCCGGATCGATACCGCCAACGAGATGGAGTATTACCGCCACGGCGGGATTCTCCATTACGTTCTGCGCAAACTTGCGGCATAAGGAGCGGCATGAGACCCGGTCGCGCCGCTCTTCTTCTCGCTCCTGCCCTGCTGCTGGCACTGCCGGCCTGCGGGGGTGATGCGGGCGGATCGAAGAGCAAGCGCGACGCGCCCTCCGTGCCGCTCGGCTTCGAGCTGGCTTTCGCCGGAACCGGCGGCGAGGCCGAAGCGGCGCCTGCGCCCTCTGCGCTGGTGCCGCTCTCGCCGGAGGAACTCGCCGCGAAGATCGAGGCGGGCAATATCCGCCTGATCGACGTGCGCACCGATCAAGAGGTCGCCGGGGGCACCATCCCCGGCGCCGAGCACATCGCGCTTGACCGCTTCGACCCTGCCAAGCTCGATCTCAGCGATGGGCGCGAGGTCGTGCTCTATTGCCGGACGGGCCGACGTTCGGCGATCGCGGGCGAGAAGCTGGCAGCGGTGACGGGCGGGCCGGTCGAGCACCTCGCCGGCGGGATCCTCGCCTGGGAAGCGGCCGGGCAGCCGGTCGAAAAGCCGCAGGGGGAGTAAGCCTCCGGAACCTCAACGAAAAAAGGGCGGCCCCGCAAGGCCGCCCTTTTCGTTGTGCGGGTAAGGCCTGCCTCAGCCGAGGAACTTGCGGCGTCCGAGGATTGCTGCGGCAGCAAGGCCGAACAGGATCGTCATCGGCGGCGCGGGGACATCATTGCCACCCGTGGTGGTGCTGGTGCTGCCGCTGGTCGAGGACGACGAGCTGCTGCTCGACGAGGACGAGGACGAAGAGGAGGAGGTCGAGCCGGTGGTCCCGCTCGAACCCGAGCTGCTGCTGCTCGACGAGGACGACGAGGACGAGCTGCTGCTGGTGCTGCTGGTCATGTCACCCGACGTCCCGCCGCTGGTCGCCCCGCCCGAGGACGAGCTGCTGCTGCTCGACGAGGACGATGAGCTCGACGAGGACGAGGACGACGAAGAGCTGGAGCTCGTCACCGCCCCGGTCGAGGAACTGACGTTGCCCGAAGAGCTGGACACATTGCCGGACGAGCTCGAGACGTTGCCCGAGGAACTGGAAACATTGCCCGACGAGCTCGACACCGCGCCGGTGCTCGACGAGACCGCGCCGGTCGACGAGGAGACAGCCCCGGTGCTCGAAGACACTGCCCCGGTCGAAGACGAAACATTGCCCGAGGTGCTGGTGCTCGACACCGCGCCCGTGCTGCTCGAAACCGCGCCGGTGCTGCTGGTGCTCGAAACGGCGCCAGTGCTGCTGGAGACCTGGCCGGTCGAGGAGGTGACCACGCCCGAGGACGAGGTGGTGGTCGACGTCAGCGTGCCCGAAGACGAGGTGGTCGAAGTCGAATTGTCGATGTCGATATCGATCACGATGCCGCTCGACCCGCTCGACGATCCGCTGCTCGAACTCGAGCCGCCGGTGCTGCCCGAGGTCGAGGTCGAGGTGGTGGTCGAGACCGAAACGTCGCCCGACGAGGAACCGCCGCCGCCGAAGAAGCCGCCGAAGAAGCCCCCGCCGAAGCCGAAGCCCCCGCCGAAACCGCCGCCACCAAAGCCGCCGAAACCACCACCCGGCCCGCCGCCACCCGAAATCGGCGGAAGCGGCGGAAGCGGCGCGGGCAGGTAGGCGACCTGCGCGATCGGCGGGCATTGCGTCGGATCGGCATAGGCTTGGACTGCGCCCTGCGGCAGGCTCGCCGCGCCGCCCGGGCCCGCCGGGCCGACCGGCTGGCACTCGACGGTGCGCTCGACAATGCGACGGCGGCGCTCCTCGGGCACGGTGATCACCCGCTGGCGCGACTTGATGTAGCGCACGCCGGTGACCGGATCGACCTCGATCAGTTTGCCATCGATATTGGTCGCGAAGTCGGGCGCGTCGGTGTTCAGCGGTTCGGCCACGCGCACCGCACCACCTTGCAACAATGCGACACCCGCCGCAGCGGCGGAAAGCTTCGCGATGGCCAGTTTGAGCGACATGGTCGTTTACCCTGTTTGCTTGCGGGGCTGCTGCGGGCCCTCCCGCAATTCCCCCAAATCCAGCCTTCTATTGATGTCAGATGGCGGCGAGGGGCAATCGGGTTAACCAAGCACAGCGCCCGGAACGCGCCGGAATCGCCGCGGAAACGCCCGATTTCGGGGGGGCTGTCCCGAACTGGCACCGAAAACGGGGGTGCTGTTAGCCGCTTGGTTAACGCTGGTGGCTGGAGCGCGCGCGACTCAGTCCTCGAACAACCCGCTCTGGCTTGCGGGTGATTCTCTGGGCGGGGTCAGCTCGAGATGCGCCCATCCGGCATCGTTGAGCATCCGCCCGCGCGCGGTGCGGGCGACGAGGCCCAGCTGGATCAGATAGGGCTCGACCACCTCCTCCACCGTATCGCGCGGTTCGGCAAGGCCCGCAGCGAGCGTCTCGATCCCGACGGGGCCGCCCTTGTAGGTGGTGGCGATCATGGTGAGGTAGCGGCGGTCCATCAGGTCGAGCCCGAGCCGGTCGATCTCGAGCCGGGTCAGCGCCTCGTCGGCGACATGGCGGGTGACCGAGGCCGCGCCAGCGACATCGGCAAAATCGCGCACGCGCCTCAGCAGGCGTCCCGCAACACGCGGCGTCCCGCGCGAGCGGCGGGCGATCTCGTGCGCACCGTCAGGCGCAATGGCGAGGCCCATCAGACCCGCCGCGCGGGTCACGACCCGCTCCAGCTCCTCGTGGGTGTAGAAGTTAAGCCGCACCGGAATGCCGAAGCGGTCGCGCAGCGGCGTGGTCAGCAGGCCCTGCCGGGTGGTCGCCCCGATCAGTGTGAAGGGCGGCAGATCGATCCGCACCGAGCGCGCCGAGGGCCCCTCGCCGATGATGAGATCGAGCGCGCGGTCCTCCATCGCCGGGTAGAGCACCTCCTCGACCACGGGCGAGAGGCGGTGGATCTCGTCGATGAACAGCACGTCATGCGGTTCGAGATTGGTGAGCAACGCGGCGAGATCGCCCGCCTTGGCGATGACGGGGCCGGAGGTGGCGCGGAAGCCGACGCCCAGCTCGCCCGCGATGATCTGGGCCAGCGTGGTCTTGCCGAGGCCGGGCGGGCCGAAGAACAGCGTATGATCCATCGCCTCCCCCCGCGCGCGCGCGGCGGCAATGAAGACAGCGAGGTTCCCCTTGGCCGCCTCCTGCCCGACGAACTCGGCGAGCCGCCGCGGGCGCAGGGCCGCGTCCGGGTCGCCGGGCTGGCGGGTGGGGGTGTGGAGGGGGGTGGGGTCAGTCATGGTTCAGCACGCCCCTTGCGTCTTGCGCATGATGAAGAACCCGCACAACGATCACGAGGTCGTCATCCACCGTGTAGAGCACGCGATGCGCGCGATAGGAACGGCACCGGATACCCTCACCAAACTCGGGCCGTGCAGGGGAGGACAGCGGATAGAACTCAAGCTGATCGAACGCACGCCGAAGGCCCGCCGCATAGGCATCAGCCGCTGCTTCACCAAATTCGGCCGCACCGTGCCGGTCAATTTCAGCAAGATCACCCAGCGCTGCCGGGGTAAGCTCAAGCCTCGCCACGGCGAAGGTGACGCGTGGCAACAATCTCATCGAGCACGTCACGGGGATCACGATGGATCACCCCCGACGCCAACCCTTCCGCCACCTTCTCGCGTACCCAGGCGATGTATTCGGGGGTTTCCTCGGCGGAGTCCACTTCGCAGTCCGGCAGCAGACCGTCCTGATCGCGGCGCACCAGATCGCGCAGATAGTCGCCCGCGTCGGCATAGCGGCCCTCGGCCACCTGCGCCTCGATCCACCGCATCAGCGCAGGCGGGAAGTTGAAGGTCATCTCACCCATGGGGCCACTATAGTGCCATTGTCGGAGGGTTGAAAGGGCGCGGGCGCAGGGCCGCGTCGGGGTCGCCGGGCTGGCGGGTGGGCGTTTGGAGGGGGTCAGTCACGCCGCTTGCCATGGCAGCACTGCATCTTTTGTCAAAGGAGCCAGCAGCAGCGAACCCGGCGTGGCAGGATCGACCCAGCGCAGTTCGGCAATTTCGGCTTCTGCCGCAACCTCGTGGTCGATTCCAAGCGCAAAGACGTTTGCGACCACCCACTCGCCTGGTTCATTCGCGGCCTCCGCCTGCGCTTCGCCAAGATATCTGAGCTCGTGATCAGCAATTCTAAGGCCCAACTCCTCGCCTAATTCCCTTATCAAGGCCGCTGAAGGTTCTTCACCCTCTTCAATTTTGCCGCCGGGCTGCATGAACGCGAGAGTGCCGGACTTGCGGACGAGGAGGACTTCTCCTCTGTTGTTGGTAATCCTGGCCACGGCGATGCGCAAAACCATCACCCCGCCGCCTTCTTCAGCGCGACCCGAATAAGGTCGCCCTCGCTCGCGCCCTCGCCCAGTTCTTCGAGCGCGCGCGCCACGGCCTGCGCCGCGACCGCAGGCTTGAAGCCGAGGTTCTCCAAAGCGCTCGCCGCGTCCGCGCCCTTGCTTCCTGCGGGCACTGCGGCGCTCACCGCAAAGCCGCCGCTGCCACCCGGCATCGCGCCCGCCTTGTCCTTCAGCTCGTTGACGATCCGGCCCGCCAGCTTCGGCCCCACGCCTTGCGCCCGCGCCACCATCGCCGCATCGCCCTTACCGCAGGCATCGCGCAATTCTCCGGTCGAGAGCGCGGAGAGGATCGCCAGCGCGACCTTGCTCCCCACGCCCTGCACGCCCGTCAGCAGCCGGAACCAGTCGCGCTCAGCCCCGTCGGCGAAGCCCAGCAGGCGCATGTCGTTCTCGCTCACCTGCAATTGCGTGTGGACGGTGCAGCCCTCTCCCACCTCGCCCAAGGCGGCGAGCGTGCGGCTGGAGCAGTGCACGAGGTAGCCCACTCCGCCGACATCGACCACGGCCCAGTCCTCACCGGTCGCATCGAGCCTGCCTGAGAGTTTTGCGATCATGTTATGTTCCTGCCGCAAACACGCGGGCTTGGCTAGAGCGGCGCAGGGGCTTTTCACACAAAGACACAAAGGCACAAAGATGTCGCCGCGGCGGCGACAGTGGCCCCTCGTCCCGCTGTCTTTGTGTCTTTGTGTCTTTGTGTGAGACCCTATTGGTCAAGTGCCGCCGCTCGACACGCGGCACTTTTGCGGTAAGAGCCGTGCCATGAGCTGGAACACCTTCGGACGCGTCTTGCGCTTCACCACCTGGGGAGAGAGTCACGGGCCTGCTTTGGGCGCGGTCGTTGACGGGTGCCCGCCGGGGCTGGCAATCAGCGAGGAATTCATCCAGCCTTTCATGGATGCGAGGAAGCCGGGCACCAGCCGCTTCACCACCCAGCGGCGCGAGGATGATCTGGTGCGCATCCTCTCGGGCGTGTTCGAAGGCAAGACCACCGGCACGCCGATCAGCCTGATGATCGAGAACACCGATCAGCGATCCAAAGATTACTCCGCCATCGCACAGCAATATCGCCCGGGCCATGCCGACTACGCCTATGATGCCAAATACGGCATCCGCGACTATCGCGGCGGCGGGCGCTCCTCGGCGCGCGAGACAGCGGCGCGGGTCGCGGCGGGCGCGGTCGCGCGGCTGGTGATCCCGGAGGTCACCATTACCGCCTATGTCTGCGAGCTCGGCGGCGACCGGATTGATCCTGCGGCCATCGACTACGCCGAGATCGCCAACAACCCCTTCTTCTGCCCCGACCCCGAGGCTGCCAAGCGCTGGGAAGAGAAGGTCGATGCTGCGCGCAAGGCCGGTTCCTCGCTCGGCGCGATCGTCGAATGCGTCGCCACCGGCGTCCCGGCAGGCTGGGGCGCGCCGATCTATGCCAAGCTCGACAGCGATCTCGCCGCCGCGATGATGAGCATCAATGCGGTCAAAGGCGTCGAGATCGGTGACGGCTTCGAGGCCGCGCGCCTCTCCGGCGAAGAAAACGCCGACCGGATGCGCCCCGGCTCCGACGGCAAGCCC
>PNKW01000048.1 GCA_013822695.1 Erythrobacter sp. | reverse complement strand
AGCCGCCGCGAGGGTGCGATGTCGTCGATCCCGGCACCCTGGATTGTCGCTGCGCGCACGCGGCCCGCCAGCACCAGATCGCCGAACGACTGGTAGGTGCTCGCATCGCCCTGCGCGCGCAGGTAGAAGCTCTCCGCCCCGCCCTGCTGCGAGACCTCGGGGGCGAGGAACAGGGTCGCGCGCCACCCCTCGCTCGGGTCGAGCAGATCGTCGCTCTCGTCGAGGGTGAGGCTGCCAAACAGCCCGCCGATCAGAAAGGCCTGACGCGGCACCTCGAAGCCGGGCGCGGTGCGGATATTGCGGTTGCGCTCGTCGGTAAAGATCACCTCGCCGCCGACCTGCCAGCTGACATCCTTCTGAAACAGGATGTTCGAGACCTTCTCGAAGGTCGCGCGCACCCCGCCTCCGCGCGAGTCGACCGCCTGCGTCACGATGTCGCTGGCGAAGAGATCGACAGTCAGCACTTGATCGCGGCCAAGGAAGTTGTTGCGCCGGACGCCGATGCTGCCGAGCACTTCACGCGTGCCGAGGATGCCGCGCAGCCGCAAGGCGCCTTCGGGGGGGAAGAGGTTGCGGTGTTCCCACCGACCTTCCACCTTGAAGCCGTCCTCGGTGCCGTAGCCGATCGCGCCCGCAATGGTGCGCAAGGGTGCGCGTTCCAGCTCCACATCGAGCGCGACCTCGCCCGGCTGGTCGCCTGCGGGCGCGCGGGTTTCACGCGGGGTGACGGTGACGCTCGAGACGAGGCCGGTGGCGATGATCGCGCGCCTGAGGTCGGTCTCGAGGCTCTGCTGGAAGGTGTCGCCCGCATCGAAGCGGGCGATGCGTGCGAGGTGCCGGCCCGACAGGAAGCGCGGATCATTGCTGACCACGTCGCCGAACACATATTTGCCCCCCGGCCGCGCGGCGAGGGTGAGATCGCCCTCCTCGCGCGCGTGGTCGATCAGCAGCTGCGGCTCTTCGACCTTGGCGAAGGGATAGCCGCTTTCGCCGAGCGCGACGCGCAGTTCCAGCTCGCGCTCGACGATGCGGTCGGCATAAAGTGGGTCGCCCGTCTTGATGCCGAAAGCCTCGATCAGCCGGCTGGCATCGGGCTCGGGAAGCGCGGGGAGTTCGCCAAGGTCGATGCGCCCGAAGCGGTAGCGCGGGCCCGGCAGGATGTCGAAGCGCACGCTCGGCTCGCGCGATGCGGCCTCGGCCTCATCTTCGTCTGCGGATTCGTTCGCTTCGCCCGCGCGCCGTCCGCCCGAAAGCTGCCGCACAACTTCTCCGGCGTAATAGCCGTAGGTGCGCAGGATATCGCCGAGCAGCTTAGCATCAGCGCGCGCGCGGGCGGCAACCTGCGGCGTGGTCTCCACGCCATCGTCAAGCTCGCGCAAGGTCGACAGGTCGCGGAAGCGGTCGACGAATTCCTGCTTCTCGGGGAAGGCTTGCGGGTCGGCGGGCAGCGCGAGCACCAGCGTGGAGCTGACCCGCGTCTCGGCCAGCTCGGGAGCGGCGGCGAGCACGGGCGCATCGATGCTGGCAAGCGCCTCGAGCTCGGGATCGGGCGGGAGCGGCTGGGGATCGGGGATCGCCAGTTCGGCGAGCGCGGCCTCGCCCTCGGGCAAGGGCGCGCCATCGGCTGTGCTCTCCAGCCCGGCGAAGGCAGCGTCGAAGGCTGGATCGGGCGCCGCAGCCAGCGGGTCGAGCGTTTCGGGCACCGCCGCCGGATTCGCAACGCCGCCTGCCGCCCAGGCTTCAGGATCGGCAAGCGCGGCTTCGGGGATCAGCGCATCGAGCGAATCCGGGACGGGTTCGGGCTTGGGCGGGGATGGGGAAGCGGGCGCGCCCGGCTGCGCAGCAGCGGGTGCGGGTGCGCCTGCTTCCTCATCCTCGGCTCCGGGAGTCGCCTGCGGCTCGGGCTGGACCGCAGCCGCTACCGGCGCAGCGCCGAGCGCCAGCGCGGCGTGACCCAATCCTGCAGCAATGGCGAGACCGAGCGTGAGACGCGTGCGCGTCTCAGGTCGCGGGAAACTTGACAGGCTGGCCATCCTTGCCCCGCGCGCCGGCGAGGCGTTCCTCCTGCGGCCGGCGCGGCGCTGTCGCTGCGGCGATCAGGCGATGCTGCTCGCCCTCCTCCATCAGCTGCCAGCCTTCGCGCGTCAGACGCTCGAGCGGGCGATAGCGGACCTTGTACTGCATGCGCGGCGAGCCCTCGACCCAATATCCGAGATAGACATAGGGCAATGCCTCAGCCGCGGCGCGGCGGATATGATCGAGGATAATAAAGTTGCCGAGCCCGGCGCGCTCCGCGTGATCGGGCTCGTAGAAGGAGTAGATCATCGACAGCCCGTCGCCCTGCCGGTCGGTCAGGCACGCGCCGACGAGGCGGCCGGGTTTGCCGTTGGGCAAGGGCTCGCGATATTCGGTGACGACGCTGGTGACCGGAGTGTGCTCAATCATGTCGGCATAATCGAGCTCGTCCATCGCCGACATGCCGCCATCGGGGTGGCGCTGGCCGAGATAGCGGGCGAGCAGCTCGAACTGCTCGTCGGTCGCCCAGGGGCGGCATTCGGTGACGATGAGGTCGCTGTTGCGCTTGAGATCGCGCTTCTGGGTCGCGGACGGCTTGAACCTGCCCGCCACCACCCGCACCGAAACGCAGGCCTGACAATCGAGGCAGGAGGGGCGATAGGCGACCGTCTGGCTCCGGCGGAAGCCGATCCGGCCCAATGCCTCGTTGAGCTGGTCCGCGTGCGGGCCCTTCAGCTCGGTGAACACCTTGCGCTCGCTCTTGCCCGGCAGATAGGGGCACGGCGCGGGGCTCGTCACGAAGAAGCGGGGGAAGCGGATCGGTGCCGTCACGGGTGGGGCCTGTCCTTCGTGCGCCTGAGCTGGCGGGTGAATCGCGGGTGGGCGAAAGTGTTAAGAAAATCTTATGCCCACACCTTCGCTCCGGTAAAAGTCCCTTAACCATGAAAATGTCGCGAAAACGACTTGAGGCAGCAGGCGGCGGCGGCAAACCGCGCCCGCAATGGTGCAAACCGGGACGAATGCCCCGGTCTGGCACCACCGGATTGTCGTGAAAATCAGCCGAGTTCGACCAGCTGCACCGAATAGCCATTGGCGCGCAGGCCCTCGACCAGCCGCTCGACCTGCTCGGCATCGCGCGCCTCGCATTCGATATCGGTGATCAGGCCCTTGGCCGGCAGCGTGGTGAAGATGCGCTGGTGATAGATCTCGATGATGTTGACGTTGTGCTCGTCGAACAGGCGCATCACCCGGAACAGCGCGCCGGGACGATCCTGCAAGGTGATGCGCAGGCGCGCGAGGCGGCCCTGCCGCGCCAGATCGCGCAGCAGCACATTGGCGAGCAGGCGCGTGTCGATATTGCCGCCGCACAGCGCCAGGCCGATCTTCTTCCCCGCGAACCGCGCCGGATTGCGCAGCACCGCGGCGAGCCCCGCCGCACCCGCGCCCTCGACGACGGTCTTCTCGATCTGGAGCAGCAGCGCGACGGCCCGTTCGAGTGCGGGCTCATCAACCAGCAGGATGTCGTCGACCCGCTCGGCGATCACCTTGGAGGTGAAGTCGCCTGGCACCTTGACCGCGATACCTTCCGCCAGTGTGTCCCCACCGCAGGGGAGGCTTGCGCCCTTGATGCGGTCGAACATGCTCGGGAACAGCCCGGCCTGCACGCCGACCACTTCGATCGCCGGATTGATCGCCTTGGCGACGGTCGCCATCCCCGAGATCAGCCCGCCCCCGCCAATCGGCGTGACGATGCAATCGAGATCGGGCTTCACGTTGAGCATCTCGAGCGCCACCGTGCCCGCGCCCGCCGCCACATGCGGATCGTCGAAGGGGTGGACGAAGGTCAGGCCCAACTCGCCTTCGAGCTTGCGGGCGTGGGCATAGGCCTCGTCGAAGGTCTCGCCCTCCAGCACCACCTTGCCGCCGACGCTTTCGGTCTGCATCACCTTCACTGTGGGCGTGGGCTTGGGCATGACGATGGTGACGGGGACGCCCAGCCGGGTGCCGTGATAGCTGAGGCCCTGGCTGTGGTTGCCCGCCGAGGCCGCGATCACGCCGCGCGCGCGCTGCTCCTCGTTGAGCAGCAGCAGCGCGTTCAGCGCCCCGCGCTCCTTGTAGGCCGCCGTGAACTGGAGGTTCTCGAACTTCAGCCAGATATCCGCACCGGTGATCTCCGACAGGGTGATCGAGTGCATCATCGGCGTTTCGACCACCGCGCCCGCGATCCGCGCGGCGGCGGCGCGAACGTCGTCGAGGGTGAGGTCAGCCGGCGTGGCGGCGGCGCCCTTGGGGTGCGATGCGGTGGCTTGCGTCAACATGATGCCGAGCCGATTAGAGCCTTGGGCGCGCTAGGGCAATCGGCAGGCTTGCGGATTCGTATGCGCGCCTGCCGCATTGGCAAGCGCGCGGCAAAGCGATAGCACACGCGGCTCCCTCGCTTGCCAAGGACTGCCATGCTCCGTTTCGCTTCCACCGCCGTCTCCGCCCTCGCCCTTGCCCTTGCCGCGCCCGCTTGGGCCGACACGCTGGTCGACAATGTCGACGGGGTGACGATCGACGCTGAGGGCAAGGTCAAGCGCTTCTCGGGGCTGGTGTTCGACGAGGACGGCACGATCACCGCCGTGCTCGAACGCTCCGACAAGCGCCCCCAGACCGATTACCTTGTCGATGGCGGCGGCAAGGTGATGCTGCCGGGCATGATCGACGCCCATGTCCATGTGGTGGGCATCGGCTTCGGCGCGCTGACACTGGACCTGTCGGACACCAATTCGCTCGATGAGGCACTTGCAAAGATCAAGGCCTTCGCCGCCGAGAACGAGGGCCGCCCGTGGATCCTCGGCCGCGGCTGGAATCAGGAGAAGTGGGGCCTCGGGCGCTTCCCGACCGCAGCCGAACTCGATGCGGTGGTGGCCGACCGCCCGGTGTGGCTCGAACGGGTCGACGGCCACGCCGCCTGGGGCAACACGCTCGCCATCCAGACCGCAGGCGTCACCGCCAAGACCGCCGATCCGGCGGGCGGCAAGATCATCCGCGATGCCAAGGGCAATCCTTCCGGCGTCTTCGTCGACAATGCCGCGCTGCTGGTGGCCAAGGAGGTTCCTGCCCCGCGCCCCGAGGACCGCGATCTGGCGCTCGCCAAGGCGCAGGAGGTGCTGCTCGGCTACGGCGTCACCGCGGTCGCCGACATGGGGACGACGCTCGCCGATTGGCACACCTTCCGCCGCGCGGGCGACACCGGGCGGCTGATGATGCGCATCATGGCCTATGCCGACAGCATCGACACGCTCGAGACCGTCGCGGGCCCCGAGCCGACTGTCTGGCTTTATGAAGACCGGCTGCGGATGGGCGGGATCAAGCTCTATCTCGACGGCGCGCTGGGCTCGCGCGGGGCGGTGCTCAAGGCGCCCTATCATGACGACCCGGGCGCCAAGGGCCTGCCGCTGCTCTCGCCGTCGCAGCTCAGGAACCTGATGAGCCGCGCGGCGATGGACAATTTCCAGACCGCGGTCCACGCCATCGGGGATGCCGCCAATGCCGAGGTGCTGGGCGCGATCGAGGAGCTTTCGGAAAGCTACAAGGGCGACCGGCGCTGGCGAATCGAGCATGCGCAGATCGTCGATCCCGTCGATATTGCGCGGCTGGGTCAGCACGGCGTGATCGCCTCGATGCAGCCGCTCCACCAGACCTCCGACCGGCTGATGGCCGAGGCACGGCTGGGCCCCGACCGGCTGGCGGGGGCCTATCCGTGGCGGAGCGTGCTGAAGGCCGGGGGCCGCCTCGCCTTCGGCTCGGACGCGCCGGTCGAGCCCGCCAACCCCTGGGCAGGCATGGCCGCCGCGATCAGCCGCACCGACGCCAAGGGCGAGCCTTTCGGCGGGTGGCTCCCGCAAGAGACGGTGACGCGCGAGCAGGCGCTTGCCGGGTTCACTGCGGACGCCGCCTTTGCGGGCTTTGCCGATGGCCGCTTTGGCCGCCTCGTCCCGGGCGAGCGCGCCGACTTCCTGTTCGTCGACCGCGACCCGCTGTTCGCCTCGCCGCAAGCCCTGCGCGAGACGAAGGTGCTTCAGGTCTGGATCGGCGGGGTGAAGGTGAAAGAGGCGGAGTAGTTACTCCGCCGCCGCGCGCTCGGCGGCTTGCTCGGCCTCACGCGCTGCCTTGTCGGCGGCCACGGCCTTCTCCTGCAGGCGCATCAGCACCAGCGAGGCCTCGAACAAGAGCAGCAGCGGCACGGCGAGGATAATCTGCGAGCCCGGATCGGGCGGCGTGACGACCGCAGCGATGGCGAAGATGGCCACGATCACATAGCGCCGCGCCGCCACCAGCTGTTCGCGGGTGATGATCCCGGCACGGTGGAGCAGCAGGAGCAGCACCGGCAACAGGAAGGTCAGGCCGAAGGCGAGGATGAACTGCATCACCAGCCCGAGATAATCGCCTGCGCTCGGCAGGGCCTGCACCGTCAGGCCCCCGGTCTGCCCCCCGTAGCCGAGGAAAAAGCGGAAAGCGGTCGGCATGACCACGAAATAGGCGAGCGCCGCACCGGCGGTGAACAGCACCGGGGTGGCGATCAGGAACGGCAGAAAGGCCTTCTTCTCGCGGGCATAAAGACCGGGGGCGACAAAGGCCCACAGCTGGTTGGCGATCACCGGAAAGCTCACCATGAAGCCGGCGAACAGCGCGACCTTGAGCTCCACGAAGAACACTTCCGGCAGCTTGGTGAAGATAAGCTGGCCCTGCCCTTCCGGGAAGGCCTGCTTCAGCGGCAGCACCAGCAAGCCGAGGATGTCGTCGGCGAAGTAGAGACAAACGCCGAAACCGACCGCCAGCGCCAGCAAAGCGCGGATCACGCGGGTGCGAAGCTCGATCAGATGGTCGAGCAGCGGCGCACGGGTCTCGTCGAGGTCCTTGACCTCAAACATCTTCGTCCCCCGTGTGCGGCCGCGCGGGCAGCATCGGCGGACGCGGCGCATCGGGCTCGGGATCGATCGCCGGACCGCCGATCGTGACGGTCGCCGCGCGCACAGGCGGCTTGTCGAACAGCGAAGGCTGGGGCGACGGGGCGGGTGGAGGTGCCCCCGTGCCTTGGTCGGCGGGCGTATCGGCAGGGGGTGCCGCGGCGGGAGGCGTCACGAGGGGCGGCGTCTCGACCGGGGGCGGCCCGGTCATCACCGGCGCGCCTGCTTCAGCCTCGGTCAGAGCGGCGGAGCGGCGCATGATCTCCTCGTTCTGCGCCTTCCACTTCTTCTCCATGTCCTCAAGTTCGGCCTCGCGCACCATGGCATCGATCCCGGAGCGAAAATGGGCCGAGAGCCGCCGCACCTTGCCGATCCAACGGCCCGCCACCCGCATCGCAAGCGGCAGGTCCTTCGGCCCGATCACGACGACCGCGACGATGATGATGACCAGCAGTTCTGCTGCGCCGATGTCGAACATGTGCGGTGCGGCTGCGCCGCCTCCCTGCAGGCCGGATCAGGCGCCGGTGCTGTCGGACTTCTCGGACGGAGCAGGCGCGGCGGTCGGAGCGGGCGCGGCGGCCGGGGGCTCGATTCGCGCCTTGGGCTCGTCAACTTCGCTCATGCCCTTCTTGAAGCTCGAGATGCCCTTGCCGAAGTCGCCCATCATCTCGGAAATGCGCCCGCGCCCGAACAGCACGAGGACGACGAGGGCGACGATGAGGATTTGCCAGATACCGACGTTCATGATGCGAGACTCGCGATAGGGGTTATGCGGGGTATATAGGCAGCTTGGCGCGCGGATGCCACCCGGCGGAAAGAAAGTCTCGAACCCGCGCGATCAATCCTCGTCCGGGCCGCTCTCGTCTTCCTCGTCGGGCTCGAAACGCCCCATGCCGTCAAGCGCGGCTTCCATCGCCTCGTCGACCGGATCGAGCAGGCCGGCGGCGCGCAGCTCGTCGATGCCGGGCAGGTCGCGGCGGCTGGCAAGGCCGAAGTGGTCGAGGAAGTCAGGGGTGGTGGCGTAGATCACCGGACGCCCCGGCACCTCGCGGCGGCCGGCAGGCTTCACCCAGCCCGCCTCCATCAGCACATCCAATGTGCCCGCGCTGGTCTGCACGCCGCGGATCGACTCGATCTCGGCGCGGCTGACCGGCTCGTGATAGGCGATGATGGCGAGCACTTCGGTGGCGGCGCGGCTGAGGCGGCGCACCTGCTCCTTCTCGCGGCGCAGCAGGTGGGCGAGGTCGGGCGCGGTCTCGAAATGCCATCGCCCCCCGCGCTCGACCACATGGATGCCGCGCTTGCGGTAGCGCGCTTCCAGATTCCCAAGCGCCTCGCGCACCTCGCTGCCCGCAAGCCCGCCCAGATGGGCGGCGAGCGCCTCTACGCCCATCGGCGTCTCGGCGGCGAACAGCGTGGCCTCGAGCGCGCGTTCGAGCGTGCCCGGTTCGTCGTTGGGCTCCTCGCTCACGCCGACGCGCCCTCCCTCAGGCGGCGGATGCGCAAGGGGGCGAAGGCGCCATCCTGCTTCAGTTCCGCCCGCCCACGCTTGGTCAGTTCGAGCGCGGCGACGAAGCTCGACGCCAGCGCCGAGCGCTTCAGGGCCGGCGAGGCGTGGGGCGGAAGGAAGTCGCGGATTTCCATCCATTCGAGCGTCACGCCGAGCATCGAAGACACCCGCTCGAGCGCCGAATCGAGCGTCATCACCGGGCGGTTGGCAACGTGGTAGATACGCGGCGCGGTGCGCGCCTTGACCTGCCCATAGGCCTGGATGATGCTGAACAGGTCCGAGCGCCACACGGTCTTGCGATCGGTGCGCAGGCCTTCGGGGCTCCCGCGCAGAAACACGTCGCGCCCGATCCGGTCGCGGCCCATCAGCCGCCCCGCCGCCTCGCGCATTGCGCCAAGGCGTTGCAGGCGGATCTGGAGGCGCAGCGCGAGTTCTTCAGGCGAGGGGTCTTCCTGCTCGGCCTTGGGCAGCAGCATCGCCGATTTGAGATAGGCGAGCCATGCCGCCATCACGAGGTAATCGGCGGCCAGCTCCAGCTTCAGCGCGCCCGCGCGCTCGATATAGATGAGGTATTGGTCGACCAGCGCGAGGATCGAGATCTGGAGCAGGTCGACCTTCTGCCGCCGCGCGAGATCAAGCAGCAGGTCGAGCGGGCCTTCCCAGCCGTCAAGCTCCAGATAGAGCGCGTCTGTATCGTTCCGTGCCGCATCGGGCGCGAGCATGAAGGGCGGCTCGGGCGCGCTCATGCGGTGAGCGCCAGCAAGGCGTCGCGCTTGGCGAGGAGTTCGGCGGCTTGCGGCGCGAGGCTCTCGGCGACCCACGTGCCCGCAAGCGCGCGGTCGAGCCGCGCAGCGGTGGTGTCGGACATGGCGGGCAGCACCGCGCAGATCCCCTCCATGTCGTTCTTCTTGGCCCAGCAATTGAGGATGATGTCGCACCCCGCCGCATGCGCGCGCGCGGCGCGTTCGGGGATGGTGCCGCCCAGCGCCTCCATGTCGATATCGTCGGTGAGCAGCAGGCCGTCGAAGCCGATGCTTCCACGAATCACGTCGCGGATCACGGTTTCGGAGAGCGTCGCGGGGTTCTCGGCATCCCATGCGGTGAAGACCAGGTGGCCGGTCATCCCGATCAGCGCGTGGTTCAGCGTGCGGAACGGGGCGAGGTCGTCTTCCAGTTCCGCCGCCGAGGCGGTCACCGTGGGCAGCGCCTTGTGGGTGTCGACATCGGTGCGGCCGTGGCCCGGCATGTGCTTGATACAGCCGGTCACGCCGCCGGCGGCCAGCCCTTCGAGCAGCGCGCGGCCCAGCGCGGCGACCTGCATCGGATCGCTCCCCAGCGAGCGGTCGCCGATCACGTCGTGCGCGCCGGGCACGCGCAGGTCGAGCGGCGGCTGGTAATCAACCGTGATCCCCATCGCCGACAGCTCCAGCCCCATCGCAGTGGCATTCGCCCGCGCCGCTTCGATCGCGCTGGCGGGGGCAACTTGATAAAGCTTGTCAAAGGCTTCCCCCGAGGGATAGCCCGCCCAGTGCGGCGGCCTCAGCCGCGCGACGCGGCCGCCCTCCTGATCGATCGAGACGAGCAGGCGGTCTCTCCCGTGGATGCTTCGCAGATCATCGGTGAGCGCGCGCAACTGCTCCGGGTCGACGCAGTTGCGGCCGAACAGGATGTAGCCCGCAGGGTCGCACTCGCGGAAGAAGGCGCGCTCGTCCGCAGTCAGCTGCGGGCCCGAAATGCCGAAGATCGCCGGAATCATGTCGGCAACGTCGCACCGTGCGAGGGGGCTAGCAAGGGCGGTGGAGGGTCAAGGCGGGGGAAAGCCCCCGCCAATCCCCAGCTACGTGAGCCTGCCTTACTTGACCTGGCAATCGACCCCGTCGGCCTTCAATGCGCGGCACAGGGTGTCCGCCTCCGCGCGGGTGCCGACCACGGCTTGCAGGCGGTAGACGGTGCCGATATCGACCTTGCCCTCGACCACCCGGTACTTGACGCCCTTCAGGGCATCGGTGCGGCGCTGGGCGTCGCGCCAGCCCTGTTCGGCGCGGGCGCGGGTGCCGTAGGCGGCAAGCTGGACGCCGACGCCGCCAGTCGCGGGTGCCTGCCCGGCTGCGGGGGCAGCGGGCTTGGCCGGAGCGGCGGAGGCCGCAGCAGATGGCTGCGCGGCGGGCTTGCCCGGCGTCCCGCCCGGAAGCGGCGGCAGCGGGGTTTCCGCCACCACGCCGGGGCGCGACCCGCCCTCGCCCACCACGGGGGCGACATTGCCGGTGCCGTCGAAGGTCTTGCCGCCCGGATCGTCGGGGCGCGTCTTGATCGGGCCTTCGGGCGCAGCGATCACGCTGCCATCGGCGACCACCTCGCTGCTGGCAGCGCGGTTGGTGATGTACCATACGCCCGCCCACGCCACGCCCAGCAGCGCGATCAGGCCGAGGGCAAACAGCACGATCTGGCTGGTGTCGACCCCGCCGGCGCCCTCGTCTTCCTCGTCGGATTCGAGCCACGGCAGGCTGTCGGGCTCGCCGAGCCCGAGCTCGTCATCCGCATCGTTCAGCTCTTCATATTCGGCATCGACCATCACGGACCCAGTGCCCCCCTAAGGCAGAACTACATGCTCTCGACCGCCTCGACGCCGAGCACGCCAAGACCATTGCGGATCACTTGCCCGATTGCCTGCCCGAGGAAAAGCCTTGCCGCTGTAAGCTGCGCGTCCTGTTCCACGATGAAGCGCTTTTCGGGGCGGTCATTACCGAGATTCCAGTAGGAATGGAGGTCGGCGGCAAGGTCATAGAGATAGAACGCGATCCGGTGCGGTTCTCTGGCCCGCGCGGCCGCCTCGATCTCGCGCGGGAACTGGGCCGCGCGGGCAACCAGCGCCAGCTCCTCGGCACCAAGCCTGTCCAGCGCCGCGTCCGACGGCGTGATTCCCATATCTGCCGCCTTGCGCAGCGTCGAACGGATGCGCGCGTGGGCATACTGGACATAGAAGACCGGATTGTCCTTCGAAGCTTCGACCACCTTGTCGAAATCGAAGTCCATCTGCGCGTCGGGCTTGCGGGTGAGCATGGTGAAGCGCACCACGTCCTTGCCGACCATGTCCACGACATCGGCGAGCGTGACGAAATTGCCCGCACGCTTCGACATCTTGAACGGCTGGCCGCCCTTCATCAGCTGCACCATCTGGACGAGCTTGACCTCGAACGGCTTGGGCGCGGCATCATCGGCGCTGGTCAGCGCGGCGACCGCGGCCTTGATGCGCTTGACCGTGCCCGCATGGTCCGCACCCCAGATGTCGACGAGCGCGTCGGCGTCCTGCGCCTTCTGGAAGTGGTAGGCGAGGTCCGCGCCGAAATAGGTCCATGCCCCGTTCGATTTCTTGATCGGGCGATCCTGATCGTCGCCGAACTTGGTCGAGCGGAACAGCGGCAGTTGCACAGGCTCCCAATCCTCCGGCGGGGCCTTGCCCTTGGGGGCTTCGAGCACGCCGTCATAGACAAGGTCGTGCGCGCGCAGCCACGCCTCGGCGGCATCGACCTTGCCCGAGGCCTGCAGCTCGGCCTCGGAGGAGAACAGGTCGTGCGCGATGCCGAGGGTCGCCAGATCAGCGCGGATCATGTCCATCATTGCCGCCACAGCGCGGGTGCGGAAGAGGATCAGCCAGTCGGCTTCGGGCGCTGCGGCGTAGGTGTCACCGAACTCTGCGGCGAGCTGTTGGCCGACAGGAACGAGGTAATCGCCCGGATAAAGCCCCGCGGGGATGGCGATTTCCTCCCCCAGCGCCTCGCGATAGCGCAGGTGCACCGAGCGGGCGAGGACATCGACCTGCGCGCCTGCGTCGTTGACGTAATATTCCTTGGTGACGCGGTGCCCGGCGAATTCGAGCAGGCCCGCCAGCGCATCGCCCACCACCGCGCCGCGGCAATGGCCCATGTGCATCGGGCCGGTGGGGTTGGCCGAGACATATTCGACATTGACCATCCGCCGCTCGCCCATCCCCGACCGTCCGTAGTCCGCGCCGAGCTCGGCGATGGCGGCAAGCTCGTCGAGCCATGCGGCAGGGGCAAGGCGCAGGTTGATGAATCCCGGCCCGGCGATTGCGGCGCTGGCGATGCCGGGCTGCTGGGCGAGCTTCGCCGTAATCGCCTCGGCGAGCGCGCGGGGGTTGAGGCCTGCGGGCTTGGCGAGCACCATCGCGGCATTGGTCGCAAGGTCGCCATGCGCGGGATCGCGCGGCGGCTCGAGCGTGACGTTGGCAAAGGATGTGCCCGCAGGCAGCGCGCCTTCGCCGGCCAGTTCGGTCAGGACGCTTTCGATCAGCGCCGCATGGGCGGCATAGAGGGTCTTGGGTTCGGTCATCGGTTTCTCGTGCGGTAGGCGCGGAAATGTCGCGCGTGCAAAGAAGGAAGCGGGGTCCCAGGTCAAGCCCGGGAAGACGATAAGGGGCGAGCACGGCGGCGACGCGGCTAGTGGCGATGATCGGTGCCACCGGCACCGCAAGGCCGACCGGCCGCCCGCAGGCGCTCCGTAGCGAAGCGAAGGAGACGCGCCGAGGACGCTCCCGCGGAGGCGGGAGCGAAACACAAACTAACGCGTCACGTTATACTTCAGCTGCGCCTCGGTCAGCTGGAAGCCGACCAGCATCTCGAAGCGGGTGCGGGCGATCGCGGCCTTGACCTCGGGGTCGGCGAGCGGATCGAGCGCCGCCTCGGCGTCGCCCGCGCGTCGTCGCTTGGTGATCTTCTCGCGGATGTCCTCAGGCAGCGCCGCATCGGCACGGTTGACGTAGCCACCCGCCTTGCCGTTGCCCTGCGCGCGCTCCTGCCCGTCGGCGAAGGCGAGCGTGACGGTGCCGATGCGCTTGGAGACCACTGCCGTGCCGCCGCGCACCACGGTGACGAAATAAGGGAGCTCGACCGTGCGGCTCCCGCGCGTGTCACTGCGGCGCGCGTTGACCGTGAAGGTCGCCTCGGAATAGATCTTGTCCGCGGCGTCGTTGCACTCGCTGCGCAGATTGGTCATCGACGCGCTGACATCGAGGCTGGCGACCGTGGTGTCGGCCGGATCGCGGAAGGTGGTGACATCGCCGGTGTAGTCGGGAATCCCGACCGCGGGACAAAGTGACAGGACGCTGGCGATGCCGACGCCCTGGTCGATCACCAGCTCGCCCTCGTTCGAGCAGGCGGACAGCGCCGCCACGGCGGTCAGGGCAGAAAGGGCGCGCACGCGAAGCTTCATCAAAGCCGTCCTCGAATTAAACGATCCCGAGCGCCCTAGCGAGGACGTGCGGCTTGCGCTAGAGGGGGTGACATGAACGCGCCCTTTCCAGCCGCTGACGCTCCGGCCACCGTGATGCCGCCCCTCAACCTCCTGATCGCCGCCCCGCGCGGCTTCTGCGCCGGGGTCGATCGCGCCATCGAGATCGTCGAGAAGGCGCTCGAGCGCTACGGCGCGCCGGTCTATGTGCGCCACGAGATCGTCCACAACAAATACGTGGTCGAGGGGCTCAAGGCCAAGGGCGCGGTGTTCGTCAAGGAGTTGAACGAGGTGCCCGATGATGCGCCGGTGGTGTTCAGCGCCCACGGCGTCCCTAAGGCGATCCCGGCCGAGGCCAAGCGCCGCAAATTGCTCTATGTCGATGCCACCTGCCCGCTGGTGAGCAAGATCCACCGCCAGGCCGAACGCCAGATCGAAAAGGGCCGCCACATCATCTTCATCGGCCACGAAGGCCACCCCGAGGTGATCGGCACGATGGGGCAGGTCGAACCCGGGCAGATGACGCTGGTCGAGACGATCGAGGACGTCGACAAGCTGCCCTTCGATTCCGACGAGGAGCTTGCCTACCTCACCCAGACCACCCTGTCGGTGGACGACACCCGCGAGGTGATCCAGGCGCTGGAATGGCGCTACCCGAACATCTCGGGCCCGCGCGCGGAAGACATCTGCTATGCCACCTCCAACCGTCAGGCGGCGGTCAAGGAGCTGGCGCATGATTGCGATCTGGTGCTGGTGATCGGCGCGCCCAATTCCTCGAACTCGCTGCGGCTGGTCGAGGTGTCCGAGCGGCTCGGCACGCCGGCCAAGCTGATCCAGCGCGCCTCGGAGATCGACTTTGCGTGGCTCGAAGGCGTGGCAACGCTGGGGCTCACCGCCGGGGCCTCGGCGCCCGAGATACTGGTGCGCGAGGTGGTTGCCGCACTCGCCACGCGGCGCACGATCCACGAGAAGGAAATCACCGCCACCGTCGAGAAGATGGTGTTCAAGCTGCCGCGCCAGCTGACCGAATAAGCGCAAGGCGGGGGGAATGGCGGTCTACACCCATCTGGGCGCGGAGGATCTCGCCCGGCTGATCGGCGAATATGACGTGGGCGACCTCGTCATGGCCAAGGGCATCGCCGAGGGCGTTTCCAACTCGAACTGGCTGGTCGAGACGACCGGCTCCGGCGATTCCGGAACGCGCTTCATCCTCACGCTTTACGAGCGGCGGATCGATTATGCGGATCTGCCGTACTTTCTCGGCCTGCTCGATCATCTGGCGGGCAAGGGCTGCCCGGTGCCGCGCACCATGCATGACCGCGTCGGAGCCTCGTGGCGGATGGTCGAAGGCAAGGCGGCGGCGCTCATCGAGTTCCTGCCCGGTGTCTCGCCCACGCGCCCCACGCCCGCGCAGGCCCGCAGCATCGGCGCGGTGCTGGCGAACCTCCACCTCGCCGCGCAGGATTTCCCGCACACCCGCACCAACGCGATGGACTTTGCCGCGAGCGCCGCGATTCTCGAGGCCTGCGGGGCCGAGGCACTGGCGACGATCGACACAGGGCTGCCAGCCATGATCGATCACGCCCGCACCGCCGCCGCGCTCGACCTCGCCGCCCTGCCGCGCTCGCAGACCCACACCGATCTGTTCCCCGACAATGTGCTGATGCTCGGCGACCGGGTGACGGGGCTGATCGATTTCTACTTCGCCTGCACCGGGCCGATGGTGCTCGATCTGGCGGTGACCCATGCGGCGTGGTGCTTCGATGCCGCCAATGCCTACCGCGCGGATTGCGGGGCGGCGCTGGTCGAGGGCTACCAGTCGGTCCGCCGCCTCGATCCCGCAGAGCGCGCGCTGTTCGCCGATGTGGCCAAGGGCGCGTGCCTCAGGTTCGTCGCGTCGCGCGCCGAGGACTGGCTCGATACCCCCGACGATGCGCTCGTCACCCGCAAGGACCCGATGCAGTTCGCGCGGCGGTGGCAGTTTTATCACGATCACGGCGCAGGCCTGCTTGCAGGCTGAGGCCGCGCGCGCCAAAACGTCGCCCATGAAACAGGTCGAAATCTTCACTGACGGGGCGTGCAAGGGCAACCCTGGCCCCGGTGGCTGGGGCGCGTTGCTGCGCATGGGGGCCCACGAAAAGGAACTTTCGGGCGGAGAGGCGGACACCACCAACAACCGCATGGAGCTGATGGGCGCGATCAAGGGGCTCAATGCGCTGATCGAGCCGTGCAAGGTCGATCTCTATTCCGACAGCAAATATGTGCTCGACGGGATGAGCAAGTGGATCCACGGCTGGAAGCGCAACGGCTGGGTCAATGCCAGCAAGAAACCGGTCAAGAACGCCGATTTGTGGCACGAACTGATCGAAGCCGCGCGGCCGCATCAGGTGACATGGCACTGGGTGAAGGGCCACGCGGGACACCCCGAAAACGAGCGCGTCGATGCCCTGGCGAGCGCCGAGGCGGACAGGATCGCGGCGGGCGGGTAGCGTCTTCGTTGTCGGCTACCTGCGGTGGCGCAGACCCCCCGCCCCACCTCCCCGCCCGGCCACCATACCGTATTGGTATTCTTGGTGGCCGGGTGGGGCGGGGGTCTGCGTCGCGCGTCAGCGCGGCGCGAAATCAGGAATTATCTTCGACCTCGGCGCCGGGGCCGTTCTTCTTGATCGAATCGATCGCGTTCTGCGCGCTCGCCTTGCTCGAATAGCCCTGGGTCGAGAACATCACTTCCGAATTGTACTTGAAGCGCACCCGGAACTCGCCGGCGTTATCCTTGTAGATCTCGAACTTGTGAGCCATCGGTATTCCCTCCTGAGGTGGTTAATCCACGTTAGGGAAATGCCAGAAGGGTGCGGGCTTGCCTAGGCCGATTGTAGCGCCGCCGTGAAGCGCTCCGGGCTGTAGACGGCAGGATCAATCCCGGCCGTCATCGCGTCCGCCCCCTGCCCCAGCAACGCTTGCGCGCCGAGTCGTGCAGCGGCGGGTGCGGTCTGGATGCCGAAGCCGCCCTGCCCTGCGAACCAGAAGAAGCCCTCGGCTTGGCGGTCGAAGCCGTAGACCGGCATGCGATCGGGCGCGAAGCTGCGGAGGCCCGCCCAGCGCCGCTCGACTGCGGCAATCCGCCAGTCGGTAACGTGCTGGAAGCGGTCGATGGCAATCGCGACGTCGAGCTCCTCTGGCGCCGCGTCGCAGGGCTCGGACGGGATTTCGTCGTGCGGCGAAAGCCACAGGCGGCCCGCGTCGGGCTTGAAGTAGAATCCGCCATTGATGTCGAGCACCAGCGGCAGGTCGGCCGGCGCGGGCGGATCGACGCGCAGCACGGCGACGGTGCGGCGGAAGGGCGCGATGCCGACCGGCTGCACCCCGGCGAGCCGCGCCACCTCGTCCGCCCAGGCCCCGGCGGCATTGACGATGGTTGCGGCACGCCAGGTCTCGCCGCGCGCGCCGGTGATCGTCCATGCGTCATCCGCGCGCGCCAGCCCTGCCACGCGTGCGCGGGTCACGATCTCGACCCCGTGCCGCCGCGCCAGCGCGAGATAGTGCTGGTGCAGCCCCGCCACGTCGATATCCGCGCAGGCCGGCTGGTGCAGCGCCTCGCTCCATTCGGGGCGGATCTGCGGGATCATTGCATCCAGCGATGCAGGTGCGAGGCGCTCGATCCTGACCCCTGTGCCTTCATAGGTCGCACGGAATTCCGCCATCGCCGCCGCGTCCTCGGCGCGCCCGATATAGAGCGCGCCGCGCGGCGTGAGGAAGCCGTGCTCGGCCAGATAGGCGCCCGAAGCGCGGGTCAGTGGCACCACGCCCGGCCCGCCGTAGCATTCCTCCCAGAACGCGGCTGAACGCCCGGTCGCATGATAGCCCAGCGCGTCCTCGGCCTCGAGCAGCAGAACGCGGGCAAAGGTGGCAAGCTCGGCAGCAAGGCTCGCGCCCGCCATCCCGGCGCCGATTACGGCGATATCGTGGATCATCGTTGCGGCGCTGTCCGGTCGAGGAAATCGGCAATCTTGGCCATGATGCCCGCGCGCACAGCATCGGTCTCACGCAGCACCTCGTGATGCGCTTCCTCGCCCAGCGCGAGCAGCTCGCCCTTGGGCAGGCGCGCGGCGGCACGGACATTGGCCGGGTGGCTGACCAGCTTGTCGATCGCGGTCGAGACGATCAGCACTGGCACATCTACTCCTTCGAGCGCACCGGGCGCTTCGAGCATGATCCACGAGGCATAGGCACGCTCGACCCAGCGCCAGCTGGCCGGGCCCATCACCAACTCGGGCCGGTGCGCACGCCACCACATCTCGTCGGCATAGCGATCAGGGTCGTGGGTGAGCAGGTTGACCCGCTTGGACGGCGCCTCGCCCGGCTTCTCGCTCCACTTCCACGCCTGCCGCATCGGATCGCCGACCGCGCACATCGCTTGTGCGACGCGGTGGAGCATGGCGAGCGGCAGCGGCGGGCCGTTGACCCCGGTCATCGGCGCACTCAGCACCGCCGCATCGGGGGCGACGCGCTTTTCCGCGAGCGCCCGCAGCACGATATGCCCGCCCATCGAATGCGCAGCGAGCACATGCGGCCCCGGCGTCTCGGCAGTCCAGCGCTGCCACAGGAGCGCCAGATCGTCGATCCAGACCGAAAAATCCTCGACATGCCCGGTCACGTCGTCCTTGCCGAGCCGCCCGGAGCCCGCCTGCCCGCGCCAGTCCGAGGCGGTCACCCGCCACCCGGCGCGGTGCCATTCCTCGAGCGTCTCGAGATATTTCTCGTAGAAATCCCCGCGTCCGGGGAGAAACAGGATCGATCCGCGCACCGGCGCAGCGGCACCCGGCCAGTCGATCCGGCGGATAGAATGGCCATCGCCCGCTTCCCAGGTGCTCTCGGTGGCAGCGGGGGGAATCGCGCGGCGGTCGATCGCGCTATCGAGCACGGCCGCGCTCATTGCAGGGCCAGCCCGCGCGGGACGCACAAACCCGAAATCGTGGTTACTATTTGGTAAGTCATAACCTGTAGCACGTGTCCCATTGAAGGACGGTCTGCGCACGGCGCACGGCCATGCTCCGGGGGCAACGCAAGATGAATACCATTTCCTACGGTCTGCTGATCGGCTTGGCAATTGCGCTGGTCATCGCCGCCTTCACCGACATGCGGCGGCGCCAGATCGACAATTGGCTGAACGCTTTGATCGCGCTGACTGCGCCCGCCTTCTGGTGGGCGAGCGGGCTCGATCTGTGGCCGGGCGTCGCGACCCAGCTGGGCGTGGCAACGGCGGCGTTCTTCATCCTTGCCGGACTGTTCGCGATGAAGGTGATGGGCGGCGGCGACGTCAAGCTGCTCACCGCCCTTGCGCTGTGGGTGCCGCCCTTCGTTTTCATGCAGCTGCTGCTGATCATGTCGCTCGCCGGCGGCGCGCTGACGATCGTGCTGGCGGGCTGGCACATTATTCGCGGTGAGCGCGACAAGATCAAGATTCCCTACGGAATCGCCATCGCCTTCGGCGGGCTGTGGGTGCTGTGGGCCAACTATTTGCCGGGCGTCTCCTTCGCCGCGCAGTCGGCATAACCCGATTTTAACCAGTGCGGCCTTACCCACTGCAACCATACCTGCCCGCTAACCAACCCACGGGCCTTTACGAGGGGGCTAATTGAGCCATGGATAGGAAGAAACTGGTTCTGCTGCTTGGTGCGCTGATCATCGCGATCGGTACCGCCTTTGCTGCGCGCAGCATGTTCGCCGGAGGCGCTGCCCCTGATGCAGAGGCTGCCGCCGTGCCCACCGGGCCGCGCGTGCTGGTCGCCAAGCGGGCACTGACCGCAGGCACGATCATCACCGCCGACGCTCTGGGCTTCCAGCCCTGGCCCAAGGAACTGGTGCAGGATGCCTACTTCATCGACGGCGAAGCCGACATGAACAAACTTCTGGGCACCGTGGTTCGCTTCCCGATCACTGCGGGCGAGCCGGTCACGCAGGGCGCGCTGGTAGCGCCGGGCGACCGCGGCTTCCTTGCTGCCGCGCTTGCTCCGGGCATGCGTGCTGTCACCGTGCCGGTGTCGGCCACGACCGGGGTTGCCGGCTTCGTCTTCGCCGGCGACCGGGTCGACCTGGTGCTGACCCAGACGGTCGATGGCGAGAACGGCACCCAGCCGCTCAAGGCCGCCGAAACCGTGCTGCGCAACCTGCGGGTGCTCGCCACCGACCAGACGGTCGAGAAGACCGTCGACGAGAACGGCAAGACCGAGGTCACCGAATTCCGCACGGTCACGCTCGAAGTCACTCCCAAGATCGCCGAGAAGATCGCCGTGGCGCAGACCATCGGCACGATCAGCCTCGCGCTGCGCTCGATCTCCGACAGCCAGTCGGAACTCGAACGGGCGGTCGCTTCGGGCGATGTCCAGATCCCGGCCGGCGCCACGCCCGAGCAGGAAGAGCGCATCCTCAAGGCCGCCATGGCGCGCCCGGTGGACAAGGGCACGACCTACTCGACCGGTGGCGATGTGTCGCGCTTCCAGCGCACCACCGTGCCGCCCAAGAACGGCGGTGGCCAGCAGCAGGCTGCGCCCTCCGCTCCGCCGCCCGCGCCGCGCCGCTCGACCGCGAGCGACAGCAGCGCCCCGGCCCCGGTCTATCGCGGCCCGAGCGTTCGCGTCACCCGCGGCAAGGAAACCACCGAGGAAAGCGTCCGCTCCGGCACCGGCGCGGTCATCTCCAGCCAATCCAGCGGCGTGAAGCGTGCCGGGCAGGTCCTGCCCAGCGCCGGTGCGACCGTGGTCTTCTGAGGACCCGAGAAATGTCGATCAAACCCGAGGGGGGTCAACCCATGACACGCAAGTTCAAGCTCAAGCTGCTGGTGGCCGCGATGGCTGCGGTGCCGATGGCAGCGATGCCCGCCACCACCGCGATCGCACAGCAGGTCGTCCGCCCTTCGCAGGAAATCGTCCTGTCGATCGGCAAGGGCGAGCTGGTGACGGTGCCCGGCACGATGGCCGACGTGTTCGTCGCCAACGAAGAGGTCGCCGACGTTCAGGTGAAGTCGCAGCGCCAGCTTTATGTGTTCGGCAAGTCGGGCGGCGAGACCACCATCTATGCCAGCAACGAACGCGGCGACGTGATCTTTTCGGCCAACATCCGGGTCGGATCGAACATCGGCAGCATCAGCCAGATGCTCACGATGGCGATGCCCGATGCCAAGGTCAGCGTGTCGACCATGGGCACCGATACCGTGCTGCTGACCGGCACCGTGGGCGCCCCCGAGGATGCCGCAGAGGCCGAGCGCCTAGTGCAGGCCTTCCTTGGTGAAAAGGCCAATGTCATCAGCCGCCTGCGCACCGCGACCCCGCTTCAGGTCAACCTCCAGGTGAAGATCGCCGAGGTCAACCGCTCGCTGCTTCGCACCATTGGCGGCAACCTCCAGACCTTCGACACCACCGGCGGCTTCCGCTTCGGTGTGGGGACCGGCGGGCGCTCGATCGTGTCCGGCGAATACGGCCTTGGTGGCCCTTTCGCCACGGGCAACAACATCCTCAACCCGACCATCACCGTGCCGGTCTTCGGCGCCAACGGCCAGCCGGTGTTCAACGCCGACGGTACGCCGGTGACGCAGGAAATCCTCGGCACCGCGGTCAACAGCAACAACGGCACGACCCTCTCGGGTCTCGGCCGCCTGTTCGGCCTCGACATGCTCGGCGCGCTCGACCTGTCGGAGCGTCTGGGCCTCGTCTCGACCATCACCGAACCCAACCTCACCGCGCTCTCGGGCGAAACCGCGACCTTCCTTGCGGGCGGCGAGTTCCCGGTGCCGATCTCGCAGGGCCTCGGCCAGGTGTCGGTCGAGTTCCGCCAGTTCGGCGTCAGCCTCGCCTATACCCCTACCGTGCTCTCGAACGGCCGCATCTCGATGCGCGTGCGTCCGGAAGTCTCCGAGCTGTCGACCCAGGGGTCGGTCACGCTCAACGGCTTCCAGGTGCCGGCGCTGACCACCCGCCGCACCGAAACCACGGTCGAGCTGGGCTCGGGTCAGAGCTTCATGATCGCCGGCCTGATGAGCGCCAACTCGCAGAACGCGCTCGACAAGGCGCCGGGCTTGGGTGACGTGCCGATCCTCGGCAACCTGTTCCGCAGCCGGCAGTTCCGCAAGGGCGAGACGGAGCTGGTGATCATCGTCACCCCCTATCTGGTCAAGCCGGTCGACGCCAAGGACATCAAGCTGCCGACCGACGGCTTCCATTCGGCCAAGGAACTCGATCAGCTAATCGGCTACCGTGAGAACGGGGGCGTCTCGGGCGAAGTGCGCCCCGGCCCGACTGCGGCCCAGCCCGATGCGCCGGCCCCGAAGGTGAGCGAAGCCGATCCGGTCGGGCTTGTCCCGACCGGCGAGGAAAAGCCCCGCCGTGCCGACAAGAAGGCCCGTCGCCCGGAGCGTGCCGCCAAGGCCGATGCTTCCGCCGCCACCCCTGGCTTCAGCCTCTAACGCGAGAAAGGTGCCACAATGCCGAATGCACGATTGAACCGGCTGGCCCGCGTGCCCGCCCCCAAGCTCAAGCTCGCTCTCGTGGCTGCGCTGGGCCTCGGCCTTGCCGGTTGCGGCGGGATGTCCGAGAACACCTCGCTCTACAGCCTCAAGCAACCGGTGGTCGAACGCACCAACATGGTGCTTGATGTCACCACCAATGCCTCGGGTCTGCCGCTGTCCGAACAGCAGCGCCTCAATGGCTGGTTTGAGACGATGGACTTGCGCTACGGTGACCGGATTGCGGTCGAGAACCCGAGCCAGAACCCGGCGGTGACCGCCGCGGTGCGCGACATTGCCGCGCGCTATGGTCTGATGATCAGCGAGGCCGCACCCGTCACTCCGGGCTTCGTCCAGCCGGGTCAGGCGCGGGTGGTCATCACCCGCTCGAGCGCCAGCGTCCCCGGCTGCCCCGACTGGTCGGCCAAGTCGGACCTGAACTACAACAACGGCACCAGCCCCAATTTCGGCTGCGCCGTGAACAGCAACCTCGCCGCGATGGTCGCCGATCCGCAAGACCTGCTCGAAGGCAAGAAGGGCTCGGGCGAGACCGTGATCGCGACTTCGAACAAGGCGATCTCGACCTATCGTGAACAGGATCCGACCGGCAAGGGCGGACTCAAGGAAGCCGGTGCCTCGGGCTCGGGCGGAGGAGGTAACTAAGCCATGAATGCTCCCTGGAAATCGGGCCTGCCCGGAAACCGCGATCCCTTCTCGGCCTATATCTGCGACGACAACGCGCTTGACGTGATCCGTCCGGTGGTGATCGAGCTCGGCTGGCAGCCGGAGAAGTGCAACAAGGGCGGCCTGCGCAATGCAGTGCAATCGCTCTCGGTCAGCGCTTCTCCCGCGATCCTCATGGTCGACTTGTCGGAAAGCGGCGATCCGCTCAACGATATCAACGCGCTGGCCGAAGTCTGCGAGCCGGGCACGGTGGTGATTGCCGTGGGCCAGGTCAATGACGTGCGCCTTTACCGCGATCTGCTCGCGAGCGGGATCCACGACTATCTCCTCAAGCCGCTCTCGCCCCAGCAGGTGCATGATGCCCTGAACCAGGCGCTGGCGGTGTTCATGAGCCCCAAGGCGGGCGATGGCGACGGGGTCAAGCGCCATATCTCGACCGCGATCGTCGGCACCCGCGGCGGCGTAGGCGCCTCGACGCTGGCGACTTCGCTGGCATGGCTGTTCGCCGAACAGCACAAGTCGCCGACCGCGCTGCTCGATCTCGACGTGCACTTCGGCACCGGCGCGCTGGCGCTCGACCTCGAGCCGGGCCGCGGCCTGACCGACGCGATCGAGAATCCGAGCCGCATCGACCCGCTGTTCATCGAGCGCGCCATGGTGCGCGCCGGCGACAACCTGTCGATCCTCTCGGCCGAGGCGCCGATCAACCAGCCGCTGATGACCGATGGCGCTGCCTTCGTGCAGCTGGAGGACGAGTTCCGCCAGGCCTTCGAGATGACGGTGATCGACCTGCCGCGCAACATGCTCATCAACTTCCCGCAGCTTCTGGCTGACGTGAATCTGGTGCTGCTGACCTGCGAATTCACCCTCGCCTCGGCGCGCGACACGATCCGCATTCTCTCATGGCTCAAGACCAACGCGGCCCACGCCCATCCGATGATCGTGGCCAACAAGGTGCAGCCGAGCCTGTCCGAGATCAGCAAGGCCGATTTCGAAGCTTCGATCGAACGCAAGGTCGACTTCGTGATCCCTTACGACATCAAGGCGGCCTCGAACGCGGCGAAGCTGGGTCAGGTGTTCGTCGATGCCAACCGTTCGAGCAAGGCGACCGCGGCAATCCGCCAAGTCGCCGAGCGCGTGATGGGTGCGAGCACCGATGACATGCCGACCGCCAGCAGCGGCGGCGGCGAAAAGAAGTCGCTGCTCGGCAACTTCGATCTGAAGGCGATGCTCGCCAAGAAGCCGAAGGTCGATCTGACCAAGGCGGACTGATCGCCGTGAGACCGGAAAGGCGTGCGGGGCAAGGCGCAAAACGCCTCCCCGCCCGCCCCGGGCGCGGCACTTGAGGACAGGAACCCGCCATCTTCCGGCGGTGCGAGGCAGGAAACGACAGTATGGACTTCTTCCAAACCCTGCTCATCACGCTGGTGATCTTCGCCGTGCTTGTCGCGGGCTATGCGGTCATCGCCGGGTCGGGTGTCACCAAGGCACAGAAGCGGCGGATGCAGGCGGTGCGCTATCGCCACTCCGAAAGCCTCGATGCCAAGGTCGATGCGCAGTTCAAGCGCGCCATCGCCGCGCGCAAGCCCAAGACCTACAAAGTCGCAGGCTCGGGCTCGCGCATGGATGCGCTGCAGATGCGCCTCAACCGCACCGGCAAGAGCTGGTCGGTCACGCAATATCTCTACGTTTCGGCGGGCCTCGCGCTCGGGCTCGCGGCGCTGGTCTTTGCGCTCAGCCAGGCACCGCTGCTGTCGCTCGGCGTCGGGCTGTTCGTTGGTGCAGGCTTGCCGCACATGGTGGTCGGTTTTCTCATCAACCGCCGTACCAACCAGTTCATCAACAAGTTCCCGGACGGCATCGAGCTGCTCGTGCGCGGTCTGCGTTCGGGCCTGCCGGTGACCGAGACGCTCGGGATCGTGTCGAGCGAAGTGCCCGGCCCGGTCGGCTTTGAGTTCAAGGCGGTGATTGACCGCATCAAGGTCGGCAAGACGATGGAGGACGCGCTCCAGGACACCGCCGACAAGCTCGGCATCGCCGAATTCAACTTCTTCACGATCACGCTGGCGATCCAGCGCGAGACGGGGGGCAACCTGGCCGAAACGCTGTCGAACCTTGCCGAGGTGCTGCGCAAGCGCGCCCAGATGAAGCTCAAGATCAAGGCGATGAGCTCGGAATCCAAGGCTTCGGCCTACATCGTCGGCTCGCTGCCCTTCCTCGTGTTCGGCGCAATCTTCTACATCAACCCAAGCTACATGTACCCCTTCTTCACCGACGATCGCCTGATCGTCGCCGGGCTGGGTGCGGGCGTGTGGATGGGTCTTGGCGTGTTCATCATGGCCAAGATGGTCAACTTCGAAATCTGAGCGCGGGGGCACCAGAACCATGATCGATCAACCCGCCGGACCCACGCTGCTCGGCTTCGACGTCATCCTCGTCGGGACGATGCTCGTCGCCATGGCCGCCTTTGCGACCATGCTGGCGATCTATGCCGCGGTCACCATCCGCGATCCGATGGCCAAGCGCGTCAAGGCGCTCGAGGCGCGGCGCGAGCAATTGAAGGCCGGGATCGTTACCTCGGCCACCAAGAAGCGCACCAGCCTGGTTCGCCGCACCGACACGACCGACAAGGTCAAGTCGAGCCTCGACCGCCTGAACGTGCTTCAGGACAGCCAGATCAAGACCATCCAGCAGAAGCTGGCGCATGCCGGTTACCGCAACAAGGAACTTGCGGTGCTGATCATCGGCATGCGTGCAATCGCGCCGATCGTGGTCGGCGCGGTGATGGGCCTGCTGATCTATGTCGTCGAATTCTGGCCCGACTGGGGCCCGATGACCCGGCTCGGCGCTTTCGCGATTTCGGTGTTCCTGTCCTACAAGGGCCCGGAACTCTACCTCAGCAACAAGGCGACCAAGCGCACCAAGGAAATCCAGAAGGGCCTGCCCGATGCGCTCGACCTCTTGGTGATCTGCGCGGAGGCCGGTCTGACCGTCGACGCCGCTTTCAACCGCGT
>PNKW01000047.1 GCA_013822695.1 Erythrobacter sp. | reverse complement strand
GACGCTCTTCCGATCTCCCGCGCGCGCCTTCGGCGAACAGCGTGTACTTGGCGTGGATTTCGAGGCCGGGGGTGAAATCGCCCTTGTGGCTGCCATCGGCGGCAATGCCCATGTCCTGGGTGATCACACCGCCGACCCGGCCTTCCTCGTCGATCAGCACTTCGGCGGCGGGGAAGCCGGGGAACACCATCACCCCCAGCCCTTCTGCCTGTTCGGCCAGCCAACGGGTGAGATTGCCGAGCGAGCCGGTGTAGCAGCCGTGGTTCGACAGGAACGAGGGCATGATCAGGTGCGGGATGGACGTCTTGCCCTTCTTGGACAGGGCCCAGTGCCAGTTGTCGGTCACCGGGGTTTCCGCCATCGGGCAGCCCATCTCGCGCCACTCCGGCAGCAGCTCGTCCAGCGCCTTGGGATCGACCACCGCGCCCGACAGGATGTGCGCGCCGATCTCCGAGCCCTTCTCGAGCACGATCACTTCAAGCTCGGCGTTGATCTGCTTGAGCCGGATCGCTGCAGAGAGCCCCGCCGGACCGCCGCCGACGATGACCACGTCGCAGGGCATTGATTCACGTTCGACCATCGGGCTTTCCTGATCCTTGTTGGTTTTGGCCGCGCGGCGGCCACAGTCTGGCGATATGCCTTGCCTGTCCACTTGCTAAGCGCTCGGCACACAGTCAAGACCCGCGATGGATAGCATGACCCTGCAATGAGCCCGCTCGCCCCTTCTCTTGCGCATGAATTCGAGGCGGCGCTGGCCTGGTGGAACCTGGCCGGGGTCGACTGCGACTTTGCCGATGACGCTACGACGTGGCTGGCCGATCCGCGTGCGGCTGGCGGGGCGGCGGCGGCGCAGGGTGCTCCGGCCAGCCGCGCGGGTGCCAATGCCCCCGTTTCGGCACCCCAAGATATTGTTGCGCGCCGAGCGGATACCCTGCCCGCAGCGCCGGAAGGGCCTGCATCCCCGCGCCGCGACTGGCTGGGCGAATCACCCCCCACCGATCTTGCCGCCTTCCGCCAATGGTGGATGGAGACCGCGGAACTCTCCCCCTCGCACGGATTTCCGCGCGTGCCGCCGCGCGGGCAGCAGGGCGCGGCGCTGATGGTGCTTGTCCCCCAGCCCGAGGCCGATGACCGCGAGCGCCTGCTCGATGGCCCGCAGGGACGCCTGCTTGCCAATATCCTTGCCGCGATGGGCCTTGAGGAAAGCGCGGTCTATTTCGCCGCCGCGCTCCCCGCCCATGCCCCGATGGCCGATATTCCCGCACTTGCAACGGGCGGCTTGGACGCGGTGACGGCGCACCACGTGAAGCTGGTCGCGCCTGCGCGCCTGATCGCCTTCGGAAGCACTCTGGGACCGATGCTGGGCGCATCACCCGAACAACCTTTACGTGAAATCAACTATACCTCGGGCAAGGTCCCGGTTCTGTCGAGCGAAGCGCTCGATGCCCTGATGGACATGCCCCGGCTCAAGGCCCGGTTCTGGCGGAGATGGATGGAATGGTCGGCCACACACTGAAGCGCGGCGGCGCAGCGCTGGCGGCAATCGTGCTGGTAAGCGCGGGCTTCCATGCCCCGGCGGCCGCGCAGGCAGGCGATCTGGTGGCGCGCTGGAATGGCGCGACCCCCGAAGAGCGTGCGCTGAGCGCGGTGCTTTCCTCCGACGAGCGCAACACTTATCGCCAGATCTTCGCCGCGATCGATGCCGAACAATGGCCGCAGGTCGAAAGCCTTGTCGCCCAGCTCCCCGGCGGCGTGCTGACCCAGGCCGCGCTCGCCGAGTATTACACCCATGCCAAGAGCCCCAAGGTCTCGGCCGAGCAGATCGCGCGGTGGTTTGCCGCAGGCACCGATCTGCCCCAGGCCGAACAGCTCGCCAAGATGGGCGCCAAGCGCGGGTTGACCGCGCTCCCCATTCTGCCCGCAGGCCAAGGCTTCGCACGCCAGCCCTATGCCCCCAAGCGCATCCTGCCGCGTCCGGTGAGCGATGGCACCATGCCCGCCGCGAGCGCGAGCGCGATCCTCGCCGCGATCAAGGCCGACAACCCCGCCGAAGCGCAAGCCCTGCTCGCCGAGATCGATCCGCTGCTGTCCAGCGATGCGCGCGCCGAATGGCGCCAGCGCGTGGCGTGGAGCTACTATATCGAGAACCAGGACAGTGCCGCGCTCGAAGTCGCGCGCACCGTGGTCGAAGGCAGCGGCGAGTGGGTTCCCGAAGGCGCATGGGTAGAGGGCCTTGCGGCCTGGCGCATGGGCTATTGCCAGCTGGCGGGCGAGGCATTCGCGCGCGTGTCGGAGCGCGCCTCCAATGTCGAACTCGCTGCGGCCGGGCATTATTGGGCGGCCCGCGCGGCGGTGCGGTGCCGCGAGCCCGAGCAGGCGCAAGCGCACCTCAGCGCGGCCGCGCAGATGGACGAGACGCTTTACGGGATGCTCGCCGCCGATCAGCTCGGGGTCGAACTGCCCCAGCACGCCGCGCCTGCGCCGCTCAGCCGCGAGGACTGGAGCCAGCTCCAGCAGCGCCCCAATGTCCGCGTTGCTGCCGCGCTGATCGAGATCGGCCGCCCTGCGCTCGCCGATGAAGTGCTGCGCTACGAGGCGAAGATCGGCCCCGCCTATCAATATGGCGCGCTCGCCCGGTTGGCGCGCGAGCTTGGCCTGCCCTCGACCCAGTTGTTCATGGCGCACAACGCGCCTTATGGTGCCAGCAGCGATCCCGCCTTGCGCTTCCCGGTCGCCTATTGGCAGCCCGTGGGCGGCTGGCAGGTCGATCCGGCGCTGGCCTTCGCCCATGCCTTGCAGGAATCGAACTTTCGCGCGGCTGCGGTCAGCCCCGCCAATGCCCGCGGGTTGATGCAGATCATGCCGGGGACGGCGCGCGACCATTCGGGCCGCCTCAGCCTCGGCGCCTCCTACGAGGACCTGAACGATCCGCAGGTCAACCTCGCCTATGGCCAGCGACATCTTGAAATGCTGCGCGATTCGCCCGCGACCGGCGGCGTGCTCCCCAAGATCATGGCCGCCTACAACGCCGGGCTTACCCCGATTGCGCGCTGGAATTCCGAGATCAACGATCAGGGCGATCCGCTGCTGTGGATGGAATCGATCCCCTATTGGGAAACCCGCGGCTATGTCGCGATCGTAATGCGCAATTACTGGATGTACGAGCGCGCCGCCGGCGTGCAGTCGTCCAGTCGGCGCGCGCTCGCGCAAGGGCGCTGGCCGGAGTTCCCGCAGGCTGCTACCATCCGTTCCGCAAGCCGGGAGCGGTAGAGGAGCAAGAGGCGCGTGGCGATTGACGAAACCAAGCTTTTCAAGCCGATAAATATCGCTGTTCTCACTGTTTCTGACACCCGCACGCCCGAAACCGATACCTCGGGCGATATCCTCGCAGGCCGCGTGACCGGCGCCGGGCACCATCTCGCAGCCCGGATGATCGTCAAGGACGATGCCGCTCTTCTCGCCGCGCAGTTCGAGGCATGGATCGACGATCCCGCGGTCGATGCCGTGGTCTCCACCGGCGGCACCGGCCTCACCGGCCGTGACGTGACCCCCGAGGCGCTCAGCCTGATCGAGGGCGCACGCGAGATCCCCGGCTTTGGCGAATTGTTCCGCTGGCTCAGTTTCAAGACCATCGGCACCAGCACTGTCCAGTCGCGCGCGATGGCGGTGGTGGCGCGCGGGACCTACATCTTCGCCCTCCCCGGATCGAACGGGGCGGTCAAGGACGGGTGGGACGGCATCCTCGCCGAGCAATTGGACAGCCGCAACCGGCCCTGTAATTTCGTGGAACTCATGCCGAGGCTGAGGGAGGTTTGAACGCGGGTTGTTGTGCAGTCATCGCCGGGTCGTTGCCAGTTGGTGCGCCGGTAGAAACAGAGCAGCCACAGTGATCGCAGGACTTGGCAAACGCGTCTTTGTTCCGTAAATGTTCCACGTGAAACATTTTCCGGTCAAAGGGCGCGGGGCGCAATCGGGGCAGGTCCCCACCCGCTTCGGGCTGGCGGAGCGCGAGGTCGATGGTGACTGGCGTGATTACGTCGAATCGCTCGAAGGCCCGCCGGTCCGCTTGCGCACCACGGTGACCGAGGAGCGGCCGAAGTCGATCCTCACCTTCAACCAGTCGCCCGACGTCCCGTTTGACCGCTCGATCAACGCCTATCGCGGGTGCGAGCACGGCTGCGTCTATTGCTTCGCGCGCCCCACCCACGCCTATCACGACCTCTCGCCGGGGCTCGATTTCGAGACGCGGCTCTTCGCCAAGCCCAATGCGGCCGCGCTGCTGCGGGCGACGCTGGCGAGGAAGGGATACAGCCCACGGCCGATTGCGCTCGGCACCAACACCGATCCCTATCAGCCGATCGAGCGCGATTACCGCATCACCCGCCAGATCCTCGAGGTCTGTCTCGAAGCGCGCCACCCCGTCACGATCACCACCAAGTCCGACCGGGTGCTCCAGGATGCCGATCTGCTGGCGGCGATGGCGCGCGAGAAGCTGGTGGCGGTGTCGATCTCGGTGACGACGCTCGATCCCGTGCTTTCAGGGAAACTCGAACCGCGCTGCGCCGCACCGTCCAAGCGGTTGAACGCGCTTGGTAAGCTGGTCGAACTGGGCGTGCCGGTGCATTGTTCGCTGTCCCCCGTCATCCCGGCGATCACCGATGAATTCATGGAAGAGATCATCGCCCGCGTCGCGCCGCTGGGGGTGCGCAGTGTCGGCTGGATTCCCCTGCGCCTCCCCCACGAGGTCGCCGGCCTGTTCCGCGAATGGCTGGCCGTCCACTACCCCGCGCGGGCAGGGAAAGTCATGAGCATTGTCAGGGAGATGCGGGGCGGACGCGACAATGATCCGAACTTCCACAGCCGCATGAACCCGCAAGGCGTGTGGGCCGACCTCTTCCGCGCGCGTTTCCGGATCGCCTGCCGCAAGGCCGGGATCGGCAGAGCCAAGTTCGAACTCGATTGCTCGCGCTTCAGGCCACCACAAAGCGATGGTCAATTGTCGCTGCTGTGATACGCTTGAACGCACCACGCGACCACAAAAGGGGGAATCATGCGCTGGACTGTTCTTGCCGCCGCCGCCGCTTTCGCATTCACGACCACCAGCGCGCAGGCGCAAAGCATCCAGCACTTCACCCGCGCCGATTTCGAACGCGCGCTGGTTGACGCCGGGGCCACCATCACCACCAAGGATCCCAAGGCCGAGCGGATCGATTTCGAGTTCGATGGCGGCGTGATCGCCGATGCGCTGCTGCTCGCCTGCGAGGACAATGTCGCCAAGACCAAGTGCCTTGGCTCATCGATGCTCGCCACCTTCGAACCCGAAGACCGCACCCGCGAGCAGATTATCGAGGCGATCAACACCTACAACTACAAGGAAAATTTCGGCCGGGCCTATCTCGATCAGGACGGCACGATCTCGGTCCGGATGTATATCATCGCCGACGGCGGCATAACGCGCGCGAATTATTCGAGCCAGATCGGCCTGTGGTTCGCCTCGGTCTCGGACTTCTTCGGCTACCTCTACGGCGAGGAGTAAGCCTCGGCGGTGCCGGTCGGTCCGGAGCCGCTTGAACGGTTGGGGAGCTTGCCCATGCGTATCAGGAGACCGGTGCTGCTCGCCGCAGCCGCTGCGCTAGCGATTGGGGTGGCGCTTGCCACCTGCGCGCCCTCGCTCCCTGCGCCCGATCACGCCGAGGTGGCCTATGCCCCGCTCTCGGCGAGCCAGAGGTTCGATCTCTATCTTCCGCAGGGCCCGGGCCCCTTCCCGCTGGTGATCAACATCCATGGCGGCGGGTTTTGGCAGGGCGACAAGGGGATGCTCTCTCCCGAGCTTCTCGAAGCGCTGCGCGCGCGCGGGATCGCGGTTGCCACGGTCAACTACCGACTCGCGCCCGAAGCGCGCTTTCCCGCCGCGATCGAGGATGCCAAGGCCGCGGTGCGCTTCCTGCGCGCCAATGCCGCGCGCTATCGCCTTGATCCGAAGCGCTTTGTCGCCTTCGGGCAATCGGCAGGCGGCAACCTCGCCGCGCTGATCGGGACGACCGGGAATGCCGCCGTGTTCGACAACCCCGCGCTCGGCAATCCGGGAGTCTCTGCCCATGTGAACGCAGTGATCGACTGGTTCGGGCCGCACGATTTCCTGCTGATGGACCAGCAGGCCCGCGCGCAGGGCTGCCCGCCCAATCACGATGCGGCGGATTCGTTCGAATCCCAATATCTCGGCGCCCCGATCAGGACCGTGCCGGACAAGGCGAGCGCCACCAACCCGATCACCTATATCGATGCTGCAGACCCGCCGTTCCTGCTGCAGGTGGGCAGCGCGGATTGTCTGGTCCCGGCCGCGCAGACCACCATTCTCGCAGACGCGCTGCGGAAGGCCGGGGTGCCCGTCGAACTCGACATGTTCGAGGGTGCGGGTCACGGCGACAACAGTTTCTGGTCGCCGGTCTTCGTGGGCGACGACAATGTCGAACGGGTGGCGGATTTTGCGGAAGCGCACCTGCGAAAGTCGCGCTGAGGCGGCGCGGCAGGCTCCTGCGATCAGTGGCGGTAGAATGCGTCGAAGGCGCGCATCTCGTCATCCTGCGGCGGTTCGAACATGGCGAGCCAATGCGCAATCACCCTGACATCAATCCGCTGAGCTGGCGGCAGCCCGGCGTTGCGCCCCCTGACGCGGTCCTCCAGCTCAGCGAGGGGAACATCGCAAAAATGCAGTTCGCATCGCGCACCCGCCTCACTTGCGAGCGCAAGATACCTCAACCGGTCGGCGCGCGACCAGAAGCCGTTCTCGAGGATGACCGAAAACCCCGTCGCCAGCAGCGAGGCCGCGAGCTGTCGCTGCTCGGCCTCGATTGTCTCTCGAGCGGCCTCGTCGTTCAGATCGAAGCCCGCGCCGATCATCCATTCGTCGGGCGAGAGGCGGATGCCTTTGCCCTCGCGTTCCAGCGACCTCGCCAAAGTGGTCTTGCCCGCGCCCATCAGGCCGCAGACCAGCGAGAGCCGCGGCCTGATCACCCAAACCCCTCCCCCGCCTCGCCCGGAGAAAAGCGGATCAGGCGGCTGTCGATCAGCGCCGCGGTGCGGTTGACCACCGCGAGTTGATAGTCCGGGTCCTTGATCATCTCGAAGAAGGCGCCCGCATTGGGGTAATGCGCGATGAAGCCGTTGTGCCATTCGCGCACCTCGGGCCCGGTCACCATCGTCTCGAACCGCCCGCGCCACAGGATCTTGCCGCCCACCCGCGCGAAGATCGGGCCGGAGGTGCGGCCATATTCCTTGTAGGCCTCCCTGCCGCTCCAGCCCTTGCCCGCGTGCTCGTGGCCCTCGGGATATTCGGCGTGCTCGCGGTAGAGAAGCAGGTTGAGCATGTTGATCGGCGTGTCGCGGGGCAGGTCCTTGAAGGACTGGAAGTTCGCCGGGCTCGGATCGATGTAGGTTTCACTCATTATCCCATCCTTCTCCTGTCAGGTCGCATTGCATGTAGACCGTATCGAGCAGGCGGCCGAATTTCTTGCCGACATTGCGCATCCGGCCTGCATGGACGAAGCCGCACTTGGTATGGAGCGCGACGGATGCAGGCTCGCCGCCGCCGACGACGGCGAGCATCTGTTGGAAGCCGCTCACCCGCGCCGCATCGATCAGCGCAGGCAGCAGAACGCTGCCGATGCCCTCCCCCCGCGCCTCGTGCGATACATAGATGCTGTCCTCGCAGGTATGCGCATAGGCCGCACGGTCGCGGAAGCGGGCGGCATAGGCATAGGCGACGACCCTGCCCTCCAGCTCCGCCACGAGGAAGGGGAGCCCGCGCGCGGCGAAGTCAGCAAGCTTTTCCTGCCAGAACGCCGCATCGGGTGCGGCGGTATCGAAGGTCGCGGTGCCGTTCGCCACGTGCCAGGCATAGATCGCGGCGATGGCCTGCGCGTCATGCCTGCGCGCAGGCCGGATCGCGACTTCAGGCAAGCGTGTAGTCCTTGAACCTGTCGCGCAGGTCCTTCTTCGAAATCTTGCCGGTGGCGGTGTGCGGGATGTCGTCGACGAACTCGACCGCATCGGGCATCCACCACTTGGCGATCTGCGGGCGCAGGTGATCGAGGATGTCGTCGGCGCAGCAATCAGCGCCGGCCTTCTTCACCACGAACAGCACCGGGCGCTCGTCCCACTTGGGGTGGAAGATGCCGATGCAGGCCGCCTCGGCAACCGCCGGGTGGCCGCAGGCGGCGTTCTCAAGCTCGACCGAGCTGATCCACTCGCCGCCCGACTTGATCACGTCCTTGGTGCGGTCGGTCAGTTGCAGGGTGCCGTCGGGGTGGAGGATGCCGACATCGCCGGTATCGAACCAGCCATCATTGCCGACCGCGTCCTGGTCGGCCTTGAAGTAGCGCTTGATGATCCAGGGGCCGCGGATCTGGAGCGCGCCGCTGGTCTTGCCGTCGCGCGGCAGTTCGGTGCTCATGTCGGCAAGGTCGACGGTGCGCAGCTGCACGCCAAAGATCGGGCGCCCCTGCATCGCGGTCTTCTCGATCTTCTCTTCAAGGGTGAGGCTGTCCCAGTCCCAGGTCGGCCCGCCGACCGTGCCGATGGGCGAGGTCTCGGTCATCCCCCAGGCGTGCTGGACGCGGGTGCCGTTCTTCATCAGGCGTTCGATCATGAATTTCGGCGCCGCCGATCCGCCGATGGTGGCGGCCTTCAATGGCGGCAGGTCGAGGCCCTCGCGGTCGCAATACTGGAAATGCGCGAGCCACACGGTCGGCACGCCCGCCGAATCGGTCACACCCTCGCGCAGCATCAGATCGTGGAGGACCGCCGGATCGTTCACTGCCGAGAACACGAACTTGATTCCCGCCATCGCACCCGCATAGGGCAGGCCCCAGCTCGCCGCGTGGAACATCGGCACGACGGGGAGCATCACCGAGGCGCTCGAGAAATTGAAAGCCGCCGATTGCAGCCCTGCCATGGCGTGCAAGATGGTCGAGCGGTGCTCGTATTGCACGCCCTTGGGATTGCCGGTGGTGCCGCTGGTGTAGCAGATCATGCAGGGATCGGTCTCGGGGCCGGTGACCCATTCGAAATCGCCATCCTCGGCGCCGATCCAGTCCTCGAAAGCGGGCGAGTGGTCGCCGGAATCGTAGCAGATGTAGTGCTCGACCGTGGGCCAGCGCGCCTTCATCCGGTCGACGATCGGCTGGAACGCGGCGTCATAGACCAGCACGCGGTCTTCGGCGTGGGTGACGATATATTCGAGCTGGTCGTCGAACAGGCGCGGGTTCACGGTGTGGAGCCCGCCGCCCATGCCGGCCACGCCGTACCAGCTGACGAGGTGGCGCGAATGGTTCATGGCGAGGCTCGCGACCTTGTCGCCGGGCTTCAGCCCGAGGCGCTGGAGCGCCTGCGCCATCTTAAGCGCATCGGCCCGGATCCCCGCCCAATTGGTGCGGGTCACGCTGCCATCGGCCCAGCGGCTGACGATCTCGCGCCCGCCTGCCTCGCGCGCGGCGTGATCGATCACCGCGGTCACCCGCATCGTCCAGTCCTGCATTGCTCCGAGGCGTGCCATCATTCTCTCCGTTCCGGCGCAATCATGTTGCGCATGTTATGTGGGAATCAACGCGAATGAATGCCCGCAGCCGTCCGGCTTGGCAATCGGGCAGCACCGCAATCGAAAGATGAAGTGTCAGGCCACCAGCCGGAGGTTGCTGCGCCGCTTGAGGGGCGCGAGGTTGACCTTGGCGATCCCGTCCACCCCGGAGAGCCGCTCGGCCAGCTCGCCCGTCAGCACGAAATTGCGCCCCAGGCACATCTTCGCCTGCCCGCCATCGGCCAGCGCCAGCGTCACCACCACCTCGCCCGCACCGGTCGGGCGGTCACCGCGCGCAATGTCGAGCTCGATCCGGAGTTCGAGCAGGGCCTCGAGCGTCGCGATCTCGGCCGAGAGTTCCATCGCGGTCGTCCCGCTCACCGCGGCCAGCGGCCTTGCGCCGCGCACGGTGAGACGCGGGGGCTCGTCGGGGTTGGGCGAATCGAGCTCGACCGTGAGCAGCAGGCACTCACCCGCCGCCGCCCAGCGCTCGAAATCGGGCACCAGCGATTCCTCGAAGCAGGCCGCCGAGAACTGCCCGGAGGAGTCGGAGAAATCCGCACGCACGAAGGTGCCGCCCTTGCGGGTGCGCGCCTTGGTGATGCCTTCGACCAGTGCCGCCATCACCGCCGTCCCGCGCCCGCCCGGGGGGGCGCCCGCTTCCATCAGGCTCTGATAGGTGCGCGCGCCGTTGGCGCTGGCCGCCTCGCGATATTGAGCGACCGGGTGCGCGGAGAAATAGAAGCCGAAATTCTCGCGCTCCTTAGCCATCTTCTCGGGGCGCGACCATGCGGCGGCGGGTTGCAGGCGAAGGTCTTCGGCAGGCCCCGCATCGCCCCCGAACAGGCCGACCTGTCCGCTGCTGCGTTCGCGGATCGCGGCATCGGCGACCGCCATCAGGTGCTCGGCATTGGCGAACAGCAGCCCGCGGTCGGGATCGAGCCCGTCGAAAGCGCCCGCGCAGATCAGCCCTTCGAGCTGGCGGCGGTTCATGGTGCCCTGCGGCACCCGCTCGAACAGATCCTTGAGGCTGGCAAAAGCCCCGTTCGCCTGCCGCTCGGCGACGATTGCCTCCATCGCCTTCTCGCCGACATTGCGGATCCCCGCGAGCGCGTAGCGCACCGCGTAGCCCGTGTCGGTCTGCTCGACGGTGAACTCGGCTTCCGAGGCGTTGATGCACGGGGGCAGCACCTCGATCCCGCCCTGTCCGTTCGGATAGCGCCGCGCGTCATCGACGAAGACGTTCAATTTCTCCGACTGGTGCATGTCGAAGCACATCGAGGCGGCGTAGAACTCTTCGGGGTAATGCGCCTTCATCCATGCGGTCTGATAGGCGAGCAACGCATAGGCCGCCGCGTGCGACTTGTTGAAGCCGTATCCTGCGAACTTGTCGATCAAGTCGAACAGCTCGTTGGCGCGCTTCGCTTCGATGTCGGAATTGGTCTTGCAGCCCTCAACGAAGCGCCCGCGCTGGGCGTCCATCTCGGCCTGCACCTTCTTGCCCATCGCGCGGCGCAGCAAGTCTGCATCGCCGAGCGAATAGCCCGCCAGCACCTGCGCGGCCTGCATCACCTGTTCCTGATAGACGAAGATGCCGTAGGTTTCCGAAAGGATGCCTTCGAGCTTCGGATGTGGGTATTCGATCGGCACCACGCCCGCCTTGCGCTGGCCGAACAGTGGGATGTTGTCCATCGGGCCGGGCCGATAGAGCGAGACGAGCGCGATGATGTCGCCGAAATTGGTGGGCTTCACCGCCTTGAGCGTGCGCCGCATCCCTTCGGATTCCAGCTGGAACACGCCCACCGTATTGCCCGTCTGCATCAGGTGGTAGACCTGCGCGTCATCCAGCGGCAGCGCGCCGAGATCGATGGTGATCCCGCGCGCTTCGAGCAGGTCGGTGGCCTTGCGCAGCACCGACAGCGTCTTGAGCCCGAGGAAGTCGAACTTCACGAGGCCCGAGGATTCGACATATTTCATGTCGAACTGCGTCACCGGCATGTCCGAACGCGGGTCGCGGTAGAGCGGCACCAGCTTCGCCAGCGGCCGGTCGCCGATCACCACGCCGGCGGCATGGGTCGAGGAATTGCGCGGCAGGCCCTCCAACTGCATCGCCAGATCGACGAGGCGCTTCACTTCCTTGTCGTTGTCATACTCGCGCTTGAAGTCCGCCGCGCCGTTCAAGGAGCGGGGCAGGGTCCAGGGGTCGGTCGGGTGGTTGGGCACCATCTTGCACAGCCGGTCGACCTGCCCGTAGCTCATCTGCAGAATCCGCCCGCAATCGCGCAGCACCGCGCGGGCCTTCAATTTGCCGAAGGTGATGATCTGCGCGACGTGATCGCTGCCGTATTTCGCCTGCACATAGCGGATCACCTCGCCCCGGCGGGTTTCGCAGAAATCGATATCGAAGTCGGGCATCGAGACGCGTTCGGGGTTGAGGAAGCGCTCGAACAGCAGGCCCAGCTTGATCGGATCGAGATCGGTGATGGTCAGCGCCCATGCCACCGCCGAGCCCGCGCCCGAACCGCGCCCCGGCCCCACCGGAATGCCGTTATCCTTGGCCCACTTGATGAAGTCGGCGACGATCAGGAAGTAGCCGGGAAAGCCCATCTTGACGATCACGTCGATCTCGAATTCGAGCCGACGCTTGTATTCCAGCACCTCATCCCAAACCCCGCTCGTCCCGAGCTTGTCGAAGGACGCCCGGCGATCTTCCATCGCTTCGGCAGATGGCAGCATCAGGGCTTCGACAAGCTCAGCCTGAGCGGTTTCGGGATAGTAGGGGGCGAGGCGCTGGGCCAGCCCGGCGCGCGAATCCTCCGCCAGCATCCGCGCTTCGCCCGCCAGGTCGCCCGCAAGACTGGGCAGGATCGGCTTGCGATAGGGCGGCGCGAAGGCGCAGCGCCGCGCGATCACCAGCGTGTTGGCGGTGGCTTCGGGCAGGTCGGCGAAGGCCTCGTCCATCATGCTCGCCGATTTGACGAAGGCCTGCGGGTTGGATCGCGGCCGTTCCTCCGCCTCGATCTGGGTGGCGTGGGCAATGCACAGCATCGCATCATGCGCCTTGTGCATGTGCGGCTCGGCGAAATTGGCGGGGTTGGTGGCGACCAGCGGGAGATCGCGGGCATAGGCGAGATCGACCAGCGCATCCTCCGCACGCTCGCAGACGGGATCGCCGTGCCGGGCGAGCTCGATGTAGAGCCGCCCGGGGAACAGCGCCTCGAGCTGACCCGCGAGGCGCTCGGCCGCATCGTGCTGCCCCTCGGCCAGCAGCCGCGTGAGGCCGCCCTCGCCCGCGCCGGTCAGCGCGATCAGCCCCTCGGTGCGGCCCTCAAGCTCGGCGAGGGTGACATGCGGATCGCGCTCCGGCGGGCGATCGAGGTGCGCCGCCGAGACGAGGTGGCACAGGTTGTCATAGCCCGCTTCGTCCTGCGCAAAGAGCGCGAGGTAATCGACTGTGCCGCGCTCATCGCCCCGCGCCACGCCGAGCAGCGTGCCGATAATCGGCTGCACGCCCTCGCTTTTGCACGCGGCGGCGAAGGGCATGATGCCGTAGAGGCCGTTGCGGTCGCAGATCGCAATCGCCGGAAAGCCGCGCTCCTTGGCCAGCTTGGCGATGTCCTTGGGATCGATCGCCCCTTCGAGCATCGAATAGGACGAAAGCACGCGCAGGGGAACGAAAGGGGCGAAGGGCATGGGCCGCAATGTAGAAATTTGCGCCGATTCCGGAAGCGCCGCCGCGCGCTAATTCTCCACAGGCGCGGGATAAGTCACAGCAGCGCCTCGATGTCCCGCGCGATCGCTTCGGGCTTGTCGGTCGGGCCGTAGCGTTTCACCACCCTGCCATCGCGCCCGATCAGGAACTTGGTGAAGTTCCACTTGATCGCGGTGGTGCCCATCAGGCCCTTTTTCTCATTCTTCATCCAATCGAACAGCGGCGAGGCGTCCGGCCCGTTGACGTCGATCTTGGCCATCAGCGGAAAGGTGACGCCGAAATTGACCTTGCAGAACTGCTCGATCTCCTTGGCATTGCCGGGCTCCTGCGCGCCGAACTGGTTGCAAGGGAAGCCGAGCACTTCAAAGCCCCTGTCCTTGTAGGCCTGATAGAGCTTCTCGAGCCCGTCATACTGGGGCGTGAAGCCGCACTTGCTCGCGGTGTTCACCACCAGCAGCACTGTGCCGAGCTTGCCGGACAGATCGAGTTCGGCCCCGCGATTGGTGGTGACCGTGAAATCGGCAATCGTGGTCATCGCGGCTCAGTCCTTTTTCGGGCGGTAGATGAAATCGAAGCTGGTCTGCCACGTTCTGCCGTGATCCGTCGAGGCCTCTCCAAACTGACGCACCGAACCATCGCCTTGCGGGGAGTAGGTCATGCGAATGATCTGGTCTACACCCGCAGGCCCGACCCCGTCCCAGTAGCCAGTCAGCACCATTGCGCCATCGGAGAGTCCGCCCTCGAAATCGACGCGCTTGCCATCGCCCCCGATCCACACCTGCTCCCAGCGCCCTGTGCGGTGATTGAGCAGCGTGATACTGGTGCCCCCGCCACCGGGCAGGGGCATCCATGTCTCGCGGATTGCACAGCCGCTGGCGGTGCGTTCGATCCGGCTGCGGGCGATGGCGGTATCGGAGCCGGCGGGGAAAACATCCCACTCGCCCACCCAGAAATCGAACCCGGCATGCGCGGCGCTGGCGCAAACGGGCGGCGGCGGCGGCGATGGTGGTGCAGCGGGGGTTGTCGCCTGCGCGGTTGCAAGCAGAACGGCAGCGAGTTCGACGATCATGGTTCAGTCCCTCCTGACGGCAAACTAGACAAAGCGACCTGCGTCGCCAGCGCAATCCGGCCAAGCGGCCACGCGCTCCGCCTAACCGTCAGATCAGCACGCCTTCCTTGAGTCGCACGACGCGGTCCATCTTCGCGGCGAGGCGTTCATTGTGCGTGGCGACCAGCGCGGCGCTGCCCTCGCCCCGCACCAGCGCGAGGAACTGGGCGAGGACGGTGTCAGCGGTGTGTTCATCAAGGTTGCCGGTCGGCTCGTCCGCCAGCACCAGCGTCGGTCGGTTGGCGAGCGCGCGGGCGACCGCGACGCGCTGCTGCTCGCCGCCCGAAAGCTGGCTGGGGCGGTGGGTCAGCCGGTGGCCGAGCCCGAGGCTGGTGAGCAGGCTGTGGGCCCGCGCCTCCGCATCGGCGCGGGCGCGGCCGAGGATCATCTGCGGCATCACCACATTCTCGCGCGCATCGAAATCGGGGAGGAGGTGGTGGAATTGGTAGACAAAGCCGAGATGCTCGCGCCGCAGCTTGGTGCGCGCATCGCCTGCCAGCGCCTCGGCCGCGGTGCCGGCGATGCTGATCGCGCCTTCGAAGCCGCCCTCCAGCAGCCCCACGGCTTGCAGCATCGTAGACTTGCCCGAGCCCGAGGGGCCGAGCAGCGCGACGATCTCGCCCGGTGCAATCGCAAGGTCGACCCCGCGCAGCACCTCGATCCGCTCGCCCCCCTGTTCGAAGCTGCGCTTCAGGCCTTTAAGGACAACGATATCACTCATAGCGCAGCACCTGCACCGGATCGGTATTGGCCGCCTTCAAGGCCGGATAGAGCGTCGCCAGAAAGCTCATGCCGAGCGCGAGGCACACTATGCCGAACACCTCCCACGGATCGGTGCGCGACGGGAGCGTGGAGAGGAAGCGCACCTCGGGGTCCCAGATCTGCTGGCCGGTGACAAAGGCGATACCCGCCACAATCGGCTCGCGGAAAAACAGGATGATCGATCCTAAAATCAGCCCAGTTCCTGTCCCGATTACGCCGATGGTGGTGCCGGTGGTGACGAAGATCTTGAGCAGGCTGCGCCGCGTTGCGCCCATCGTGCGCATGATCGCGATGTCGCGAGTCTTGGCGCGCACCAGCATCACGAGGCTCGAAAGAATGTTGAACGAGGCGACAACCACCATGAAACTGAGTGCGAAGAACATCGCCACGCGCTCGACCTGCAGCGCCTCGAACAGCGCCGAGTTCATCGACTTCCAGTCCGAGATAACGGTGTTGCCCGAAAGCTGCTCCCTCACCGGCGCGAGGATCTCGCCGACCTTGTCGGGATTGTCGACATTGACCTCGATCTGCGCCACCGAATCGCCCATCAGCAGCAGGCTCTGCGCTTCGGCGAGCGGGAGCATGATGAACTTCTCGTCGAAGGTCGAAATCCCCACCTCGAAGATCGCGCCCACTTCATAAGGCACCTGGCGTGGGGTGGTGCCGAAGGGGGTGGAGCGGCCCGCGGGGTTGATGATGGTGATCACGTCGCCCACCCGCATGCCGAGGTTCTGCGCCAATCGGCTGCCGACCGCGACGCGCGCGAAGCCCTCGGGTGCGGGCGGCTGCGTAAGCCCCGCGATATCGCCGAGCAGCACCTTGTCGCGCAAACCGGCGAGATCCTTGTCGGTCTGGCCGCGCAGCAGGATACCCTCGACATTGCCGTTGTGGCTCACCAGCAGCGGCTTTTCGATCATCGGGGTCGCCGACACCACGCCGGGAGCTTGCTCGAGCTTGGCCATCACGCCCTGCCAGTCATCGATCCGGCCGCCGACCGCCTGCACCACCGCGTGGCCGTTGAGGCCCGTGATCTTGTCGAGCAGCTCGCCGCGAAAGCCGTTCATGACGCTCATCACGACCACCAGCAGCGCGACCGAAAGCGAGACCACGCCGACCGAAATCGCCGCGACCAGCGCAATGAACGCCTCCCCCTTGCCCGGCCAGAGGTAGCGTTTGGCGATCATCCATTCGAAGGGGGAGAGCATGTGCGGTAAGGTGCGCCCATAGAGGAGGTTGCCGCCGCATGTAGGGTGCCGCAGCCCGCGCGGCAATCCCTGCGGGCGTGCTCTCCCCCGGGCGTGGGTGTCACACGCCGGTCGCCAAAAAGCCGGGCAAGGCGGGGCTCCTTTCCCTTGTAATTGATCCGTCACATCGCCATTGGGGCGTTGCGCCAACGCGGGTGTGCACGCGAACAGGTCTGGTGATGCCGATGAGCCTCCTGAATGTAACCCATCCCTTCCTCGACGCCGATGGCGACAAGCTGCGGGAGGAATGCGGGATCTTCGGCGCGATCCGCGCGAATGATGCCGCAGCGATGACGGCGCTTGGTCTCCACGCGCTCCAGCACCGCGGGCAGGAAGCGGCCGGGATCGTCAGCTTCGACGGCAGCGAATTCTACGCCAGCCGCGGGCTTGGCCATGTCGCCGAGAATTTCTCCTCCTCCGAGGCAATCGCCGCCCTGCCCGGCCATATGGCGGCAGGCCATGTGCGCTATTCGACCACGGGCGGATCGGGCCTGCGCAACGTCCAGCCGCTCTACGCCGAACTGGCGAGCGGCGGCTTTGCGGTGGCGCATAACGGCAATATCTCCAACGCGATGATGCTGCGCGCGGACCTCGTGAACAAGGGTTCGATCTTCCAGTCGACCTCCGACACCGAGGTGATCATCCACCTTGTCGCCACCAGCCGCTATCCCACCATCGCCGACCGACTGGTCGATGCACTGCGGCTGGTCGAGGGTGCCTATGCGCTGATCGTGATGACCCCCGAGGGCATGATCGCCTGCCGCGACCCGCTCGGCATCCGCCCGCTGGTGATGGGGCGCCTCGGCGACGCGATCCTGTTTGCCTCCGAAACCGTCGCCTTCGACGTCGTCGGGGCCGAACTGATCCGCGAGATCGAGCCGGGCGAGCTGGTGCTGGTCGATTTCGCAGGCGATATCCGCTCCGTGCGCCCCTTCGGCAGCCCGGCCCCGCGCCCCTGCATCTTCGAGCACGTCTATTTCAGCCGGCCCGATTCTGTGTTCGCGGGCCGCAGCGTCTACGAGGCGAGGAAGGCCATCGGGGTAGAGCTCGCGATCGAAGCCCCGTGCAATGCCGACCTCGTGGTTCCGGTGCCCGACAGCGGGGTGCCCGCAGCAATCGGCTTTGCCCAGCAATCGGGCCTGCCCTTCGAGCTTGGGATCATCCGCTCGCACTATGTCGGGCGCACCTTCATCCAGCCGGGTGACGGACAGCGCCATTCGAGCGTCAAGCGCAAGCACAACGCCAACCGCGCGCTGGTCGAAGGCAAGCGCATCGTGCTGATCGACGACTCCATCGTGCGCGGCACCACCAGCCTCAAGATCGTCGAGATGATGCGCGAGGCCGGTGCCAGCGAGGTCCACTTCCGCGTCGCCAGCCCGCCAACCGCGCATTCCTGCTTCTACGGGGTCGATACGCCCGAACGCTCCAAGCTGCTCGCCGCGCGCATGGAGCTGGAGCCGATGCGCGAATTCATCAAGGCCGACAGCCTTGCCTTCATCTCGATCGACGGGCTCTACCGCGCGGTCGGCAAGCAGGGGCGTGACAAGAGTGCCCCGCAATTCTGCGACGCCTGCTTCACCGGCGAATATCCCACCTCGCTCACCGACCTCGCGCGGGCCGAGGCCAGGAGCGCCCAGCTTCCCTTCGCTGATCCCAAGGCTGCCTGACAACCCATGACCGAAACCACCACTGCCAAGCCGCTCGCCGGCCAGACCGCGCTCGTCACCGGGGCGAGCCGCGGCATCGGCGCTGCCACCGCCAAGGCGCTTGCCGCCGCGGGCGCGCATGTCATCCTCGTCGCGCGCAAGGTCAAGGCGCTCGAGGAGGTGGAAGACGCGATCCACGCTTTGGGCGGAACCTCGACCATCGCCCCGCTCGACCTGACCGAGCCTGACGCCGTCAGCCGCCTTGCCGCGGCCATCGCGGGGCGCTGGGACACGCTTGACATCATGGTGCTCGCCGCGGCCTACCTCCCCGAGCTGACCCCGGCCTCGCAGATGGAGCCCAAGCAGTTCAATCAGGCGCTGCTCACCAATCTGGTCTCGGCCCAGGCGCTGATCGCCGGGTTCGATCCGTTGCTGCGCCGTGCCAAGGCGGGCAAGATTGTCGGCCTGACCAGCTCGGTCGCTGCAAACCCTCGTCCCTACTGGGGGGCCTACAGCGCGACCAAGGCCGCGTTCGAGAACTTGCTCGAAACCTACGCCGCCGAGGTCGAGCGCCTGTCGCCCCTGCGTGTTGCAATCATCGATCCCGGCGCAACCCGCACCGAGATGCGCGCGCGCGCCTATCCGGGCGAGGACGCCTCCAAGCTCAAGGGGCCCGAAGTGGTCGCAGATCGCCTGACGGCACTGCTGGCCGAGGGCTTCGAGGGCCTGCACCGCGAGCGCATCGGCTGAAGCAGCGGCGTTCCCGCACCTGGGATTCTTGCTTAATCCGGCGTTTACCGTTTTCCGGAGGCTTCGCTTAAGGGAAGCGGGCGCAAAGTCTCATACGGACCAAACCGCCCCGAGAGACCGCCCGCTTCGACACAAGGCCAACGGCAATGCCGCCCACTACCGATCCCTACCGCACCGCTTCGCAGGAAGATCGCTGCGGCCCGCGCACCCGACTGACGATCCCCGCCACCTTGCGCGCCTCGGGCGGCCGAGCGTTCCAGAGCGTGGTCCACGATCTGTCGATCTCGGGCTTCTCGGCCGCCTCGATCAACCGCATGCACGAAGGCCAGATGTGCTGGCTGACCCTGCCCGGCCTCGAATCGCTTCAGGCCGAGGTGGTGTGGTGGGACAGTTGCATCGTCGGCTGCGCGTTCAGCGAGCTGCTCAGCCCGATCGTCCACGACAACATCCTGCAACGCTACACCAGCGCTGCCGGGGTCTATCGCCAGACGTTTTGACGGCGGCCCGGGGGCAGGTCGCCCCTACTCTACCGTGAGCGCGATCTTCGCCACCACCTCGCGCGCGTCGGCACGGCCGCCCGGCGAGGTTGCGGTCGGCCAGTTGCTGACGATCGCCACCACCAGGTTCTTGGCCGGCACCAGCGTGATCGCCTGCCCGAAAATCCCTTGCGCGCCGTAGCTGCCGAAGGGATAGGCCCACCACTGGTAGCCATAGCCGAAGCCAGGCGCCTGCGGGCCGAACTCGACCTGCGCCTTGCCCGCTTCGGCAAACCAGCCCTCCGGCACCACGCCTGCGCCGCCCTCGAGCGCGAACTGGCCCATGCGGGCATAGTCGGCGAGGCGGATCGAGAGGCAGCACCCGCCAATATTGCCGCCGCGCGGGTCGACCATCCAGAACAGGTCGCCTTCGAAGCCTGCCGGGTCGACGATCCTGGTCTTGGCATATTCTGCAAGCGGCTTGCCCACGGCATTTTCGACCAGCACGCCGATGAGATTTGTCTCGCCGGTCTTGTAGACCCACTTCTGCCCCGGCTCGGCCTCACGCGGGAGCGCCTTCATCTGCGCAACGATCGCTTCGGGGCCATATTCCACCACGAACCGCGCCATCTGCGCGACATCGGAATTGGGATCAGTGTAGTCCTCGTTCCACTTGACCCCGCTGGTCATGGTGGCGAGCTGCCTGACGGTGACGCCCTCATAGGCGCTGCCCGCAAGGCCGGGGATATACTTGGTCACCGGATCATCGAGGCTGGCGATGAAGCCATCCTTGATCGCCGCGCCGAGCAGCGTCGAGGTGAAACTCTTGGCAACCGAAAAGCTCGTCCAGCGATCCGTGGGCCCGAGGCCGAGGCCATAGGCTTCGTAGCGGATCTTGCCATCCTTCAGCACCATGATCCCGGCAGCGTTGCTTTCCGCCATCAGCTTGGCGAGGTCGGCCTGCAATTCGGCGCTGAGCGGCTCACCCTTGGGCAGTGCGCGCGGCGTGGCGGCGGCGGCGACTTCGTGGCCGGCGAACCACTGCTCCATCACCCGGAAACGCTCTTCGCGCTGGGCATCGGACCAGAACAGCACCTGCAATTCGGACTGGTCGCGCGCAGGCGGCTGGGTGAGCCGCGCGACCGGAGCTTCGGGGCCTTGCTCCTTGGCCTGCAAACCGGTGCCCGCCAGCAGCACCGCCAGTGCCAGACCCGAAACCGCGCCCTTGAAAATGCCCATGATGTCACCCTCTCGCCATTGTTGTGGCGAGCGGCATAGGCGCTGCGTCGGGCCCTCGGCAAGTCCCCCTAGCCGGCCTTGATCGTCTTCAACGCCGCCAGCGCCCGCTCGCGCGCGGCGCGGTGCGCGACGATCTTGCGCGGATAGCCTGCGGGCCTGCGCCCAAACTCTTCCGGGTCATGGACATAAGGTTCATCGATCCCCTTCAGTTCCGGGACATAGGTGCGGATATAGCGCGCCGCATCGAACTTTTCCGACTGCGAGAGCGGCGCCATGATCCGGCTGAACATGTTGGAATCGACCCCCGTCCCCGCGGTCCACTGCCAGTTGGTGGCGTTGGAGGCGTAGTCGGCATCGCACAGCGTGTCCCAGAACCACTTCTCGCCCTCGCGCCAGTCGATCAGCAGGTGCTTGATGAGGAAGCTCGCAGTGATCATCCGCACGCGGTTGTGCATCCACCCGGTCTGCCACAGCTGGCGCATCCCGGCATCGACGATCGGGTAGCCGGTGCGGCCCTCTTGCCACGCTTTCAGATCGCGCGCGGCGGCGGGGTCGATGGCGGGATCGCGCCAGGGGAAGCGGTCGAAATCCTCGCGGTAGTTCTGGGTGGCATAGGCGGGGAATTGCAGGATCGCATTCTGCGAATAGTCGCGCCAGATCAGCTCGCCTTCATAGGTTGCCCAGCCCTTGGAGGAGCGGTCCTTGAACCGGTGCCAGATCTGGATCGGCGAAATCTCGCCGAAATGCAGATGCGGCGAGAGGCGCGAGACCTTGTCGACGCTCGGCAGATTGCGCTTGTCGTCATAGTCGTCGACGTCGGCTGCCCATGCGGCGAGGCGCGCGTGGGCGGCCTCCTCGCCAACCTGCCAAAATTCGCGCATACCGCCCGCCCAGTCGGGCTTGGTGGGGAGGAGGTTCCACGAGGCCAGATCGTCGGAGGCGGGCCAAGTTTCGGGCGCCTCCAGACGCTCGGGCGCGGGGAGTTCATCGCGCGGCGGGAACTCGGCGCGGACGGCGCGGCTGAAGGGGGTATAGATCTTGTACTGCCCGCCGGTTCCGGTGGTGATCGAGCCGGGGGGCATCAAGTAATTGCCGTGGTGGAGTTGCAGATCGAGGCTCTTGCCCAGCTTTCGCTCGGCATTGAGCCACCAGGGTTCGTAATGGCAATTGGCGTGGATGGTGGTGGCGCCGGTTTCGGCGGCGAGCTTGGTCAGCTCGGCCACCGCCTCCCCGCGCCGCAGGATCAGCTTGCTGCCCTTGGCTTCGAGGCTGCGCGACAAACTCGCCAGCGAATGATGCAGCCACCAGCGCGAGGCCCCGCCATAGGCGTGGTGCTTGGGCGCCTCGTCGTCGAGCACATAGACCGCCACAACAGGGCCAGCCTTGGCGGCGTGGTAGAGCGCGGGATTGTCGGCAAGGCGCAGATCGCGCCGCAGCCATACGATTTGGGTCATTGAACTACCTTCCCCCTCCTCTTGAGAGGAGGGGCGCGAGACTTGGTGAGCGCAGCGAGCCTAGTCGCAGCGGGGTGGTGCCGGAGGCGATGCGCGACGCTGCCGCGCCGCGCCACCACCCCCGACCCCTCCTCTAAAGAGGAGGGGAGTAGACTGGCGCAACGCGGCTAGGGCGTTGGAAGTTCCTCACACTTCACATCCGGCAGCGCGAGGGCGAACCTGTCCCCCACCCGCGGATCGGTGAAGCGCGCGTCGCGCAGCACCACCGAGCCGTCAGCCGCGCGGGTGAGGAAGGGCGCGCGCGACCAGAACAGGAAGGCGTCGGCTTGCGCGCCGAGCTTGCCCTCGAAATATTCAAGCTTCCAGTTACATGGCTGACCGGGGGTGAGGGCCGCGCTCGCCAGTCCGCTAAAGGCGGACCAGTCGCCGAGGCGATATCGCTGAGTGTAGCTCGAATAGATTGTCTGCCGCTTCCAGAATTGGAGAGGGACCGGGCTCGCAATAACGGCATGCCCATGCTCAAGGAATTCGAATTTGGTCCATTGTGCGGCGCGATTGGCTTCCTCAGAGGCGCGCGCAGAAATCGCCCAATTCATCCCGATGTAAGCCAACCCTGCCGCAATTCCTACCTGCGCGGGCCGCGCCCAAGCAAGCGCCTCCGCCCTCTCCCGCCGCCGCGAAACCCAAACCGCCGCGATCAGCATCGCCCACAGCCACGGGTCGATGATGAACAGCGTGTCGCCGTAGAACCATTGCGAGGAGAACGGCTCCAGCAACCGGATACCGTACACATTGAGCCAATCGAAGAACGGGTGGCTGAGGCAGCCGATGAAGGCCATCAGGTAAAGCCAGCCGAACCGCACCGGCAGCCGAGCCTCGGGCCGAGTCCCTCGCTTCCACTGCCAGCGGTCCCAACCCCACAACATCCCCGCCAACACCAACGGCAGCAACACCAACGCGGGCGGGCCGTGGGTGATGCCTCTGCGGAAGGCGAGGTGCTCGGTGCCGTGCAGCCAGAAGAAGCACGCCGCGTCCACGTCCGGCAGGTTCGCGCCGATGATCAGCGCGGGCATGGCGAGGCCGGTCGTCCGCTTCAGCCCCGCCTGCCCCATGACCGCGCCGACAAGGCTATGTGTCAGATTGTCCATCGCTTCCAAGGCTAGCGCGCCGCGCGCGCCCGCGCGAGTGCAAATGCGCTTGGCGAAGGTGCCCGCCCTCGCCTATCGCACCGCCAAAGACACGGGAGAGAACCACGATGACGCAAGCGCCCTACATCCGCCCCGACATGAAGGCCTTCCTCGACATGATGGCGCAGGTGAACGGGCCGAAGATCGTGGACATGACGCTGGAAGAGGCGCGCGCCTCCTATCAGGCGCTGCACAACCTCGCCGACCGCCCGGCGCGCGCGCTGCCGGTGATCCGCGACCTCGTGTGCCACGGCCCGAACGGCGACATCCGGCTCAGGCTCTACGACGCGCGCGAGACACGCGAGGGGCCGACGCCGGTGATCGCCTTCTACCACGGCGGCGGCTTCGTGATCGGCGACCTCGACACCCACCACGCGCTGTGCACCGAGATCGCCGCGCTCGCCGATCTGCCGCTGGTGGCGGTCCACTTTGCCCGGGCGCCCGAGGCCCCCTTCCCCGCCGCGATCCACGATTGCGAGGCGGCGACGCGCTGGGTGGCCTCCTCGCCCGCCGAACTGGGCCTGACGGCGAGCGGCATCGTCACCATCGGCGATTCTGCGGGCGGCAATGCGACGGTGGTGGTGAGCCAGCTGCTGGGCGCCAGTCCCGCCGCTGTCCCCGTGCTGCTGCAGGTGCCGATCTTTCCGCTGGTGGCCGATGCGAATGGCTCGGCCAGCATGGCGCAATTCGGCGAAGGCTTCGTCCTCACCGCCGAAACCATGGGCTTCTTCGACGCCGCCTACGGTGCCGACCGCAATGACCCGCGCGGCTTCCCGATCCTTGGCGACCATTCCGCCGCCCCGCCGACCATTGTCGTCACCGCCAGCCTCGATCCGATCCGCGATTCGGGCCGCGCCTATGCCAAGGCGCTCGTGGACGCAGGGCGCGACTGCGTCTTCATCGAGATGCGCGGGGTGACGCACTCCTTCACCAACCTCAGGCAGATGGTGCCTTCGACCCAGCGCGACCTCGAACGTATCGTCGCGGCCATGAAGTTCATGCTGGGCAACCCCGCGTGATCGACCCCGAGAGCCTCCCCTACCGCCCCTGCGCCGGCTTCATGCTGGTGAACGCGGCGGGCCTCGTCTTCGTCGGCCAGCGCATCGACCCTTCGGCGCACGGCTTCTGGCAGATGCCCCAAGGCGGGATCGACAAGGGCGAGGATGTTCGCGCAGCCGCCTTGCGCGAGCTTGAAGAGGAAGTGGGCGTTGCTGCGCACATGGTCGAAGTGCTGGCGCAGGCCTCGCAGCCGATCCGCTACGACCTGCCGCCCGAGCTCCTCGGCAAGGTGTGGAAAGGCAAGTATCGCGGGCAGGAGCAGCACTGGTTCCTCGGCCGCTTCCTGGGGCAGGACGCGGATGTGAACCTCGAGGCGCATGATCCGCCCGAATTCAACGAATGGCGCTGGATCGAGCCGGGGCTGCTGCCCGAGGTGATCGTGCCCTTCAAGCGGGCGGTTTACGAGGAAGTGCTGGCGGAATTCCGGGGGCTGATCTGACGACTCAGTTCGAGGTCGCCCCGTCGCCCTTGCTCTCCACCGCAAGCCTTGCGGGCGCGCCGCGGGCGATGGTCGATTGCAGGGCTACCGTTTCGGGGCATTCATCGCCGCACAGCGATTGCAGCTTGGCGAGGTTGCGCTTGGCCTTTTCCAGCGCGCCCTTCTCGACCAGCGCCGCGCCCTCGCCCGAGATCGCGGCGAAGTTGCCCGGATCGCGCTCCAGCGCCTCGCGGTAGTAGCGGATCGCCTTGCCCTGCAAACCCTGCTGGCGCGCGGCATCGGCGAGATTGACGAAGATCGGAGTATAGCCCGGATCGACCGCCAGCGCGGCCTCGAAGGCGTCGGTCGCGGCCTGCGGTTCGCCGCCGGCCAGCAAGGCCTGTCCCTGCGCAATCAGCGCCGCCGCGCGCGGATCGGGCGCCGCATCGTCGCCTGCCAGCGAGATACTCGCCGTCATGGCGAGACACAGCGAGAGAGCGGCAGCAGCAGGCGCAAAACGCATCAGAAGCTCCTTCAGTGCTTGAGACCGGGAACCGGACGGCTGGGTCATAACACCAGAGCCTATCATGGTGAACGAAGGCATGCGATGAAAAAACCATCCGTGCCGTGATGGAGCGGATCGAGGCGCATTCCTGCACCGCGCGGGGTGCCGAAAGGCAGCGTCAGATCCTCGACCGTCCACCCCGGATGACGCGCGACAAAGGCGGCGGCGCGGTCCGGCCCTTCGGCATCGAGCACCGAGCAGGTGACGAAGGCGATCGAGCCCCCGGGGCGCACCAGATGCGCTGCAATATCGAGCACGTGGTCCTGCAGATGGTTAAGGCGCGCGAGTTCGGCCGGGTCGAGTCGCCACCGCCCTTCAGGGCTGCGCCGCCAGGTCCCGCTGCCCGAGCACGGCGCATCGACCAGCACGTGATCGGCCTTGGCCACCCAGGGGTGGAGCGTGCGCATCTCGCTGCCCGGGTCGAGCAGCACGGTGTGATCGACCGCCGCCCCCGCGCGCGCGGCGCGGGGGGCAAGGTTGCCAAGGCGCCGCTTGTCGGTATCGGCAGCGATGATGCTCGCCGCATTGCCGAGCCTTGCGGCGAGCGCCAGAGTCTTGCCCCCGCCGCCTGCGCACAGGTCGATGATCGTGTCGCCGGGGCTGACGGGCAGCGCCTCGACAATCAGCTGGGAGCCCAGGTCCTGAATTTCGATGAGGCCCTGCTCGTAGGCCTCCCATTGTTCGACCTGCGTGCCCGAAGCAAAGCGCAGCCCCTGCGCGCTGGCGAGAACCTCGCCCGGTTCGGGGAGCGTCAGCCCCTCGCGATCGGTCTTCAAGGCATTGACC
>PNKW01000046.1 GCA_013822695.1 Erythrobacter sp. | reverse complement strand
CGCCTCGCTCTCGATCAGGGTGATGCTGCACGCGACCCCAACCGCCTGCGCAAGCGCGGCGGCAGCCATCCACCCCGCGCTGCCGCCGCCGACGATGGTGATGGACTTCAAGGGGGCAGCCGCGTCGCTCATCCCCCGCAGCTTTCGCGGATCAGCAGGCTTGTTTCAAGCCGCTGCGAGATCGCCGGGCCATCGCCCTTGTCGATCAGCTTGGAGACCAGCATGCGCCCGGCAAGGTTGGCGTCCTGATCGATGGTGGTGAGCTGCGGGGTGACGAGGCGGGCGGCGGGGATGTTGTCGTATCCCACCACCGAGACATCCTCGGGCACCCGCATGCCTGAACGGGTCAGCGCCCGGATCGCGCCTATGGCGATGAGGTCGGAAGCCGCAAAGATCGCGTCGAACCTCAGGCCGCGGGCGAGCGCGCTGCGCACCGCCGCCTCGGCGGAGTGGACCTCGAAATGGGCGGGGACGACCAGCTCGTCATCGAAGGGGATGCCTGCCTGCTCCAGCGCCTGCTTGTATCCGCGCAGGCGCTGTTCGGCCTCAGGCGCTTCGCTGTCGCCGAGGAAGGCGATGCGCCGCCGCCCGAGCCGCGCGAGGTGCGAGGTTGCGCGCCTGCCGCCGGCAAGGTTGTCCGATCCGATCACGCAATATTGCGCATCGGGAAACTCGGCGCCCCACACCACGAAGCGGTTCTCGCGCGCCGCGAGCGCGTTGAATTCGTGATGGAGCGAGGATTGGCCGATGAAGATCACGCCCGTCGCGCGACTGGTGCTCATCGCATAGTCGAGATCGCCCGCGGCGCGCGGGGCGAGGTGACTGATGATGAGGTCGGCATTGCGCTCGCGCGCGGCCTCGGCGATCCCGGCGAGGAGTTCGAGGAAGAAGGGGTCCGACACCCGCCCGTCGCGCCCCTGCGGCGCAGGGACGACCACCGCGAGCGTTGCATCGGCGCCAATCGGCCCGCTCGGCATGCTGGCGCGGAACTCGTAGTCATGCGCGCGGGCGATCTGCCAGATCTGCTGCTTGGTGCGGCGCTTGACCGAAGGACTGTCGTTCAGCGCGCGGCTGACGGTCGAGATCGAGACCCCCGCCTCGCGCGCGATATCCTCGAGCGTGGCGCTGCGCCGCGAGGAAAGAGAAGGGTTGTCGGCCATCAGTTCCCCTGCACGCGGGCCCAGTAGCCGGTGCCGGGCGCCAGCGCCTCGGGCATGGCCCCGCCGCCGACATGGCTTTCGGTCGCGATCAGCGTCAGCGGGCCGAGACGATCGGGAGCGCTCCAGTGACCGGGCCCTTCACCGAGATTGAAGACGCACAGCACCTGCCCGGCCTCGTCCTCACGCAGAAAGGCGAGGATATCTTCGGGGCTGTCGAGCAGCGCGATCGCGCCACTCACCAGCGCCGGAGCCCCGCGCCGCGCGGCCAGCAGCGCGCGCGCATAGCCGAGGGTCGAGGCCGGGTCTTCGGCCTGCTTGTCGACGGCAAAACCGGTGTGCACCGGATCGAGCTTCAGCCACGTCCGGTTGGCGCTCGAGAAGCCGGCCTGCGGCGCGCTCGCCTGCCACGGCATCGGAGTGCGCGCGCCGTCTCGGCCCAGCGTGTGCGGCCAGTTCACGATTGCCTCGGGATCCTGCAGATCCTCGAAGGCGACCTCGCCCTGCGGCAGGCCCAGTTCCTCGCCCTGGTAGATGATCGGATTGCCGCGAAGGCTGAGCAGCAGCAGCAGGTTGAGACGGCCGGCGCGCGCCATGTCGCCGTCCAGTGTCCAGCGGGTCACGGCGCGCGGAGCATCGTGGTTGGAGAAGGCCCACGAAGGCCAGCCCTCGCCCGGCTCCCCGCTCCACTGCGAGAGGCTGGCACGCACCAGGGCTGCGGTGAGGCGCGGGGCGTAGAGGAAATCGAAGTTGTAGGCGGAATCGAGGCGCTTGCCGCCCGCGGTGAAGGCCTTCATCTCGGCCAGCGGCTCGGGTCCGCCGACTTCGGCGACGGTGAAGCGGCCCGGGAACTCGTCCAGCGTCTGGCGGATGCGTTCGAGGAAGGCGACGATGTCCGGGTGGGACTGGTTGTACTGCTTGATCTGCATGTCGAAGGGCCGGGTAACCAGCTCCATCGGCGTGCCGCTCGGCGGGTTATCCCGCAGTTCGGGATCATGCATCGAGAAGTTCAATGCATCCAAGCGGAACCCGTCCACCCCGCGCGCCAGCCAGAACCGCGCGACATCGAGCAGCGCTTTCTGCACATCCGGGTTGTGGACGTTGAGATCGGGCTGCGAGGTCAGGAAATTGTGCAGGTAATACTGCTTCCTCGGCCCGTCCCACTGCCAGGCCGAGCCGCCGAACACCGATTGCCAGTTCGACGGGGGCGAGCCGTCGGGCTTGGGATCGGCCCAGACATACCAGTCGGCCTTGGAATTGGCGCGATCGGCGCGGCTCTCCTGGAACCACGCGTGCTCGTCCGAGGTGTGCGAATAGACCTGATCGATGATCACCTTGAGGCCGAGCGCGTGCGCCTTCTCGATGATCCGGTCGAAATCGGCGAAGGTGCCGAAGCTCGGGTCGATCCCGCAATAGTCGGCCACATCGTAGCCGAAATCCTTCATCGGCGAGGTGAAGAAGGGCGAGATCCAGATGCCGTCGACGCCCAGATCGGCGATGTAGTCGAGCCGCTCGGCGATGCCGGCAAGATCGCCGATCCCGTCACCATTGGTGTCGCGGAAGGAGCGCGGGTAGATCTGGTAGATGACCGCGCCGCGCCACCACGCAAGCGGGGCGTCGGTGGCAACAGCGGTGTCGGCAAGAGCGGTTGCCATCAGTCGTCGGACTCCAGAATGCAGGCGGCAAAGCCGAATGCGGGTAGCGTGACCGAGACCGCCCCGGGTGCGGCGAGCGCGGCAGGGCAGGGGCCAATGAGGGGTGCGACGCCGCGCGCCGCGTAGCTTACCTCGATGCTTTGCGAAAGTGGGCTTTCGCCGGTGTTGAACAGCGCCAGAATGCGCTGTCCGGTTTCGGGATGGTGGCGCTCGACCGCGAGCAGGCCGGGGCCGGCTTCGGTAAAGGCGCGCACCGTAGTGAGGCCGCGGCGCAGCGCCGGGGCCGCGGTGCGGGCGGCGGAAAGCTCGGCGATCAGGCGATAGAGCGGGTGAGCGGGATCGAAATTGTCCTCAGCCGTGGTCGCGTCGCTGCCGACAAGGTTGTTGTCGTTGTAGAAGGCGGTCACGCTGGGGAACATGTCCTCGCGCGCCAGCTGGTCATTGCCGTCGGAGATGAAGCCCTGTTCGTCCCCGTAATAGACCGTCGGTACCCCGCGCAGCAGGAACATCATCGCATGGCCGAGCTTGACGCGCGCGAGCAGCGTCGCCTCATCGGCATTGCCGCTCATGTCGCGCACGAACATCGAAAAGCGCCCGAAATCGTGGTTGCCGAGGAAGGTCGGCAAGCCCAGCGCGGTCTTCGCGTCGCCGGGGTAGATCGCGTCCTGATCGAGGAATTCGGCCATCAGGCGGGGGCCCGCCTTGCCCGATGCCACCAGTTGCGCGGCTTTCGCGAAGCCCATGTCGAGCGCATAGGGCAACCCGCTCTGCGCCATCACCTGCGCGGCGATGGTGGCGGTGGGTTCCTCGTAGGCGATCTCGCCGAAGATGTGGAAGTGCTTGATGCCCCTGGCATGGGCGCGCTGCAGGATCGCGGGCGTGAAGGCCTGCCAGAACGCGGGGTTCACGTGCTTGGCGGTGTCGATGCGGTAGCCGTCGATCCCGTAATCATCGATCCACTGGCCGAAGATGTCGATCATGCCGCTGACCACGCGCGGGTTCTCGGTCGCGAGATCGTCGAGCCCCGAGAAGTCGCCATAGAGGCTGCTCTCGCCGATCCAGTGGGAGTTGCCGCGGTTGTGGTAGAGCGTCACGTCATTGAGCCAGGCGGGGACCTTCACGTCCTTCTCCGCATCGGGCACGACCGGCGTGTAGGCGAAGGAAGGGTCGGTAAGCTTGGCCCAATTGGCGGGATCGGGGTCGGTGTCTCCGCCAAAGCCCTCGTTGATTGCCTTCCCGCCAACACCGCCGCGGCGCGAGAAGGGATATTCGCCCTTGCTGCGATAGCGGTAGCCTGCCGCCTCGCCCTCGGCATAGCCGATCACGTCGGCGGTGTGGTTGATGATGATGTCCATATAGACCTTCATGCCGCGCGCATGAGCGGCATCGACGAAGGCCTTGAATTCGGCATTGGTCCCGAAATGCGGATCGACCTGGGTGAAATCGGTCACCCAGTAGCCGTGATAGCCCGCGCTCTCCTCGCCCGGACGGCCCTGCACCGGCTTGTTCTTGAAGATCGGCGCGAACCAGATCGCGGTGACGCCCATGCCCTGGATGTAGTCGAGCTTGGCGGTCAGCCCCTTGAGGTCGCCGCCGTGGTAGAACCCCTTGTGGGTCGGATCGAAGCCGTGCTGGAGGGGCCCGCCCTTGCGGTCGCCCCCGAGACCGCCGGTGTCATTGCGCGGGTCGCCATTGGCGAAGCGGTCGGGCAGGACGAAATAGATGATCTCGTCCTCGAGCCCGCGTTCGGCGATGGGCGGGGCGACAGGCGCGCTTGCCGGGGTCGTTTGCGCCGCCAGCGGTGCCCCCGCCAAGGCGGTACCCGCGCACAACACAGCCGCGAGCTTCGCGAAGATTCGCTTCATGACCCTACTCCCTCCGCCACGGGTTGTGACAGCTTGGGAAAGTTTTTGCAAATCTTTGTGACGGGGCTTCGGCGCCGGACGCAGCCCATTCAAGCTGTTTGATTCACGCGCAAAAGCGGTTTTCAATGCGACGGGCTGCCGATTTTTCCTGCCCTGACCTGCAAAGTTTCTTGCAAATTTTTGCAGGGCGTCCAGACTACGACCCGGCCACGACAAGCCGCCACGCGGACGCAAGATCCGCACAGCATAGGCGGAAGGCCAAGCCGCGTCACGCCCGGGAGGCGCGCGGTGGGGAGAGGGATGAAAGCGACGATGACGCATGTCGGCCACAAGCCTGCGCTGAGCGCGGGCCAGATCTGGAACATGAGTTTCGGATTCCTCGGAATCCAGATCGGGTTCGAGCTCCAGAACGGCAATGTCAGCCGCATCTTCCAGACGCTGGGCGCCGATGTCGGCGACCTTGCCATCCTGTGGATCGCCGCGCCGATGACAGGGCTGATCGTGCAGCCGATCATCGGGCACCTGTCCGACAAGACGTGGAGTCCGCGTTTCGGTCGTCGCCGCCCGTTCTTCCTGATCGGTGCACTGCTGGCGAGCCTCGCGCTGTTCGTCATGCCCAACGCGCCCGCGCTGTGGGTGGCGGCGGGGATGCTGTGGATCATGGACGCCTCGCTCAACATCACGATGGAGCCGTTCCGCGCCTTTGTCGGCGACAACCTGCCCGATCGTCAGCGCACGATGGGCTATGCGATGCAGAGCTTCTTCATCGGTGCGGGCGCGGTGATGGCAGGCGCGCTGCCGTGGGTGATGACCAACTGGCTTGGCCTCAGCAATACCGCGCCCGAGGGGATGATCCCGCAGACGGTGCAATGGTCGTTCTACCTTGGCGGCGCTGCGCTGCTGGTGGCGGTGCTGTGGACGGTGTTCACGACCAAGGAATATTCGCCCGAGGAACTCGCCAGCTTTGAGGCCGCGCGGGCCGATACGCCGCGAGGCACCGTCGGCGCGGCGGCACGCACGGCAGCGCAGTTCACCAGGGGCGGGACGCTGTGGGTGCTCGCGGGGCTGGCCATTGCCGGGTTCGTCTACTTCGCGCGCAGTGAGAGCGGCGCGGCCATGCTCGGCTCGATCGAAATCGCCAAGGACATCTATGTGCTCGCCGCGCTGGTCGCGGGCTTCGGGGTGGTGCAGCTGATCGCAGGCAGCCTTCGTGGGCAGGGCCGCGAGGAGAGCGGTTTCATGGAGGTTGTCACCGACCTCTTCGCCATGCCGCGCACGATGCGCCAGCTTGCCGTGGTGCAGTTCTTCAGCTGGTTCGGGATGTTCGGCCTGTGGATCTACGGCACGCCCGGCGTGACCGAATACCACTTCGGCGCGAGCGATGCGGCGAGCGCCGCCTACCAGAACGGGGCCGACTGGTGGAGCCTGATGGGATCGGTGAGGAACGGCCTTGCCGCCGCCGCCGCCCTCGGCTTCGTGATGATCGCCGCGAAGATCGACCGCTGCCGCCTCCACGCCTTCAACCTGATCGCGGGCGCGGCGGGCTTTGCCGCGATGCTGCTGGTGCGCGATCCGGCGCTCTTGTGGATCCCGCAGATCGGGATCGGCATTGCCTGGGCCTCGATCGTGTCGCTGCCCTATGCGATCCTCGCGGGCTGCGTGCCGCAGGAAAAGATGGGCATTTACATGGGGGTGTTCAACATCTTCATCGTCGTGCCGCAGCTTCTGGCGGCGACCTTGCTCGGCTTCCTGCTCACCAACCTGTTCGGCGACGAGCCGGTTTACGCCTTCGCGATTTCGGCAACGAGCTTCGTGCTGGCGGCGGTTGCGACGTTCTTCGTTGCCGATGGCGAGGGTGCGACAGCGCCGCGACTGAAAGTGGAGCAAGCATGATGCGGCTGACGATTGCCCTTCTGGCGGGCGCGCTTGCCGCCGCCCCCGCTCTGGCCGAACCCGATTACACGCCCCGCGATGTGGTCGAGATCGAGAACGCCGATTGGACGCGCGACGCGGTGCTTTACCAGATGAACACCCGGCAGTTCACGCCCGAGGGCACCTTCAAGGCCGCGCAAAAGCAGCTCCCGCGGCTTGCCGCGATGGGCGTCGACATCATCTGGCTGATGCCGGTCCACCCGATCAGAGAGGTCAATCGCAAGGGCAGCCTCGGCAGCCCCTACGCCGTGCGCGATTACCGCGCGGTCAATCCCGAGCTGGGCACCGAGGCCGAGTTCCGCGCTTTCGTGGACGAGGCGCACCGGCTGGGGCTGAAGGTGATCCTCGACTGGGTCGCCAACCATTCGGCCTTTGATAATCCGCTGACCGAGAGCCATCCCGAATGGTACACCCGCACCCCCGAGGGCGCGATGATGAGCCCAGCGGGGACCGATTGGACCGACGTGGCGGACCTCGATTTCTCGCAGGCCGGCCTCAGGCAGTACATGACCGAGAGCCTCGCCTTCTGGGTGCGCGAATACGGGATCGACGGCTTCCGCTGCGACGTCGCAGGCTATGTGCCGACGAACTTCTGGGAAACCGCCCGCGCCGAATTGAACGCGATCAAACCGGTCTTCCTGCTCGCCGAATGGGAGCAGCGCGATCTGCACACCCGTGCCTTCGATGCGACCTATGCGTGGAAGTGGAAGGAGGCGATCCAGGGCCTCGTCGCCACCGGCGAGGGGGCAGGGCCGATCCGCGCCTATTACACCGACCAGGGCGAAAGCTGGCCGCACTCCGCCATGCGCATGGTCTATACCGAGAACCACGACCAGAATTCGTGGGACCGGCCCGCGGCCGAAATCTACGGCCCTGCCTATGAGGCGGCGATTGCGCTCTCCTTCGTGGGCACCGGCCTGCCGCTGATCTACAACGGGCAGGAGGCCGACAACGACCGCAAGCTCGCATTCTTCGAGCGTGATCCGATCGTGTGGAAGGAGGGGCGGCTGACCGGGCTGTTCGAGAAGCTCGTCGCCTTGAAGACCGCGAACCCGGCGCTCCACAACGGGCGCTTCGGGGCGGCCATGGTCGAAGTGCCGACCAGCCAGACTGCCGACGTCTATGCCTTCACGCGGGGGGATAAGGGCGCGCGGGTCTTCGCCGTTTTCAACCTCAGCCCCCGGCCGCACACCATCACCTTCAGCCACGCGCGCCATCACGGCACCTACACCGATGCGATGACCGGTGCGCCCGCGCTGTTTGCCGGCGGCGAGACGCTCGACCTGCCCGCATGGGGCTTCCGCATCTACACCGAGACCAAGTGAGGCGGCTGCCCCTGAGGCCGCGAGGAGAGGACGCATGACGAAGCACTGGAAATCCCTCGTGGCGCTGGCCGCCATCGCGTGGGCTGCGGCGCCGGCCGCCGCCGAAAGCCTCACGCTCGCCTCGCCCGATGGCCGCATCACCGTCACCGTGGCCGACGACGGCGGCCGCGCGACCTATGCTGTCGCCTTCAACGGCGAGCAGGTGATCGCGCCCTCGCTGCTCGGCATGCTGTTCGCCGAGCACCACGGGTTCGAGCGCGGCATGGCCATCGCCGGATCGACCCGTACCTCGCAGGACACGACCTGGGAGCAGCCCTGGGGCGAGCGCCGGTTGGTGCGCGACCAGCACAACGAGCTTGGCGTCACCTTCCGCACCGAAACCGACGGTCCCGCGCGCGACATCACCGTCCGCTTCCGCGCCTTCGACACCGGCATCGGCTTTCGCTACGAGCTGACGGAACAGCCCGCGCTCACAGGCGACATCGCCATCGTCGAGGAACTGACCCAGTTCGGCGTCGGGGACAAGACCACCATGTGGTATACTCCCGCAGACGAGTTCAACCGCAACGAATATATCTACCGCATCGCCCCCGCAGGACAGGTCGACGACGCGCACACGCCGTCCACCTTCCGCACCCCCGGTGGCGTCTACATGGCGATCCACGAAGCGGCGCTGGTGAATTACTCGTCGATGTCGCTGGATCAGCTGCGCCCGGGCAATTTTCAGGCAAACCTCAGGAACTGGGCGGGCGGGCCCAAGGTCAAGACCAAGGCCCCCTTCAACTCCCCTTGGCGCACGATCCAGATCGCCGACAGGGCGGTGGGCCTGATCAATTCCGACATCGTGCTGAACCTCAACGAACCAAATGCATTGGGCGATGTCTCCTATGCCAGGCCCGGCAAGTACATCGGCATCTGGTGGGCAATGCACATCAACGACCGCACCTGGGCGAGCAACAAATACCACGGCGCGACCACGGCAGAGACCAGGCGCTATATCGACTTCGCCGCCAAGCACGGCTTTTCCGGCGTCCTCGTCGAAGGCTGGAACAAGGGCTGGGACGGCGATTGGTTCAACAACGGCGATGTCTTCAGCTTCACCGAGGCCTATCCCGATTACGACATCGACGCCTTGAGCAAATACGCCGCGTCCAAGGGCGTCCAGTTGATCGTCCACCACGAGACCTCGGCGAACCTCACCAACTACGAAAAGCAGCTCGCGGCGGGACTCGATCTGGTGCGCAAGATTGGCTCGCACTACGTCAAGACCGGCTATGTCTCGGACGCGGGCGATGCCGTGTGGGTCGATGACAAGGGCATCCGCCACTACGAATATTACGACAGCCAGCGGATGATCGATCACCACATGACCGTGATCAAGGCCGCCGCCGCGCGCCAGATCGCGATGGACACGCACGAGCCGGTGAAGGACACGGGTCTGCGCCGCACCTATCCCAACTGGATGAGCCGCGAGGGCGCGCGGGGGATGGAGTTCAACGCCTGGGGCTCGCCGCCCAACCCGCCCAGCCACGAGGCGATGCTGTCCTTCACCGCGCTGCTGGCGGGGCCGTTCGACTACACGCCGGGCATCTTCGACCTGCGCCCCAACGAGCGCCCGCCGGTCCGCCCAGACATGGCGCGCGGCGACCCGTCAAACCGCCCGCAGACGACGCTAGCCAAGCAGCTGGCGACCTATGTGACGATCTACTCCCCGCTCCAGATGGCCGCAGACCTGCCCGAGAACTACGAGAAGCGCCTCGACGCCTTCCAGTTCATCAAGGACGTCGAGGCCGACTGGGAGCAGTCGATCGCATTGGATGGCGAAGTCGGCCAGTGGATCGCGATGGCACGGCAGGGGCGCAAGTCCAAGGAATGGTTCCTCGGCGCACTCACCGATGAGACCCCGCGCGACGTATCACTGGCGCTGTCCTTTCTCGAGCCGGGCAAGAAATACCGCGCCCAGATCTATCGCGACGGCCCGCACGCCCATTGGGACTACAACCCCTACGACATCGTGATCGAGGAAAAGGTGGTGACCGGCGGCGATACGTGGGCCGTGCACCTTGCCGCCTCGGGCGGGGTCGCGGTGCGGTTCATTCCGGTGAAGTGAGGGGGCAAAGCGGACAAAGTTGACACCGTGTCAACTTTGTCGGCCCGCTTTTTTATATTAATTATCAGATGTTTACGGCCCTTTTGCGTAAGCGGACGGACAGGGGAACGCGGGCCTTAAACGCGCCTCGGATGGCAAACGGCCTCGCAGGCCGGGCAGAACAATGGGAAAGAGCCGGGCCGGATAATAGCGACTGGAAGACGTGTAGGAAAACGGCGGCTATCGCTGCGCGCCCGTTAAAAGCGGACATTCGGGAAGCTACCCCAAAGCGGACGCAATTCAATCTCACCGCACTGTTTGCGAAGTGCCGGGTCTGATTACCCCCGAGCGCAACCAATTGTGCCTGTGGAAACCGGAATCGAAAATTCGCCGATGAACCACTAAACTCGCGGGATGAGAAAGAATCACCCGGTTACGGACCGCAAGGATCGACTTGGCCGTGAACAGGAAGTCGAGCTCATTTCTTCGCTTCTGGTGGACCAAGCCAATGCTCGGCCGGAGCATTCCTTCGTGCTGGCCCTGGATTCTCAGTATGGCACCGGGAAATCGTTTTTCCTTGAGTTACTGGCGGAGAAGCTTTCCCAATACCACCCCGTAGCGAGAGTCGATGCCTGGGCGGATGATTCCGGGAACGAGCCCAGTGTATCGATCATGGCGGCAGTTGAAGAGGCTCTTGAGCCCTATCTTTCCAAGCCAGCCGCCAGAGACGCGCTCGAAAAGCTGAAGGCAGCGCGCAGAAATATTCTGCCGATACTAGCAAAAGGTGCGGGCGGTGCCCTGACGAAGGCGATCGCCCGCTATTTCGATGACGTCGCGGTTGAGCAGATCCGGGACCTGCTTAATCAGCGCGGAGAGGATATTTCGTCCGAGGCCGCGGCTATCGGCGAGGGTGCCGGCGCTGGGATCGAGGCCATTGGCGATAGGTTGACCGAACTTGCCGACCGGCATGCCCAGGACCTCATCAAGGACTACCGCGACCGCAAACGGTCGCGTTTCGAATTCAAGAAGTCGATGGCGCAGATGATTGCCTCGCTCGTTCCTCGTGATGTCGACAAGATCGGCCCCCTTATCGTCATTGTCGACGAGCTTGACCGCTGTCGACCGGACTATGCGATCAAAGTTCTCGAAGAGATCAAGCACTTCTTCGATGTGCCAGGCGTGGCGTTCGTGCTGGCGATCCATCGCCCGCAACTAAGCGCCAGCGTACAAAGCGTTTATGGCGCCAATTTCAAAAGTGACGACTATCTTCGGCGGTTCTTCGACTGGTCGATGACCCTTCGCCCGCGCAGCATGTCTGCACTGGTCACTGATCAGATGATCGAGCTGGGGCTCGACTGGCAGCGCATGCGATCGCCGCCGAGAGGCCACTCGATGAAGAACGTTGAGGGCGACCACGAGGACTATATCGGCTTCATACTCTCGGCAATGAATGTGACGCCTCGAGAGGCGAAAGCTGTGATGCGGGCCCTCGCTCTCTTCTTCCAATCCTGGGACTCAGAAGTCCGGGTAGAATTGACAGCATTGATCCCGAAGCTGGTTGCGATGGTTCGCGGCGAACCCGTGTTCGAGACCAATTTGGACAGCGCCCAACTATCGAAGTATTCTTCGATGTTCAGAATGGGCGGCGATCGTACGATCGGATTGGGAAGGCTCTATGGCCAGATCAACGTTATGGCCACGAACTCGCTGCTGAACACTAGGCAAGGTCCGGACCGAGACATGATCGGGGCTGAGTATCTGCAATCAGTATTTGCCGAAGAATACAGTATTCTCGAAAAGCGGCGCGCGGGAGGACAATGGCAAGTGCCACCCTCACTGATTGCGACTTATGACGAGCGGGTTCGCTTGGTCGATCGCTTGACTGACTAACCCACCATAATCAGAGCCGACACAAAATCCCGAAAGCGAAATGGCAGCTTCCCGCCCACTTGCGGACATTCGCCTCGCGATCGCCATCACCCAAGAGCCCCCGCCCCACACGCAAAAGAGGGCGACCGCCTCCCCCAAAGGCGACCGCCCTCACTCCCGTCCAAGGGAGAGCCGGTAATCTCGTCAGTGGGGAAGCACCCTCAGGCCGCCTGCTCCATCCGGGCGAGTTCGCAATGCGACCAGATCTCGCTCAATGCCTTGATCAGCCGGTCGATGTCGCCATCGGAATGCACCGGCGAGGGCGTGACGCGCAGCCGCTCGGTGCCGACGGGGACGGTCGGGTAGTTGATCGGCTGCACATAGATGCCGTGGTTGTCCATCAGCCAGTCGCTGATCATCTTGCACTTCTTGGCATCCCCAACCATCACCGGGATGATGTGGCTCGGGTTGTCGAGGTGCGGGATGCCCATGATGTCGAGCGCGCGGCGGACTTGGGCCACGCGCTTCTGCTGAAGCTCGCGCTCGGCGCTCGAGGTTTTGAGGTGGCGGATGCTCGCCGCAGCCCCTGCCGCGATGGCGGGGGGGAGGGCGGTCGAAAAGATGAAGCCGCTGGCAAAGCTGCGCACGAAATCGACCAGATTGCCGGATGCCGCGATATAGCCGCCCATCACGCCGAAAGCCTTGCCGAGCGTCCCTTCGATCACGGTGATGCGGTCCATCAACCCTTCGCGCTCGGCCACGCCGCCGCCGCGCGGGCCGTAGAGGCCGACCGCGTGGACTTCATCGATATAGCTCATCGCGCCGTGCTTTTCGCAGACGTCGAGGATGTCGGCGATGGGGGCAATGTCGCCGTCCATCGAATAGACGCTTTCGAAAGCGACCAGCTTGGGCACTTCGGGGCCGTACATCGACAGCAGCTCGTCGAGGTGCTCGGCGTCATTGTGGCGCCACACCTTGTAGGGCGCGCGGCTGTGGCGGATGCCTTCGATCATCGAGGCGTGGTTGAGCGCATCGGAGAACACGACACAGCCCGGGATTTTCGACGCCAGCGTGCCGAGGCCCGCCCAGTTCGAAACATATCCGCTCGTGAACAGCAGCGCGGCTTCCTTGTTGTGGAGGTCGGCGAGTTCGGCTTCCAGCTCCACATGGTAGTGGTTGGTGCCCGAGATGTTGCGCGTGCCCCCTGCGCCTGCGCCGCACTCGTCGAGGCAATTGTGCATCGCTTCGAGCACCGCCGGGTGCTGGCCCATGCCGAGATAGTCGTTCGAACACCACACGGTCACCGCCTGGGTCTCGCCCTCGACGAAGCGCGTTGCGTGGGGGAAGCGGCCGCGGTGGCGCTTGATGTCGGTGAACACCCGGTAGCGGCCATCGGCGCGCACGGCGTCCAGCTCGCCTGCGAAAAAGGCTTCGAAATCCATGCGCATTCCCTCTGTCGTCATTATCTTGCTTTCAGTCTTGCTTGATCCGCACCGCAGCCTTCCGCTGCGGCCCATTTCGATTTGGCATTGCCCAGCCCCACAGCATTCCGTCACGGAAGGGAAGGGCCAGAAACAGGTGTTCGAGCACGCCCAGCAGGGCGAGCGTGGTCAGCAGGCTCGCGCCCACCATCTCGGCGCTTCCCAGAGGTGCTGCCAGCGCAAGCGCGGCGAACCAGATGGTCACCCCGGTCAGAAGCGCGACCGACAGGATCAGCAGCCGGGTTACCCGGTTGGGGCCGAAATAGGTCTTGAGGTAGGCAAGCTGATCGGGGAGCATCTCGGACGTCGAGTTCGGCACCCCCACGAAGAGATTGATCTTCGAAATCAGCCGCATCGCGAACATCAGCACAAACACCGTCGCGCCGATCTGGTTGGGGGCGTTCCATGAGAGCGAGATCAGCAGCAGCGCCGTTACCGCCAGCGCGACTTCGTGATGCATCACGGTTGCCGCGGCCTGACGGAAGCGTGCGGCACCGGTCAGCGCAGGATCGGCAGGGCCGCGCCGGGGCCCGGCCGAGGCGCCGGTGAGAAAGCTGAGCTCGTGCCAGCCCCACACCATCAGCGCGCCGATGAAGGACAGGTACACCGCCCACATCTGCGTCGACAGCGAGGAGACCAGGATCACCAGCAGCCCCGCAATCCCCGCCACGCTGCCGACCAGCAGACTGGTCGAGAAAGTGGCGCGCTCGCGGTTGTCCGCCCAGGCAATCAGCCCGGTCGCGACAAACCAGATCGCCACCGTCACCATGAACGGCACAACATGGCCGCTCCAGCTCACCACGCCGGTTGCAGCCGGATCGAGCGGGGAAGGGTGTTGGACTTGGGCGCCATAAGGTACATGCGCGCAAAGGCGAGGCCTGCGCCTGCCATGCCGGAGGCGCGGCTCAGGAAGCCGCCGATCCCGCCCTTTGCCTTGCCGTCCTCGATGCGTTCCGCCGCAAGCCGCAGCTTCTCCATCTGGCGGCGGAAGGCGGGGCTGTCGATGTCGAGCTCGACCGGGAAGACCTGGCGGGCGATCTGGTTGGTGATCGCGAAGACCTTGTAGTCATATTCGGTCGGATCGACGCCGAGCGCCGCGTGGAACACCGGCCGGTTGTGATCGCGCACATACATGGTCGCGTAGACCGACAGCAGGAAGAACCGCACCCACAGCTTGTTGGCGCCCTCGAGCAGCTTGGGGTCCGAGCGCAGCAGCATGGCGAAGGCCTCGCCGTGGCGGAACTCGTCGTTGCACCATTCCTCGAACCAGTCGAAGATCGGGTGGAACTTGTATTGCGGATTGCGCGCCAGATGGCGGAAGATGGTGATGTAGCGCGCGTAGCCGATCTTCTCCGACAGGTAGACCGCGTAGAAGATGAACTTCGGCTTGAAGTAGGTGTATTTCTTGGTCTTGGTCAGATAGCCGAGGTCGACGCCGATGCCGGCATCCTTGAGGCTTTCGTTGATGAAGCCGGCATGGCGGCTCTCGTCCCGGGCGAGCAGGCGGAAGAGCTGCTTCACATCCGGGTTCTTGGTGCGCCGGGCGATTTCGGCATAGAGCACGCAGCCCGAAAATTCGGATGTCATCGAGCTGACGAGGAAATCGGTGAATTCCTGCCGGAGCGACGGCTCGAGCCCCTCGATCACGCCCTTGAAGGCGTCGGTATGCTTGAAGTGCAGCTTGTTGGGATCGCCCACCATGTCGGCGATGAGCTGGTCCCATTCGGCGCGCACCGGGCTGACGTCGATCGCGTCCAATGCGTCGAAATCGGTGGTGTAGAACCGCGGGGTCAGCATCGTGTCCTGCGTCGCCAGCGCCATCGCCTCTTCGCTGGTCATCGGCTTGTAGGCGTTCATTTGATCCTCCCGGCGTTGAAGCTGACTTCGTAGAGTTCGGCCAGATCGAAATAGGCGGCGGCCTTGGTCAGGGCGCGCTTCAAGGGGCTCGCGCGGGTCACCGTGGCGCGGCGTTCGAACACCTGGCGGGTGCCGAACGGAATCTGGATCGGCGCGCCATGGACGCGCACCTTGTCGCCCGGCTCCATCGCGATGTCGCCATCAAGCTCGACATGGGCATGGAAATGCTCCGAGCTCTGCTCGACGGTGATCGTGCAGGGGGTATCGAAGCTGGTCGCGGTGAGGAAGGCGAGTGCCATCAGCGGTTCGCTCCCTTGGCGGGCAGCAGGTTCTGATAGACCGCGCGGTTGTCCGGCCCGAACGAGCTGACCTCGATGCTGCGCCCCGTCGCCGGATCGGCGAGCGTCAGGTTGCCGTTCTCCCATTCGGTGAGGGTGAAGGCGACCTCGGGGCCAAGGCCGCGGATGCGGCGCTGGTGGACAAGGCTGCGCACCGTCGCGCGGATGAAGCCGCCCTCACCGACGCCGTGGCGGCCAAGCACCTCGCCGGTCGCGCCGTCCTCGATCCGGACGGTGCCATCCGCCTCGTCGAAGAACCGGAGCGTGCGTTCCTGCGCGGCCCCGATCCCGGCGGCGGCGCGCGCCTCGGACGGCACCGATTGCCGGGGCAGGAAGCCGAGTGTCACCGAGGCGGTCAGCACCAGCGAGATGGCGACGATTCCGCCCATCAGCATGAGCGGCGCGCGATGGACGGTGATCTCGTCCTTCTCGTATTCACGAACGATCATGCGGGGGCTCCCTCAAGACCCGGCTCACCGCGGTGGATCACCGGGGCAAGGCGGGGCGGCACGGCCGCGGCCTGACCTGCGGTGTGCCCGCTGGCGGGCGCGGCTTCCTTGATCTCGCTCAAATTGCGCTCGATCGCGCCGAACCGCGCACGCGCCTCGGCGATCATCTGCGCGAGCGCTTGCGCCTCGGGGACGGCGCGCAGCATCGGCTCGGGCCGGGCATAGCGGAACGGGCGGACATGCGGCCACAACAGCAGCGTGCCGAGCAGACGCTCGCCCGCGAGTTCGAAGGCGATGTCGCCGTGGCCATCCTTCGTGAGCACCGCGAGATGCGCGGCGGTGACCTGCTTGAGGGGAATATTCACCCGCGTCTCGATCGCGATGCCGATGCGCATGATGAGGCGCTGGTCGGTGAGGATGTAGAGCGTCGAGCGGGTGCTGGCCCAGGCGAGGAGATGGAGGATCGCGGCAAGCGTCACGCCGAGCAGCGCGGCGACGATTGCCGCATCGTTGCGGCCCAGCAGCAGCGCGATCACCACCAGTGCCGCCATGTAGAGACCTGCGCTGCGCGCGTGAAAGGCGGTGCGGGCAAGCAGGCCGCGCTGCGGGCGGCCCTTCCACAGGACCTGCTCGTCCGGCTGGGGCGTGCCCATCCGGTCACCGAAGGCCTTGGGGCCGTCATTCTCGAGCGCGGCGTGATCATAGCCGCCGGTGGGCAGCGGCGTCCGCGCCGCTGCCTCCGGTGCTGCCACCACGTCCGCCTGGGTCTTCAGATCCATGCTTCCGACCTTTCGGGCGTCGCATACATGTAGCCCCCGCCGAAATAGGCCTGGATGCGATCTTCTTCGTAGCGGGTGATCACCCCGGCGGTCTCGAGCGCGGGGACGGCGTCGAACTGCGCGGCGGTGATTGCGTCGATCTCGACATATTCCTTCTCGTCGCTGGTGGTCGGCAGGATCGCGGCGAGCAGGCTGTTGCCGTGAACCACCGCAACCGCCATCGGCGCGAGCACCTTCTTGCCGCTGGTGGTCTCGACTTCGAGATAGCGGATCATGTGTTCGGCCTGGTCGACCCAGATGTCGCTGACCTTGCCGACTGTCACGCCGTCGGCGGCAACCACCGGGAAGCCGACCAGCTGCGGATCATTGGGCGAGACGATCAGTTCGTGGCTCTGGGCGATCGGCAGGATGCGCGGGCGGCCGTCGAAGGTGAGGTCGGGATACTTCTCGCGATTGGCCCATGCGGCCGGGCCCATGCCGTCGACCATGGCATCGCCGGTCGGGACATAGGGCGCGCCGCCTGCCTTGAAGGCCCGCACGGCGGGCACGTTCACATCGTCGCGCGCGACGTCTTCCGGCACGTAGGTGCCGCGACCATGGGGCAGCTGGAAGCTCTTCTTGTCGCCATCGAACAGGCTGCCGGGGTGGATCTTCCCGGTGTCCTCGTCCTCGAGCGGGTAGCCCTCGCGGCGGCTTTCCTTGTTGAGGTAGAACACCAGCGCGACGAAGAAGCCGAAGAACAGCAGGAAGGCGAGTTCGGCGACATCGAAGGTGCCGACGATATAGGCAGCGTTCATTTCATATTCCTCTCATGGAAGAGCCCGGCTGAAGCGAAGCCGGGGCAAAGGGACGGGATGGTCAGGCGGGCACGGGTAGTCATGTCGGAAACTCCGCAAGTCCGAACGGCCGCGCGAGGGGATCCCCTTCCCCCGAGGCAGGTTGGCGCTGGTAGCCCACAAGCGGGCCGATGGCGGCAAGGCCAGCCAGAAGCAGCGCGATTTCGAGAGTGTAGACGGTGCCATAGCCGGTGGCGCGCACCGCCATGCTGGCGGCGGCATCGTTGCTCTGGACCAGGGCTGCGACCCCATCGCGCAGCAGGCCGCCGACCGCGATGCCGAGGCCCGCGCAGCTCGCCTGCACCGCGCCCCACGCGCCCAGCGCCAGCCCTGCGGTCTCGCCCTCGGCCAGGTTCATCGCTTCCATCAGCGTGCCGACCGAGAACAGCCCGAGGCCGACCCCGATCCCCATTGCGCCGGCATAGAGCATCAGCGGCGCGGCAAAGGGCCCGGCGAACAGCACCACAAGGAAGGCGTTGATCCCGACCACCAGCCCCGCGCCCGCGAGCCGCAGCGGATCCCACCCGCGCGAAAGCGCCCGGCCGGACAGCATGAAGCCGCACAGCGATCCAAACGCCCAGGCCCCGGTCAGCCCGGTGGTCGCCCCGACCGACATGCCAAGGATTTCGCCGCCATAGGGCTCGAGCAGCGCGTCCTGCATCGCAAAGCCCGCCGCCCCGATGCCGATCGCGGTCAGCAGCCGCGCGTTGCGGCCGCTCTTCACGAAATCGTTCCACAATTGCGAAAAGCTCGGCGCGCCGGGCATCTTGCCCTTGGTCACGGCCGGATTGCGCGCTTCCTGCTTCCAGATCGCGATCACATTGACGATGATCGTCAGCACCGCGCAGCCCTGGATCACCTGCACCAGCTTGGTGTTCGAGAAATCCGCCAGCAGGCCGCCGATCACGAAGGCGGAGAACATCATGCCGACCAGCAGCATCACGTAATGGAGCGCCACCGCCCGCGCGCGCTTGTCCTCGGGCGCAAGGTCCGAGACCAGCGCGAGGCCAGCAGTCTGGGTGGTGTGGAAGCCCAGGCCGGTCAGCAGGAACGAGGCTGCCGCAGCAATCAGGCCGATCGTGAAGTTGGTCTCGTTCTTCAGAAGTAGCAGCGCGAAGGGCATGATCGCCAGCCCGCCGAACTGCATCATCGAGCCGAACCAGATATAGGGCACCCGCCGCCAGCCGAGCACCGAGCGGTGGGTGTCGGACTTGTGCCCGATCAGCGCGCGGAATGGGGCGACCAGCAGCGGCACGGCGATAAGCAGTGCGACCAGCCAGGTGGGCGTGCCCAGCTCGACCACCATCACGCGGTTCAAGGTGCCGTTGAGCAGCACCGTCGCCATGCCGACGCTGAACTGGAACAGCGACAGGCGCAGCAGGCGCGGCAAGGGCAGATCGGTGCTCGCCGCGTCCGCAAAGGGGAGCAGCTGAAACAGCATTTCAGCAAAGCTCTGCGGAGCAGGGGGGCGAGCCGGACGGTTCATCCGTGCCGCACCAGTTCCAGCGCCTGCGAGGTGTAGAACCCGCTCGAGATGCGCTGCGTGCGGCCGATGCTCCAGCCATTGAGGCGCGCCAGGCGCTCGCGCAGATCGCCCTCGGCCACCGGAACGATGGCGGGCGAGCGGTCGGACTTGGGGAAGACCTTGCCGACGCTGTGCATCGCGCTGAGCAGCGTGGTGCGCGGGGCAAAGGTGAAAAGGATCGACCCGGTGGTCCGCTGCGCCAGCTGCGCGAGCGCTGCGACCAGATCCTCAGGCTCGTAATGGATCAGCGAATCCATCGCCACCACATGGGCAAAGGTGCCGAGTGCGGGATCGAGCATGTCGCCCGAGCGCCAGTGGATGCGGCCGTGACCGATGAAGGACGGCGTGCGCTCGCGCGCGACCTCGACCAGGCCTGCGGCAACGTCGATCCCGGTGACTTCCGCGCCCCGGCACGCGGCCGCGACCGCGAGCGAGCCCGTGCCGCAGCCTGCATCGAGGATCTGGGTGCGCCGCAGGTCGGTCGGAAGCCAATCCAGCAAGGTCGCGCGCATCGCGTCGCGCCCGGCGCGCACGGTTGCGCGGATGCCGCTGACCTTGGCGTCGGAGGTGAGATCGATCCACGCCTGACGGGCGGTGCTGTCGAAATAGGTCGCCAGCGCCTCGCGGCGGTCGTCATATTCGGAAGGGTTGCGCGTTGCCATCATTCAAACCCCAGGAAGTCGAAGATGTCGCGATCCTTCATCGGCTGGGCCGTGGAAGGATCGACGCCTGCCCACAGCATGGCGGCGAGGCGCAGATATTCATCCTGCGCGGCGACCACTTCAGGATCGTCGCCCATTTCGAACAAGGTGCACTTCTTGAGGCGCGAGCGGCGGATCGCGTCGACATCCTTGAAGTGGGCGAGGCGCTGCATGCCGATGCGCTCGCAGAAGCGGTCGATCTCGTCGGTCTCGCGGCTGCGGTTGGCGACGACGCCGGCAAGGCGCACGTCGTAGTTCTTCGACTTCGCCGCGATCGCCGCAACGATGCGGTTCATGGCGAAGATGCTGTCGAAATCATTGGCCGCCACCACCAGCGCGCGCTCGGCATGCTGGAGCGGGGCGGCAAAGCCGCCGCACACCACATCGCCCAGCACGTCGAAGATCACGACGTCGGTTTCCTCGAGAAGGTGGTGCTGTTTCAGCAGCTTGACCGTTTGTCCTACGACATAGCCGCCGCAGCCCGTGCCCGCCGGAGGCCCGCCCGCTTCGACGCACATCACGCCGTTATAGCCTTCGAACATGTAGTCCTCGGGCCGCAGTTCCTCAGAATGGAACTCGACCGTCTCGAGCACGTCGATCACCGTCGGCATCAGCTTCTTGGTGAGGGTGAAGGTGCTGTCATGCTTTGGATCGCAACCGATCTGGAGCACGCGGTGCCCGAGCTTGGAGAAGGCCGCCGACAGGTTCGACGAGGTGGTCGACTTGCCGATCCCGCCCTTGCCATAGACCGCAAACACCTTGGCGCCCTTGATCTTGTCGGCCGGGTCGAGCGCGACCTGGACCGAGCCTTCACCGTCGGGCGGATTGAAGCTGGATGATGGGCTGTGCAGGTTCATTTCGTCAGACCCCTCTGGTCATTCAGCCGGGAACACGCCTTCGAGGCGGTCCTCCAGCTCGTCATTGGCTTCGCGCAAGGCGGCGAGCGTCGCTTCGTCGGGTGCCCAGAGGTTGCGGTCGCAGGCTTCGAGCAAGCGCCCGGCCACGCGCCCTGCGCTCTTGGGATTGAGCTCGGACAGGCGCCGGCGCATGTCGGCATCGAGCACGAAGGTCTCGGAAATCTTCTGGTAGACCCAGGGTGCGACCTGTCCGGTGGTGGCCGACCACCCCAGCGTGCTGGTCACATGGCCTTCGATCATGCGCACGCCCTCGTAGCCGTGATCGAGCAGGCCCTCGAACCACTTGGGGTTCAGCGTGCGGGTGCGCGCTTCGAGGTCGATCTGCTCCGACAGGGTGCGCACCTTGGTCGTGCCGCGCGTCGCATCGAGGATGTAGACCGGGGTCTCGGCACCCTTGGCCCGCGCGACCGAACGGGTCACACCGCCGAGGCCGTCGACATATTGGTCGACGTCGTTGATGCCGAGTTCGATGCTTTCGAGGTTCTGGTAGGTGAAATCGACCGTGCCGAGCGCGCTCTGGAGCAGTTCGCGCTGCTGCACCGGCTTGCCGCCGACCCCATAGGCAAAGCCCTTGTTGCTTTCGAAGGCGTTGGCGAGTTCATCGGGATCGGCCCAGACGCCGCCCTCGATCATCTGGTTGACGTTGGCGCCGTAGGCCCCTTCGGCATTGGAGAAGACCCGCAGAGCGGCGGTTTCGAGATCGCAGCCGTGCTTTTCCATCTGCGCAAGGGTGTGCTTGCGGATGAAATTGGCTTCGGGCGTCTCGTCCGCCTGGCTGGCGAGCAGCGCGGCTTCGGCGAGCATCCGGGTCTGCATCGGCAGCAGGTCGCGGAAGATGCCCGAGAGCGTCACCACCACGTCGATCCGGGGGCGGCCCAGCTCCTCGAGCGGAATGAGTTCCGCGCCGGCGAGGCGGCCATAGGTGTCGCGGCGGGGGCGGGCGCCCATCAGCGTCATCGCCTGCGCGATCTGGACGCCTTCGGACTTCATGTTGTCGGTACCCCACAGCACCATCGCGATGCTTTCGGGGAAGGGCTGGCCGCCGTTGACGTGGCGCGCGATCAGCTGCTCGGCCTGCTCGCTGCCCATCCGGCAGGCGAAGGGTGAGGGGATGAGGAAGGGGTCAAAGCCGTGGATGTTGCGGCCCGTGGGCAGCACATCGGGGTTGACCACCACATCGCCGCCCGGCGCGGGCTGGACATAGCCACCATCGAGCGCGTGGATGAGCGAGGCCATTTCGTCCGAGGAATCGAGCAGCGCGGCAAGGCGCGCGCGGTCGGGCGTCGGGCCGTCATGGCTGCCCGCTTCCATCATCGCGTCGAGCATGTCCTCGCGCTCGGCGCCCGTAGGGTTGCGGCCGAAGATGTGGAGTCCGTGCGGGATCAGCGCCTGCTCCATCTCGTAAAGACGGGCCGGCAGTTCGCCGATTTCGGCATAGGTGATGTCGAGCGCATCGCACTGGTCGGCGATCAGGGCAGCCAGATCGGCGCGCTCGCCTGCATGGTCGGCGTCGTCGATAGTCGCCCGCCAGCGCTCGACGCTCGCCTTCAATTCGCTGAGGCCCTTGTAAAGCCCGGCCTGCGCGAGCGGCGGCGTAAGGTAGCTGATCAGGGTGGCGCCCGAGCGGCGCTTGGCCAGCATCCCTTCGGAAGGGTTGTTGGCGGCGTAGAGGTAGAAGTTCGGGATGTCGCCGATCAGCCGGTCCGGCCAGCAATGGCCCGACATGCCCGCCTGCTTGCCCGGCATGAATTCAAGCGCACCGTGGGTGCCGAAGTGGAGCACGGCATGGGCGCCGAAATCCTCGCGGATATAGCGATAGAAGGCACTGAAGGCGTGGGTCGGGGCGAAGGTGCCCTCGAACAGCAGGCGCATCGGATCGCCCTCGTAGCCGAAGCCGGGCTGGACGCCGACGAAGACGTTGCCGAAATGTGCACCCTGAACGAGGATATTGCCGCCGTCCGACAGCTGCTTGCCGGGGGCGGGGCCCCAGGCGGCTTCGATTTCTACGAGGTGCTTTTCGCGCCGGACGTGTTCATCGGCGGGGATGCGGTGGGCGACATTGGCGTCGGTGCCGAAACGCTCGCGGTTGCCTTCGAGAAGGGCGGCGCGCATCGCATCGAGGCTTTCGGGGACTTCGACGCTGTATCCCTCAGCGGCGAGGCGCTGGAGGGTAGCGTAGAGCGATTCATGCACGCCCATGAAGGCCGCGGTGCCGGTCGCGCCGGCGTTAGGCGGGAAGTTGAAGACAACGATGGCGAGCTTGCGGCTCGCGCGTTCGGCGCGGCGCAGCTGGATCAGCTTCAGCGTCTTGGCGGCGAGGGCCTCGGCGCGTTCGGGGCAGGCCTGCATCGGGCGTGCCTTGTGCGAGGCGGGGCGCGCGCACTTGCGATCACAGCCGGTGCAACCTGCTCCCGACTGCCCCGCACGTCCGCCAAACACGTGCGGGACAGTCGAGCCGTCAAGCTCGGGAAGCGCGACCATCATGGTCGATTCGAGCGGCAGCAGCCCCTGCGGGCGATGCGCCCAATCATCGATGGTCTGGAATTCGATCGCATGGGCGGCGAGGTAGGGCAGGTCGAGTCTGCCCAGAATTTCGCGCGCAGCGTGGGCGTCGGAATAGGCGGGGCCGCCGACAAGGCTGAAGCCGGTGAGGTTGACGACCGCATCGACCGTCGGGCGCCCGTCCGGCCCAACGAAGAATTTTTCAATCGCCGGGCGCGCATCAAGCCCGCTGGCAAAGACAGGGACGACCTTGAGACCCGCTGCTTCGAAGGCGGCGATCGCGCCGTCGTAATGTGCGCAGTCGCGGCCCAGCAGGTAGGAGCGCAGCAGGATCAGCCCGACTGTGCCCTCGCGTGCCTTCGTCGCGGGCAGCAGGCGCAGGCTCTCGGAGATGCGTTGCGGGGCGTGGGGGTAGTAGACCCCGGTCTCGGGGTATTCGAGCGGCGCGCCCGCCTTGGTGATGCCGCGGCGATACATCCGCTCCCCCGCCGCGTAACGGTCGATCAGCGCGCGCACCATGGCGACGACGTTCTCGTCCGACCCGGCCAGCCAGTATTGCAGGGTGAGGAAATAGGCGCGCACGTCCTGCGCGGTGCCGGGGATGAAGCGCAGGATCTTGGGCAGGCGGCGCAGCATCTTCATCTGCCCCGCACCCGAATTGGGCTTGCCGCCCTTACCCGAGCTGCCGCGAAGCTTCTTGAGCAGCGCCAACGGCCCCTTGGCAGGCGCGTCCATCCGGTAGCCGCCCATCTTGGTGAGCTTGACCACTTCGCCCGCGCTCATCAGGCAGACCATCGCGTCGCATTCCTCGCGCCGCGCCTCAAGGCTGGGCAGGACCATGCGGATGTGATCGTCGAGGAACAGCATTGTCGCGATGACGATGTCTGCCCGAGCGATGGCGGATTTGACCGCCTCGAGGTCGTCGGCGTTGCTGCCCCATTCGCTGGCGGCGTGCAGGCTGAGATCGATGCCTTCCTTCGCCAGCGCTGCCTCGGCCCGGTCGACCGCGCCCTTGAGGTGATTGTCGAGTGTGACGATCACCACCCGGACAGGCGCGCGCGGGTCCACCGAGGAGGCCGAGGCGACACTACCGTGCATAGTGCGCCTTGGCGTCGTAGAGCGTTTCGAGGTCGATCTGGCGGCGCCCTTCGGCGGCGGCGAAATTCTCGGTGTTGCGGCGGGCCTTGCCGCGCACGAAGAAGGGGATTTTTTTCAGCTCGCGCTCGGCCTCGGCGGTCCAGAGGTTATCCTCCCCTTCAAGGGGAGGGGGACCATCCGCAGGATGGTGGAGGGGCTGTAGCGGGTCGCGAGCTTCTGGAGTCTTTGACAAGACATTCCGGAGCACTAATCCCATCCGCTATCATCGTGCAATACCCGACCTAGCCGCTGATGATTAGCTCCTTCGCCGGGCGCTGCCCACCGCCTGCACCATAGTGCAAGGAGACCTCCTCCATTTCGAAACCAGCGAACATCTAGCGCACCTCGGGACGGTCATTGAGGGACAGAATGAAGCGCTTCTGAAGACCGTCTAACAAGTGTCTGAGACGGCCAAAATCGGATTCTGAGAAGATGTCCTTTCCGTAGGAATTCACTTGTCACCGACGACATAGCGGACGCTGTAATCATCGCGCCGGCCCGTGCTCGTGGTGACACGGCTCGTGACAAGATAGCTCCTCCCGATCACGCCGCCGCGCACCGTGTATCGCACCTGTGTCCCCTCGATATGGACATCGTCGACCATGAGTTCGGCATGGCTGGCGAAGACTTCGAACGCCTCGACCACCTCACCTTCGAGCCAGTCGCGCCACTCATGCGCGTGGTAAAGGATCGAATTCGGGTCCTTCGTGGGAGCACGGACGAAGCTCATCAGGCAGCCTTTCGGGGAACAACAAAAATGCGCTGCTCATGCGGCACCCGAAACACCCGGGCCTCGCGAGCGACTTTGAAGATCAGGCTCGGCACCCGCGCCCGCTCGGCCGCAGTGGCCGCGCCGGTGAGGTCGATCGCCCCTGCAGCTGCCGCGGAGATCTGGAGGCTGGTGGCGCTCGCGCCCGATAGCCCCAGCTGCCCGGCCGCCACCGCGTCACTGCGGGTCGTGGCAGCTGCTACCCCTGTTATCCCCAGTGTGCCCGCGCCTGCCGCCCGTACCGTGACCGTCGCAGCGCTCGCGCCGCTCAGGCCAAACTGGCCCACCGCGCTCGCCCCGGCGGCAGCACTGGCAGCGCTCGCGCCCGTGAACCCGATCGAGCCCGTGGCGATCGCGGTGAGGCCCGTTGCCGTCGCAGCGCTGCCAGCCAGCCCGATCGTGCCGCTCGCCGCTGCGCCGTTGGTCGGCGTCCCCGCAAGCGCATTGCCCGTCAGCCCCAACGCCCCTGCCGCCGCTGACCTGAGATCGACCCGCCCCGCCGCGCTCCCGCCAAGGCTGATCGTCCCTGCACCTGTCGCCAAGTTCGCGGCACCGGCCTGCGCCGCGCCGCCAAGGGCAAGCGATCCGGTCCCTTGTGCCGTGATGACAATTGCCGCCGCCGTCGCGCCCCCCAGCGGCAGCGATCCGGCCCCGGCCCCAGCCACGGATAGCACCGCCGCCGCGCTCCCAGTAAGCGGCAGACTGCCGCCCGCAGAGGCAGCTACTGGCGCGCCGTCGGCACTCGGCAGCCGCGCCGATCCCAGCGGCCGGCTGTGCAGAGGGTAGGCAGCGATGCTCACGGAACCACAGCCCGCCCAGTCACCACAGCCAGCGTGTTAGGGCAGAAGCGCCACGGGTCGCGGTATCCCAGCGCCGCCGCGATGGCCTCGCTGCAAAACCAGCGCCGGTTATCGCCCGCCTCGGGACGCCAGACGAACCCGAACAGGCCGAGATAATCGTAGCCCGCGCCATAGTGCGCATCGAACCAAGCCTCCGCCGCCGCCTCATCGCCGCCGATCTCGACGAAATCCCAGCGGTCGGCCGCGAAGTCGATCCGCTTGAAGCGCACCCCGCCATCGCGGTTGGAGGATGAAGCGGCGATCCCGTCCGGGAACACCAGCTCGACGTGGCTGTAAGGCCCGCGCGTCCACCAGCGAACGGCGGTGTCGAACAGGCCCGCGAAACCGGAGCGGCGACCCTTGTAGAAGGCGAGCCGCATCACAGCGTTGCCGCCAGGCGAAACAGATCATCGAGCGCCGCGCCCGAGAGCCCCAGCGCCGGGCCGAGCATCTCGATCAGCGGATTGTCACGCTCGACCGCCGCCGAATACTCCCAAGTGACCAGCGCTGCCTCGCGCTGCTTTGGATCGGGGATCGCCTTGATCGCTGCGGTCACCGCGCCCGAAAGACCCATCTCCAGCAAGGCCAATCGCGCCTGCCGCATCGTCACCGATTGGGGGACGGGCACAGGCGGGACAAAACCCTCCTGCGCCTCATCCCAGAGCCACCCGACCTTGACCCCGGCCGCCGACCAGCGCCGCCCCGTCAACCCGGCAGCGGGCGCATCGGCCCCGATCTCGGTAATGTGGATCACAGAGCCCGCTGCGTCGGTCCAGGCAATCACCATTCCGGCCCCCATCACAAAGTCACGGCAGCGATCGCACCGGCAGTTCCGGCACTGCCGTTGATGTCTGTCGGCACAGCGGGAAGCGCGGGCGCCGCGACCGGACCCGCATAAAGCGCCTGCCCGGTATTCAGCACCCAGACCGACACCTGGCCGCCTCCGCCGCCACTGCCGCCCTGCCCGCCAAACCCGCCAGACGGGCCGCCGGTGCCGCCGTTCCCGCCCGCACCGCCGTTCGCATCGAACAGGTTGGT
>PNKW01000045.1 GCA_013822695.1 Erythrobacter sp. | reverse complement strand
AGGACGGGGGCGCGGAGGCGCCCCCGCGCACATCAATGCCTGAAATGCCGCATCCCCGTGAACACCATCGCCAGCCCTGCCGCGTCAGCAGCCGCGATCACCTCGTCGTCGCGGATCGAGCCGCCCGGCTGGATCACCGCGGTCGCGCCCGCTTCGGCGGCGGAGATCAAACCGTCGGCAAAGGGGAAGAAGGCGTCCGAGGCAACCGCGCTGCCTTGGGTGCGCGGCGCGTCCCAGCTGTGGGTTTCGGCTGCCTCCTGCGCCTTGATCGCCGCGATGCGCGCCGAATCGCGGCGGTTCATCTGGCCCGCGCCGATGCCTGCGGTCGCGCCGTCCTTGGCGTAGACGATGGCGTTGGACTTGACATGGCGGGCGACGGTCCAGGCGAAGAGGCAGTCCTTCAGCTCTTGGCTTGTCGGAGCGCGCTTGGTGACGACCTTGAGGTCATCCGCCGCAATCGCCCCGTTGTCGCGCGACTGGATCAGCACGCCGCCCGCGATGGTCTTGAGCGCCAGCCCGCGCCGGCGCGGGTTCGGCAATGCCCCGCATTCGAGCAGGCGCAGGTTCTTTTTCTTCGCGAAGATCGCGCGCGCATCGGCGCTGACCGAGGGCGCGATCACCAATTCGGTGAAGATCGCGCTGATGGCTTCGGCGGTCGCGGCGTCGAGTTCGGTGTTCACCGCGACGATCCCGCCAAAGGCCGAGACGCTATCGCAGGCCAGCGCCGCTTCCCATGCCGACAGCAGCGAAGGCCCTTGCGCCACGCCGCAGGGGTTGGCGTGCTTGACGATGACGACCGCCGGTTCCTGCCCCGCAAACTCCGCCGCCAATTCCAGCGCGGCGTCGGCGTCGTTGAGGTTATTGTAGGAGAGCTCCTTGCCCTGAAGCTGGGTCGCCTGCGGCACGCCCGCTGTGCCCGCAACTTGGGGCACATAGATCGCCGCCATCTGGTGCGGGTTCTCGCCATAGCGCAGCGTGTCGGCGCGCTTGAGCGCCATCGGCAGCGTCTCGGGGAACAGCGTCGGCTCGTCCGAAGCGGCGGGCGAGAAGGCGAACCAGCTGGCAATGGCGCTGTCATAGGCGGCGGTGCGAGCATAGGCCTTGCCCGCCATCCGCGTGCGGAACCCTTGCGTGGTCGCGCCCTCGTTCGCGTCCATTTCGGCGACCAGCGTCGCATAGTCGGCGGGGTCGGTGAGGATCGTCACAAAACCGTGGTTCTTCGCCGCCGAGCGCACCATCGAAGGCCCGCCGATGTCGATGTTCTCGATCACTTCCTCGCGGGAAGCACCCTTGGCCACGGTCGCCTCGAAGGGGTAGAGGTTGACCACGACGAGGTCGATCGCGCCGATCCCGTGGGCCTCCATCGCGGCGACATGCTCGGGGTTGTCGCGCAGCGCCAGGAGCCCGCCATGCACGGTGGGGTGCAGGGTCTTCACCCGCCCGTCCATCATTTCGGGAAAGCCGGTGAGGTCGGAGACGTCCTTCACGCTAAGGCCCGCATCGCGCAGGGCCTTGGCGGTGCCGCCGGTGCTGACCAGCTCGACGCCGCGCGCCGCCAGCTCGCGGCCCAGGTCCGCCAAACCGCTCTTGTCGGACACTGACAGCAGCGCCCGCCGGATCACACCATCAGCCATGCTCGAAAACTACCCCGTTTTCCTGAAGCGCCAGGAGAATTGTCCCCCGCTACGCAATGCCAGTCCCTCGATCACCAACTGCTCGGTCGCGTGCGGGCGGCCGTCGCCGTCGACCCACAGGCTGTCCTCGGCGAGCAAGGTGATCTCGCCGGCCCCGCCCCTATCGCCGCCGAGGCGGAATTGCCAGAGGCGACCGTCCGGCAGCAGCAGGCTCGCGCCGCGCTTGTCGGGGGCAAGCTGCACCTCGACCCCGCGCCCGAGGTGGAAGCGGATCGCGAAGCCGATCTTGCCGCGCTTGCCGTTGCGGCTGGTAGGGACAAGGATGTCCTCGCCCGCCAGTTCGGTGCCGTCGCCGCTCAGCGTCAGGATGCGCTGGTGGCTGAGGCCGAAGCGTGACGCGTAGCCGTTATGCGCCGCCTCGATCCGGGTCGCGTCCCTTCCATTTGGGCGGTGGCCGGGGCGGGCGATCTGGCGGCGGTCGAAATCGACCGTCTCGACTCCCTTGCCGAGCTTGCCGTGGAGCAGCACCGTGGTCGAATTGGCGTTGTCGAGCACCAGCGTCGAGAAGGCGGCGGTGGCGCGCAGGCCCTGCCCGATGCGCGCGGGCACCTGGCCGCCTGCCAGCGCCGCGCCGCCGCAATTGACGATGATCCGCTGCGGGCCGTCTGACAGCTCGAAGGCGAGGGTGGAGGCGCAGCCGGTGCGCGCGTGGCGGCTGCGCGGGGGCGGGGCGGTGTCGAATTGCAGCAGCGTCTCGCCCGCCTTGATGCGCTGGTAGCCCCAGCCCGCCGCCTGCCCCAGCGGACGGGTGCGCACGCCGCTTGCCTCGATCACGGCGTTGACGCGGTCGGCGGGGATCGCCCCCTGCCCCTGCCAGCTCCCCAGCGCCCCGTCGCCGTGGCGCAGCGCGAGGAGCGGCGGCACCAGCAGCTCGCGCATGACGTCAAGCGCGGGGGGCGGCGCGACTTCGGCCGCCTCGTAACAGGCGATGAGATCGGTCAGCAGGCGGATCGCGTCGAGCTGTGCGGCGGGGCAGCGCGACAGCAGCCCGCCGTCCTCGCCCACCATGTCGCCCAATGCGGTGACCAGCCCCGCCTCGCCGAACAGCCGCCGCGGCTTGCCGTGGGGGAGCAGCAGGCCTGCCGCCACGACGCCAGACCAGGCGGCGACCTGCCCGAAGCCTGAGGCCTCCTTGGGGGCGCGCTTGTCGAGCCAGGCGGCGGTTTCGGCGATGGCGGCAAGCAGCCGCGCCTTCCGCGCCTTGTCATTGCCGCCGAGCATCAGCGGCGCATGGACCAGCCATGCGACCAGCCTGAGCCCTGCGAGCTCCGCCTCCCATGCCGGCCCCTTGCCGGGGGCGGCGTGGGCATGGAGCCACAGGCCTGTGATCCGTTCCGCCACCGCGGCGCCATCGGTGCGCGGCGCGCTGGCGGCGAGATCGGCGAGCCAACCGAAGGAATGCACGACCCGCTCGACCCCGGGCGCATGATGCGCGCTCACCGAGAAATCGAAACTCGCGATCGGCATGCGGACGCCGTAAATCAGGAAATGCCCGGCGCGCAGGGCCGTGCCCGCGGTGCGATCACCGCGGTTGGGGCTCTCGACAGTGGCCGTGACGCGGGTCGCCTGGGGGCGGCGGAAGGGGGCGGCGATGGCGTGCCCGGGGATGCCGATGCGGTAGGCGAGCCGGATCAGCGCCTCGCCCGGGCCCGATTTGACCGCGATGACGTCACTCAGCGCCAGCGCGCGGGAAGGCTCCTCGACCGGCGGCGGGGGGGGCTCCGCGCCCGGCTCGCTCGCGCTGCCAAGCGGCAGCACCGGCGCATCCGCAACCCGCTCGACCAGCGCCACGGCGCGGGTGGCAGCGGGGGAGCGGAGCAGCGATGTCATTACCTGTCGCCCTTCAGCGCGGCGATATTGGCGGCATAGTGTCCGCTTCCGCCCTTGAAGGTCGCCGAGCCTGCCACCAGCACATCGGCCCCCGCCTCGACGCACATCCGTGCGGTCTCGGCATTGACGCCGCCATCGACCTCGAGCCGGATCATCCGGCCTGACCGGTTGATCATCGAACGGATGCGCGCGATCTTGTCGAGCTGCGAGGGGATGAAGCTCTGCCCGCCGAAGCCGGGGTTGACACTCATCACCAGAATGAGGTCGGCAAGGTCCATCAGGTTGTCGAGCACTTCGACCGGCGTGCCGGGATTGATCACCACCCCCGCCTTCTTGCCCAGCGCCTTGATGGCTTGCAGCGTGCGGTGGATGTGCGGCCCCGCCTCGGGGTGGACGGTGATGATGTCCGCACCCGCATCGGCGAAGGCCTGAAGGTAGGGATCGACCGGCGCGATCATCAGGTGGACGTCGAAGGGCTTGGCGGTGTGCGGGCGCAACGCCTTCACGACGTCGGGCCCGATGGTGATGTTGGGCACGAAATGCCCGTCCATCACGTCGATATGGATCCAGTCCGCCCCGGCCGCATCGACCGCACGGACTTCCTCGCCCAGGCGCGCGAAATCGGCGGACAGGATCGAGGGGGAGATCAGGGGCGTGGTCATGGCGCGGGCGCTGAGCCTTTCTGGGACGCTTTTGCGGACATAGGAGCCTCGCGAATCGCGCGACAAGGCGATTTGTCCGCTTTTCCACCGTGGCAGGCCCCTGAACGGGACGGATCCGGCCAATTAAGCCGCAATTCAGGCGGATGACGCCATAGGCGGCGTGCCATTCCCACTGCGCGCGCCTCTCCCGCTTGCGCGCAAGCTTCACCGCCGCCTATTTCAGAGTATGCCCATGACCGCTGTTTCGTCTGCCTCTGCCTCTCCCTTCGCCCGCCGCGCCGCAGCCGGGCTGGCGCTGGTTGGCGCGCTGGCCGCGCCGGTCGCCGCGCAGGGCTATGTCTATGGGCGGAGCATGAACAACGACCTTGAGGAATGCGCCGCGGGCAAGGGGCCGGCGGTGCGGATCACGGTGACGGGGCTCAAGTCCTCTTCGGGCAACCTGTTCGCGCGTGCCTATCCCGCCACCAAGGCCGACTGGCTAGTGAGCAAGCGTTATGTCATCCGGGTCGACGCCAAGCCGCAGGCGGGCAGCATGACGGTGTGCGTGCCGCTGCCCGCGGAGGGCGCTTTTGCCATTGCGGTCCAGCATGACGCCAACGGCAACCGCAAGACCGACATCTCGACCGACGGGGCGGGGATGTCGAACAATCCGGGGATCAAGAAGATCCTCGGCCTCGTCCCGCAGGCGCCCTCGGTCGAGAAGGCGCGCTTCACCGCGGGGCCAGGGGTCACGCGGATGACGATTGCGATGCAGTACCTCTAACCGGCGCGCTGCTTGCGCCGGTGCTGGCTGAGATCCCATAACACTTGGGGTGCCGCCAGCAGCGGAAAGCGCTCGCGGAACGGGGTGAGCTTGACCGGCATGCCGGTATGCCGCTCGATCTTCCACGCGGCATAGCGCGCTGCGCCCTCAAAGGTGGTGCTCGCCTTGACGAGGCGCAGCAGATTGAGCGGCTTGCCGAGGCGGCGGCGGCGATTCCACCAGCCAAGGATGCGCGCGCGCTCCGCCGGCATCAGGCGCGGGGTGAGGATGCTGCCGTGGAGGCCCGGCGCGATCCCCCCTGCCTCGAGCGCGAGCGGCAGCAGCCCGGCGAAGTGATCGGCGTTGACCGAGAGGATGTCGTTCTCGCGGCCCTGCTTCTCGACCCGGAACTCGGCGCTGTATGTGGCGCGGAACAGTGCGCGCCAGTAGTCCTCGGCGGCGGCGCTGACAGGGCCCAGTGCAGCGGCAAGCCGCGCGGCGGTGGTGGCGGCTGACGCTATGGCGGCGATGACGCCGGTCTTTGCTGCTTCGTCCGCGGTCCAGATCAGCGCCGAGGGTTGGACAAAGCGCGCCCAGATGGTGGTGTCCGTCAGCGCGCCGCCCGCTGCCCTGACGAAGGTTTCCAGCCGCATCGTCGCCACCTTGGCGCGCAGGGTCATGCCGTCATGGGCGCGTTCGTGATAGGACACCCGCGGCCAGATCGCGCTCTCGTGCTCGCCCGGCAGCAGCAGGTAGAAATCGAGCACCCCGTCGAGCGAGCCGGTCCTGAGGTTGGAACCATAGAACAGCACCGCGACCGCGCCCGATGCGTCAGCGAGGGCGCGTGCGAAACCGGCGACGGCTGGGTCGACCGGGGCGGCAAGGCGTGCGGCAATCCGTTCGGCGAGCGCCGCGGCGGGCGCGCTGGTCATGGCGCTACGAAGGCAAGCTCCGGCCCCTGCTCGATGCGATAGTCGCCTGCGGGGAAGGCCTCGCCATCGAGGATGAACTGGTCGCCGATCGACAGGCTGAACTGGGTCGTGCCGATCTGGTGGATGCCGCGCTCGCGCAGCCCGTCCTTGAGCTTGCCGGTAATGATCAGCGGCACCAGCGCGGTGGTGCGGCGCGGGATCTGGTCGACCGCGACGAGCTTCAGCCCGCCCTTGAGCGCGCCAAAGGGCCTGATCCCCGCAGGCAAGGTCTCGAGCGTCGAGGCGAACAGCAGCTGGCGCATCGCCGGATCGCCATGGCCGCTATGCGCCATCGGTGCGTCCGCCGCGCCGAGGCCGATCGCCATCTTTGCGCCCTTGCGCCAGGCATTGCTGCGCCCGGCGAACAGCGATTGCAACAGCGCCCAGATGCCGGTGATCGCAACGACCATCGAATCGAAGGCGCCCAGCTTGTGCGCGCTCTGCCCGGCCTGGGTGGCCTTGGTGAAGGCACCCGCGCCAAGGATGAAGCCCGCCACCCGCTTGACCGGCTCGCGCGTCGGCGAAACCAGCATCGGGCGGCGATGGACGCGGCGGCCGTGATCGAGCGCGTCGATCGCGTCCTGCAGGCCCCAGTCCTCGGGCACGCCGAGGTCGATGGACAGCGCATTGGTCTTGCCCTTGGGCAGCACCGCGATCGCGGGCCAGTCATCGCCGAAGATCGCCTGTCCGGTGGTCAGCACATCGCGCACCGTCCCATCTCCGCCGTTGATGACGAGCAGGTCAATGCCCTTCGCGGCGAATTCGGCCAGCGCGTGCGGCAGCTGTCCGCGCTCGCGCGGCTGGGCGATGTGGACGTGCGGGCACACGCCGCAGTCGAAATCGGCACCGAGATTGCGGTGGCTGCGCGGATTGTAGATCACGCCGACGGTCGGAGCCTGCCCCGCATCGCGCACGCGCCGCACCCGGGCGCGCGCCTTGGCGGCGGGATCGACCCGCGGAATCTGGGCAAATTCGTAAATCGGCGTTGCCATATTGGTCCTATACCTGTCGGAAAACTAACTTTCCACTGCAATCCTGACCCTGAACTGTAACAGAACGGACAGCGACAGATTGGCGCTTTCCCGCAGAAAACAAGGGCGATGCGACAAAACCTAGCCTGCGCGGGACGAGCGTCTTTCACCGATTTGCCATGTTTGTAGCGCAATTGCCGAAAATCGCGCCGACGCGCGCCGCGAAGGGCTCAGTCGTCGCCCTCGAGCGTGCGGATCGTGAACTGGCTGACCAGCCGCTGCACCCCTGGAAGCGCGGAGAGAATCTCGCGGTGGATGCGCTCGTAGCTGTCGTCGCCCGGCACCAGCACCTTGACCAGATAGTCGGACTGGCCGCTCATCAGGTGTGCCTCGGCCACCTGGCGGGTGCGGGCGAGCGCCTCCTCGAAGGCGAGCATGGTCGCCTGGCGCTGGTCGGTCAGGGTGACCTGGACGAACACGGTCGAGGGATTGCCGCGCGCCGCACGCGACAGGCGCGCGCGGTAGCCGAGGATCGCGCCGCTTTCCTCAAGCGCCTTGACCCGCCGGTGCGCGGCGGAAGGGCTGAGGCCGACCTGCTCACCAAGCTGCTCGCCGGTGAGGCGCGAGTCCGCCGCCAGCAGATCAAGAATTTTCCGATCGATGTGGTCCATGCGGGAATTTCATGCGCTAAGCATCACTCCGGCGCAAGATTTTCCCGTACGCGATGCCTGCCATGCCGATCATTGCGAAGAACCCGCTCGCCCCTCCTGCTACAAGGCACGGGAGAGAGAAGAGCAGGAGATCCCCATGCGCGTCGGCGTTCCCACCGAGATCAAGAACAACGAATACCGCGTCGGCCTCACCCCCGCCGCGGTCGCCGAGCTGGTGCGGGCGGGTCATGAGGTGGTGGTGCAGGCGGGGGCCGGAAGCGGCGTCGACTTCGCAGATGCCGCCTACGTCGCCGCTGGCGCACGCATTCTGCCGGATGCCCCTGCGGTGTTCGAAGCCGCGCAGATGATCGTCAAGGTCAAGGAGCCGCAAGCCCCCGAGATCGCGCTGCTGCGCCCCGACCACTTGCTGTTCACCTACCTCCACCTCGCCGCCGACAAGCCGCAGACCGAAGGCCTGATGGCTAGCGGCGCGACCTGTATCGCCTACGAGACGGTGACTGCCCCTGACGGCTCGCTGCCGCTGCTGAAGCCGATGTCGGAAGTGGCCGGGCGCATGAGCGTGCAATGCGGGGCGCATTATCTCGAAAAGCACCAGGGCGGGCGCGGGGTACTGCTCGGCGGGGTGCCGGGCGTTGAGCCGGGTCGGGTGGTGATCATCGGCGGCGGGGTTGCCGGGGTGAATGCGGCGCAGATGGCGGTGGGCCTGCGCGCCGATGTGACGATCTTCGACATTTCCAACCGCCGCCTTGCCGAGCTCGACGAGCAGTTCGGCAACCGGATCCGGACGGCCTTCTCGTCAAGCGCTGCAATTGCCGAGGCGGTGGCGGGGGCCGACCTCGTGATCGGCGCGGTGCTGGTGCCGGGCGCTGCCGCGCCCAAGCTGGTCACCCGCGACATGATCGCGAGCATGCGCCCGGGCGCGGTGGTGGTCGACATCGCGATCGACCAGGGCGGCTGCTTCGAGACGTCACGCGCCACGACACACGAAGATCCGGTGTTCACCGTCGACGGCGTGATCCACTACTGCGTCGCCAACATGCCCGGCGCGGTGGCGCGCACTTCGACCATCGCGCTCGGCAATGCGACGCTGCCCTTCGTGCTCAAGCTGGCGAACAAGGGCGCCGACGCGGCGATGGCGGGCGATCCGCATCTGGCGGCGGGGCTCAATGTGTCGGGCGGCAAGCTGCACATCGCGGCGGTGGCGCAGGCGCTCGGGCTTCCGCTCGGCTGAACCGTCGACGGCGCTCGACGAAAGGGGCTTCATCGGCTCGCCCTTGGCCGCTACGCCAGCGGTTCACGCAGCGGTGCTGCGCAAGGGGACCTATCGATGACGCACAAGCTCGCTTACAGCCTCGCCATGGCGCTTGCCGCCGCGACGCTGCCTGTCGCCACCTCGGCCCAAACCGCCGCCGCTCCTGCGACAGTGCAGAGCGAGGACGCGCGGCTCACCGCCTTTCTCGACGCCGAGTTTGCAGCCTATGTGAAGACCCAGCCGCAGCTGGCGACGCGGCTCGGTATCAAGGAGGGCGGCGACAAGTGGAACGACAATTCCGACGAGGGCGCCCGCGCCGAAGCCGAATGGCGCAAGGCCAGCGCCGCGCGGATGAAGGCGCAGTTTGACCGCGCCAAGCTCTCCCCCGCGGCGCAGGTCCATTACGACATCTGGGCGCTGGAAGCCGAGCGTGCCGAGATTGCGCTCGCCAACCGCCTCTATCGCCCGCCGTTCTATTCGCGGCTCTATTCGGCGCATAGCCAGCTGCCCGATTTCCTGATCAACACCCACACGGTTGGCGACGTGACCGACCTCAGGCACTACATCGCCCGCCTCAAGGGGATGCCGGAAGTGCTGGCGCGCGCGCTCGAGCGGACGCAGGCGAGCCAGAAGGCGGGGATCAACCCGCCGCGCTTCCAGTTCGAGACGATCATCGAAGGCAGCCGCAGGCTGACCTCGGGCGCGCCTTATGGAGAAGGCCCGGACGCGGCGCTGTGGGCCGATGTGAAGGCCAAGACCACGGCGCTGGTGACTGCCGGCACGCTCCCGCAGGCCGAGGCTGACGCGCTGCTTGAGGAGGCCAAGGCAGCGATCCTTGCGCTCCAGCCCGCTTACGGGGCGATCATCGAGTGGGCGCAAGCCAGCCTGCCGACCGCCCCCGGCGGCAAGGTCGGCGCGCTGACCCTTCCGGGCGGCCTCGAATATTACGAGCGCGAGCTCAAGCTCGTCACCACCACCGACATGACCGCGGCCGAGATCCACGCCACAGGCCGCGCCGAAGTCGCCCGGATCGAGGCCGAGCAGGATGCGCTGGCGCAGCAGGCCGGGTTCGCCGACCGTCACGCCTTCTATGCCGAGCGCAAAAAGCTCTACCCGCCGCGCCAGTATGACGATGCGGCGCGGAAAGAATATCTCGACACCGCCAACGCCTTTGTCGCCCGCACCCGCACGCTGCTGCCCGATTACTTCGGCGAGCTTCCCGCTTACGGGATCGAGGTGGTGCGTGAGCCTGCCTTCTCCGAAGTCGCAGGTGGCGCGGCCCATGCCTCGGCCCCGAGCCCCGACGGCAAGCGCCCGGCCAAGACCTATGTCCACCTCGTCGGCACCGTGCCCGATCCGGCGGCGATGTTCACGCTGATGTGCCACGAGGCGGTGCCCGGCCATAACATGCAGGGCGATATCCAGGTGCGCCAGCAGGGCGGACCCAAGTTCCGTTCGGTCACCGGCTATGTCGCTTTCGGCGAGGGCTGGGCGCTCTATGCCGAAGCGCTGTGCAAGGAGATGAACGCCTTCCCCGACATCGCGGCGGACTTCATGCGCCTCGATGCCGAACTGTTCCGCGCCGCGCGGCTGGTGGTCGACACCGGCATCCACGCGATGGGCTGGACCGAGGACGAGGCGGTCACCTACATGAACGAGACCGGCCGCCAGCCGATCGAGCGTTCGCGTTCCGAGGTGCGGCGCTACATCACGCTCCCCGGACAGGCGACCGGCTACAAGATCGGGATGCTGAAGATCATGGAGTTGCGCAAGCGGGCCGAGGCCAAGCTGGGCGACAGGTTCGAAATCAAGGGCTTCCACGACCTGCTGATCGCGAGCGGATCGCAGCCGCTCTCGATCCTTGAGCGGCGGGTCGACGAATGGGTCGCCGCCCGCGCGACCAGCTGACGCAGACACTGACCCTGCCCGTCATGGCGCGGGCAGGGGCAGGCGTGGCGGTGTCAGAACCAGAAACGGATGCCGGCGAGGAAGCTGGTGGCCGAAGAGCCCTCTCCCCGCAGCCGAGCGAAGTCTGCGCCTTCGCCGGTGCGCCATGATTGCTCGATGCCGATATAGGGCGCGAATTCGCGCCTGATCTCGTAACGCAGCCGCGCGCCGATCTCGATCTGGTCGAGCCCCGCGCCGATGCCGAGTTCGGGCACGTCCTGCGCCGACAGATTGGCCTCCACGCGCGGCTGGAGGATCAGGCGCTGGGTGATGCGCTGGTCGATCTCGGCCTCGATCCGGGCGGTGAGATCGCCGCGGTGGGACAGGAAGAGCGCGGCGTCGACCTCGAACAGATAGGGGGCAAGGCCCTGGATGCCGATCACGGCATGGGTGGTGTCAGGGCCAGCGATGTCGTGGCGGACGCCCGCCTGAATGTCCCAGAACGGCGCGACCGCCTTGGCATAGAGCGCCTGCAACTCGGCATCATCGGGCGCGCTGCCCCATTCGCCCTCGCCCTCGGACTTGAACCAGAGCCGTGTCGTCGGACCGCCATAATAGCCCTGAATGTCCCAGAGATAGGCGTCGGCGCCGTCGCGGATCCGGGTCTCGAGCCGGTCGCCCTGGAACCAGAAGACGGCAAAGTCGCCATGGGTGCGCTTCAGGTCCTCGCGCGAGGCGGCCATCGCCTCGGGACCCCAGATCGCATCGGCGGCCCGCGGCGGCCCGCTTCCGGCCTCGGGCGGGGGCGGGGTTTCGGCGAGCGGGCCGGGCGATGGGTCGGCTTCCGCGTCAGCCTCGCCCATATCGTGTCCGGCGTGCGGATCCTCGGCAGGCGCGGGCATGGGGTGCCCGGCGTGCGGGTCTTGTGCGGCAAGCGGGGCGGAGGCGAGCAGGGCAAGGGCGGGCAGCGCGATCCTCACGCGCTCTGCTCCGGCCCCATCACCGTCACGGTCTGCATCATTCCGCCGTGCATGTGATAGAGCAGGTGGCAGTGGAAGGCCCAGTCACCCGGCTCGTCGGCGGTCAGATCGAATTGCGCCACTGCGCCGGGCTGGACGATGACGATGTTCTTCCTCGGCTGGTGCGCCGGGCTCTCGCCATTGACCAGCGTGAAGAACATTCCGTGCAGGTGGATCGGGTGCGCCATCATGGTGTTGTTGACGAGCTTGACCCGCACCCGCTCCTTCCACGCGAAGCGGATCGGCTTGTCATGAACCGCGGAATACATCTCGCCGTCGAAGGACCACATGTAGCGTTCCATGTTGCCGGTGAGGTGCAGCTCGAGCAGGCGTGATGGCTCGCGCGTGTCGGGATTGGGCTCGAGCGCCGAGAGCATGCGGTAGTTGAGCACGCGGTGCTCGACATCGCGCAGGCCGAGGCCCGGATCGCCGAGCTTGTCGACCGGAGCCATGGCCACCATGTCGATCCCGGGGCCGACCTTGACGTCAGGGGGGAGCAGCTGCGTGTCGCGCATCCGCATCCCGTCCATGCTCATCATGTCATCGCCCATGCCGCCCTCGGCCATGGAGTGCATGCTGTGGTCTTCGCCCATGGCGTCCATCGCGCCCATGTCGTGATCCATGCCGCCCATGTCGCCATGATTCATGCCCATGTCGCCCATGGTCAGGATCGGCGGTTCGCGCAGCGCAGGCACGGGCGCGCGCGCGCCGGGGCGGCTCGCCAACGTGGCGAGCGCGAGCCCTGAGCGGTCCATGCTCTCGGCGACGATCGTGTAGGCCTCGGCGCTTGGGCGAACGATCACGTCGTAGGTCTCGGCGGTGCCAATCTGGAATTCGTCGACCTCGACCGGCTTCACGTTCTGCCCGTCCGAGGCGATCACTGTCATCGGCAGGCCCGGAATGCGCAGGTTGAAGAAGGTCATGGCCGAGCCGTTGATGATCCGTAGCCGCACCCGCTCGCCGGGGGTGAACAGGAACTCCAGCCCCTCTTCCGGCCCGCGTCCGTTGGCGAGATAGGTGTAGGTCGAACCCGAGACGTCGGCGATGTCGGTCGCCATCATCCGCATTTCCGCCCACATCCGCCGCTGTTCGGCAGTCTGCGGATAATCGTCGCTCAAGCTGGTCTGCTGGTAGTTGAAATAGCCCTCGCCCTTGCGCAGCCGGTCCATGATGAAATGCGGGTCGAGCGGGGTGAACTCGCTCAGCAGCAGGATGAACTCGCGGTCGTATTCTGCCGGCTCCGCACCCGCCGGATCGATGATCAGCGGGCCGTAATGGCCCTGCTGTTCCTGAAGCCCGGAATGCGAGTGGTACCAGTAGGTGCCCGACTGGCGGATCGGGAATTCATAGGTGAAGGTCTGCCCCGGCCTGATACCCGGAAAGCTGATTCCCGGCACCCCGTCCATGTGAAACGGCAGCAGCAGCCCGTGCCAGTGGATCGAGGTGTCCCCGGGCAGGTTGTTGGTGACATTGAGGCGGACGTTCTGGCCTTCCTTCAGGCGGATCAGCGGCCCCGGCACCGAGCCGTTGACCGCAATGCCGTGACCCTTGCGGCCCTGCACCAGACGCGGGCCGTGTCCGACCGCAAGGTCGATCACCGCGCCCGACACCTGATCGAAGCCGACTTGGATTGGCGTGCCGCCCTTCAGGCGGTGCAGCGAATGGCCCTGCGCCCAGGCGGGCATGGCAGCAAAGCCTGCCGCAGCACCGGCGGCACGGACGAAGCTGCGGCGGGAAATCGGGAACATGGTCATAGGGCCTATACGTTGCGCGCGCGGCGAAGGTTTCTCTCGCCGCCCTGATCGGGGGCGGGGACGAAGGATGCGAGGATCGGGCAGGGGCCTTCGCCGCCCTTCGCGCAATCGGCGGCGAGGGCCTTGAGCGCGGCGCGCATCGTCCTGAGCGTCGCGATCTTTGCGTCGATCGCCTTGATCCGCGCTTCGGCCAGCGCCCGCGCGGATGCGCGGTCATTCCGGTCGAGATCGAGGAGGGTTGCAATCTCCTCGAGCGTGAAGCCTGCGGTCTGCGCCGCCTTGATCGAGCGCAGCCGTTCAAGATCGCCCTCGGTGTAGCGCCGCGCCCCCTCGGCCCGCGGCGGTTCGGTCAGGAGTCCGCGGCGCTGGTAGAAGCGCACCGTCTCGACCGAGACACCGCCTGCCCGGGCCAGATCGCCGATTTTCATTTCGCCCTCTTGAAACCGTACTGCACTACGGGACTTACATACGGGCTATCCGGCTGCTTGCAAGGGGCCGCTGCCACGCGATCCGAAATGCCGCGAAGCTGACGATGATCGCGATGGCGCTGTGGATGGCAGCCAAGCCGATGGGGTTCAGAGACCGGACGGCGCGGTCTGCGGGGCGTCCGACAGGATCGCCATGCGGCTGCACCGCTCCGATTCCAAACGGAGCTCGCTCCGCCATGAAACGCCAAAGGGGCGGCCCTCCTTGCGGAAGGCCACCCCTTTGGCGCACCCGACAGGATTCGAACCTGTGACCTCTGCCTTCGGAGGGCAGCGCTCTATCCAGCTGAGCTACGGGTGCATCGCAGTACGTGCATGCATTCTTGCGCGCGGGCGGCCGCTTAGCAAGAGGCGGGCGGGCGCGCCACACAAATGTGGCCGGTCTCCGCGTGCATGGCGAGAGCGGGTTTAACCATTCGGCAAGCATGCGCCCATAGGCTCACGGGCATGGCAACGCTTCCGCCCGAGCCGATTCTCCCTCATGGCCCCGCCCCCGACGCGGCGGCACCCGAGGTGCTGGCCGAGGCATTGGTGGCGCTCCACGGGCAGGCGGCGGCACTGGCGCTGCTCGCCCGCCTCGCCCCTGAGCCGGTCGAGATCGGCGGCGAGCTTGGCATGGTCATCGTCCGCGCCGCGCCGTGGCAGCGGGCGCTCGTCGCGCAGACCGCCGCCGATTGCGCGGCGATGATGGAGAGCGGCCTTGCCGCGCTCGGCACCCTCACCCGCCGCGGGCAGGATACCTCCGCGCCCGCGCTGGTGCTGTGGCGCGAATTCCACGCCGCCCGCGCGGCGATGGTGAGTGTGCTCAAGGCCCCGGCCACCGAACCCGCCTGACGCGCGGTTCTGCCGCAGGACTTGACGGCGTTCCGCTTTCGTTCCATCGCTGGACCATGTCCGACGCCCCGTCCCTGACCCCTGATTCGTCTGTCCTATTCGCGGGCGATGTCGCGCGCGGGATCGGGCGGCTGTTTGCGCGCAACGACATCTGGTGCCTGCCCGAGGTGCCATTGAAGAACGGCCGCCGCGCCGATCTGATGGGGATTGATGCCAAGGGCCTGATCGTGATCGTCGAGATCAAGGTCGCGCGCGCCGATCTGCTCGGCGATGCCAAGTGGCCCGACTATCTCGACTATTGCGACCGCTTCTACTGGGGCCTGCCACCGGCGCTTGATCGCGCGCCTCTGGAGAGCGAGGCCTATCGCCCCGGCACCTGCGGGGTGATCGTCGCCGATGGCTATGATGCCGAGATCCTGCGCCCCGCCGCCCTGGAGCCGCTCGCCGCCGCCCGCCGCAAGACGCAGGTCGAGCAGCTCGCACGGATCGCGATGCGGCGGCACATGGCGCTGCTCGATCCGCTCTGCACTTCGCTCGACGCCCACGGCTGAGTTAGGCCTGTCGCGGGCGCAGGAATTGCGGCATAGCTGCCTTTGCAATGCTCCCCGCCGACACCCCCGTCCCGCTCGCGCTGCTGACCGTGAGCTGTGCCGTGACGCTGATCGTCGCCTTGCGTTATGTGCTGACGAGCGGGCTGTTCGCCTTTGCCACCGCGAAGATGCGGCCCGGGCTCTATGCGGGCAAACGTGCGCAGATTGCGCGGGAGGTGCGCTGGTCGCTGCTCTCGGCCGCGATCTACGGCACGCCTGCGGGTATCGTGCTGTGGGGTTGGAAGCACCACGGCTGGACGCTGCTGACCGCCGACTGGGCCGCGCTGCCCTTGTGGTATCACCCGCCGAGCGTGCTGATCTATCTCTTCGTGCAGGATACCTGCTTCTACTGGAGCCACCGTGTCATGCACCGGCCCAGGTGGTTCCGGATCGCCCATGCAGTCCACCACGACAGCAAACCGCCCACGGCGTGGACCGCGATGAGCTTTCATCCGATCGAGGCGGTGACCGGCGCGATCGTGATCCCGGTGCTGGTGTTCCTGGTGCCGATCCACATCGCCATGCTCGGCCTGGTGCTGACCATTGCCACGGTGATGGGGGTCACCAATCACATGGGGTGGGAGATGTTCCCGCGCTGGCTCGTTCACTCGCCGTTGGGCAATTGGCTGATAACCGCCAGCCATCACGAGCGTCATCACGAGGAATACAGATGCAATTACGGGCTCTATTTCCGGTTCTGGGATCGGGTGTGCAGGACGGACAGGGGGCTCTCGAAGCGGATCGTCGCCGAGGCGGGGCACGCACCGGGCGCGTCAGCATGAGGCTGTTGCGTGCGCTCGCCCTGGCGGGCTTCGCGGGCGGGCTGGCCGCAGCGGCTCCGGTGCAGGCGGGCGAGGTGGTGATCACCGTCACCGACGTGCGCTCGACCAAGGGCGTGATCCGCGCCTGCATGACGACGCGCAAGGATATCTTTCCCAAATGCGTCAACGATCCGAACGCGCACCGCACCGTGGTGCCTGCCACCACCAAGGAAATCCGCTTCACCGGCGTGAATCCCGGCGCCTACGGCATCGCGCTGCTGCATGACGAGAACAACAACGGCAAAGCCGACCGCGCGCTGGGGATGGCGCCCAAGGAAGGCTACGGCTTCTCGCGCGATGCCCCGGTGCGTATGGCCCCGCCCAAATTCGCCGACGCGGTGATGCAGGTGGGCGAGGGCACGAGCCGCGTGACGATCAAGATGAGGTATTTCTTGTAAGAGCCACGCCAAACAAAAAACTCCCCCCACCCGCTTAACGCGATCTTTACCACGCCGCGCCAGAACGGGCCGACACAGGTTCACCAAGGGGCGGATTTACAGCCATGGACACTCTGCGCGGCACCTTCGGTTCCGATTCCTCCGCGGATCGCAGCTGGGAGGAAAGCGAGGACGACGGCATCGAGCCGGCCCGCACCCGCGAGCTTCCGCCGCATGCCATCGGCCAGGACGAACGCCGCATGCAGGTGCGCGCCTATAATCACTGGGCGAGCCTGCTGGGCGAGAACATGTTCCCCGATATCGAGGACCTCGATCCCGCGGGTCTCCCCGATTTCGGCCCGCATTCGGTGCTGCTCGATTTCTCCTACGGGATCGACAATCCGGCGGTGCGCTTCCTCGGCGACAAGCTCGCGCAGGAATGTACCGCCGACGGCGCCATCATCACCCGGCTTTCGGACGTGCCGCCGCGTTCGCTGCTCAGCCGCATCACCGATCACTACATGCAGATCCTCGCCAACCAGGCGCCGATCGGCTTCGAGGCGGAGTTCGTCAATCACGCCGGGGTCGCGATTCTCTATCGCGGGATCCTGCTGCCGTTCTCGAGCGACAACGAGACGATCGACTTCATCTATGGCGTGATCAACTGGAAGGAAATGGCCGACCAGCTGACCGCCGATGAGCTACTGCTCGAGATCGATCAGGCGCTGGAGCTGGACACCGAGCTCGAACTCGAGGACGAGATCGCCGAGGAACCCGCGCCGCGCGTTGCCGATCCGGTCACCGACTGGGCGGATTCGCCTGCGCATGAGGACGAAGCCGGGCTCGCCGTGCCCGAGGCCTCTGATTACAACGACTTCGCGCCCGATTTCGCCGGCCTCGCAGCCTCGGACGCCGCGTCCGGCGAGGATGCCGACTTGCCCGATTTCAGCCAATACGCGCTCGACGACCCCGACGAGGAATATGACGAGGACGAAGGCGAGGGCGAGAATGTCGGCTACAACTTCGCGTCGCTGGCCGATTACATCGAGGCTCCGGCCAAGAAGGCGATCGATCTGACCGCGCTCGAGCCGCTGCCCTTCACCGACGAGGCGCCCGCGCCCGATTACGGGTTTGTGCCCGAGCCGGAGGCGACTTTCGTGCCCGAGCCGGAACCCGTCCCTGTCTACGACGCGGTCGAGGAGAGCGAAGAGCTCGCCGTGGCAGACCAGGTCGATGATGCCGACGAGGCCTATGAAACCAGCGCCGTCTTCGCCGACGACCTGCCCGAGGACGCGGGCCTTTACGATTGCCTCGCCGCCGCGCGCGAACTTGCCCGTGCGGCCGACAGCACCGAGGACCGCAGCCGCTCGGCGCTCTATGCTGCGGTCAGCCGCGCCTACGACTTCTCGCTCGCCGCCAACCAGGCGCCCGAGGATTATGCCGAACTGATCGCCGATGCCGGGCTCACCGTGCAGGAGCGCGCTCCGATGACCCCGGTGGTCAAGCTCGTGTTCGGGCATGATTACGACAAGACGCGGCTGACCGAATATGCCGCGGTGCTGACCCATGCCCACCGCCTCAGGCTCGAGCGAGGGAGCCTGGCCGACTATCTCGCCGCGACCGAGGGCGGGGTGAAGGCGATCGTCAAGGCCGAACGCCGCCTGCGCCGCGAGGAGCAGGGCAAGCCGGTCGAGGATGCGCACGCCGTGCGCGAGGCGCTCGCCCAGGCGCTGCGCACGCTGGAGGCGATCACCCTCGAGGAACTCGACGGCGCAGGGCCGGAATTCGCGCTCGCGGTGATTCGCCGGGACGAAATCGGCTGCGCGGAGATTCTCGGCGAAGTCCCCGAGGATATCGCATTGATCGAACGCGCCGCGCGGAAGATGGTGGGGTGAGTTTGCGGTCGCGCTGACGCGCGAGAGCGCCGCCACAGGTGGCTCCGCTTAAGATTGCGTTCAGCGCCAATCGGACTAGGGTGTCTGCGATGCGCGGTCGCCCCAACCCCCTCGCCTGTTTTCTCGCCCTTCTGGCGAGTCTGATCTTCGCCGCGCACCCGGCTGCGGCGCAATCGATCCTGCGCGATGCCGAGACCGAGCAGCTCCTCAGGGACATGCTCGCCCCGCTGGTGGAATCGAGCGAGCTGGAGCCCGGCAATGTCGAGGTCGTGCTGATCAACGACGGCTCGATCAACGCCTTCGTTGCGGGCGGGCAGGCGATCTATGTCCATTCGGGGCTGATCGGCGCGGCCGATACTGCCAACGAGGTGCAGGGTGTGCTCGCGCACGAGCTTGGCCACATCACCGCCGGGCACGCGGTGCGTTTCGAGGAGCGCACCAAGGCGGCGAACGGCATCTCGATCCTCTCGCTGCTGCTTGGTGTCGGTGCGGTGCTGGCGGGGGCGGGGGACGCGGGAATCGGGATCCTCGCCGCCGGGCAGCAGGCCGCGATCGGCAGTTTCCTGTCGTTCAACCGCGATCAGGAAGCCGCGACCGATCTTGCCGGGTACCGCTACCTTTCGGGCGCGGGGATCAGCGGCAAGGGGATGATCACCTTCTTCGAGAAGCTGCGCGGCAACGAGATCCGTTCGGGCTACAGTCAGGCCGACGAAGCCGCCTATTCGCGCACTCACCCGCTCACCGGCGACCGCATCCAGGTGCTGCGCGGGCTGCTCGAGAGCGATCCGGCGTGGAACACCGTGCCTGATCCCGAACTGCAACAGCGCTTCGTGCGCGCCAAGGCCAAGCTCTACGGCTTCCTGTCCGAGCCACCGCGCACGCTTGCCGCATATCCCGTCACCGACACCAGCGTGCCCGCGCGCTATGCCCGCGCCTATGCCTATCACAAGGATGCGCGCATCGACATGGCGATCGCCGAGACCGACGCGCTGCTCGCGGCCGAGCCCGACAATCCGTGGTTCCTCGAGCTGAAGGGCCAAGTGCTGCTCGAATCCGGCAAGCCCGCCGAGGCGCTCGGGCCGCTGCGCCGTGCGACCGAGCTGACGCTCGCTCACCCGCTGATTGCCGGCCTGCTCGGCCATGCCCTGATCGCCACCGAAGACCCGGCCAATTTCGCCGAGGCCGAGGGCGTGCTGCGCGCTTCGGTGCAGAAGGATCGCTTCAACCCCTTCGCGTGGTATCAGCTCGGCGTGGTCTACGAAGCGCGCGGCGATATCCCGCGCGCGCGGCTCGCCAGTGCCGAGGTGCAGGTGATGAACCGCCAGTATCCGCAGGCGCTCGCCAATGCGCAGGCGGCCGAGGCCTACCTGCCCTATGGCTCGCCCGACTGGATCCGCGCGCAGGATGTCGCGCTCGAAGCGCGCGCCGAACTGGAACGCTTCAAGAACCGGCGCTAGGCTGCGGCCAGCCCTTTTTCGCTATTCACGAAAGCCGCCATGTCCACCGATGCTCCCTCAAGCCTGCGCCACACCCTGCTGACCGCGCTGCTGGCACTGACCTTCGGCTTTCTGGGCGCGGCGGCGTGGTCCGGCGCGGGCCTCGCCGACAACCGCACCCGCAGCTATCTGCTCTCGCATCCCGAACTCCTGCCCGAAATGGCGGCGGCCTACGAGGAGCAGGAAGCGGCCAAGCGGCTCGCCACGATGGGCGGTGAGGTGTTCGAGGAATTCCCCGGCGTCGTGCTCGGCAATCCCAAGGGCAGCCGTGTGCTGGTCGAGTTCACCGATTACCAGTGCCCCTATTGCGAGGCGAGCCTCAAGGACGTGAAGCGGCTGGTGGCCGAGGACCCGGACCTCAAGGTCGTGGTCCGCGAATGGCCGATCTTCGAAGGCAGCGACGCGGCCTCGCGCATGGCGCTCGCGGCAGGGATCCAAGGCAAGTATCCCGCCTTCCACGATGCGATGTTCAAGATGAACGATATCGAGGCGGCGGCCAAGGCGGCCGGGCTCGACATGGCGAAGGCGCAAGCCGATGCGGCCTCGCAGGCGGTCACCAACGAGATCGCCAAGAACCTCGAACAGGCCCGCGCGCTGGGCTTTACCGGCACGCCGGCATGGATCGCGGGCAAGAAGCCGATGGGCGGGGCAGTGGGCTACGAGAAGCTCAAGGAAGCGCTCGCCGCCGCCGCCGACACCGCGGGCTGAGGGACGCAACATGATGCGCGCTCTGGTGCTTGCCGCGATGCTCGCGGCGCCGCTCGCCGCAGCCGAGGCGCCGCCCGCGATCGACTACACCGCCGAACGCGCCGCGATTGCGCGCTATCAGGACGCCAACCAGCGCTTGCAGGACGCCGGCTGGCGCCTTGCCCGCGCCAATGCCGCCTTCTGCCCCAAGGTGATCCCGAGCATCGGGCTGCAGCTGCAGGACATGGCGAGCTATGGCGGGCCCGACGTTGCCCGCGCCGCGCTGGGTCTCACGCGCGATTTCGCGGTCAACGCTGCTGCTGCGGGCTCACCCGCCGCGCTCTCGGGCGCCTTCACCCGCAACCGCGAGATCGTCCGGCTCGAAGGGTTCGACCCCAATGACTGGCCCGCCACCCCGCCGATGGCGTGGGAGCGCACCACCCGCGCGCATGACCATATCGATGCGATGCTGGTCGAGCACGGCGGCATCACCATCACCTTTGCGGGCGGAGAGGAAGCACGCGTCACCCCGGTCGCAGTCTGCGCAAGCCGTTTCGATCTGTTTGCCGACCCGGACCCTGACATCGTCGCTCGCATTTATGCCGACGGGAAGCGAGTGTGGTTCGGCCTCGCCTCGCCCAACTTCTCCTCTGCCGAACCGGAATTTGCAGCGGCGGTGGCGCATGAGCTGGCGCACAATGTGCTCGGCCACGATGCCTGGCTCGACCGCAACGGGCGCAAACGCAGGCACGTGCGCCTGATTGAGCGCGAGGCAGACCGGCTGGTGCCGTGGCTGCTGGCGAACGCGGGCTATGATCCCGAAGCGGGGGTCCGATGGATGACCGTCTGGGGCAAGGAGCACGATTCCGGTTTCAAGTGGCGCCGAACGCATGACGGCTGGGACGAGCGCGCCGACATGATGGCCGCCGAAGTCCCGCAAGTGCTGGCGCTGATGGCGGCGGAGGGCAAAGCCGATTGGGCCAGGCATTTCCGTCGCGAGATCGACCCTGCAGGCGGGCTCCTGCCCCGTGCGAAGCGTTGAAGCGTGGCAGGCCCAAGGCGGCGTGCCCGAAAGCCCGTGTGGTTTGCGACGAATTGAGTTAGACCAGCGCGATTATGGCAGTGCTCCAGATCCAGGCGGCGCCGTTCTTCGCGAGCAAGAACCGGGCGTTCTGGAACCTCCAGCTGGCGGGCTGGGGCGCCGCGTTCCTGCTGCGCGCGGTCTCGGCGCTCGCCAACCAGCAGCCGCTCGACATCCTCGCGCTGATTCTGGTGACGACCATCACCGGCTTTTCGATCAGCCTGATCCTTTCGGTGATTTACCGCCAGCTGATCCAACAGCAGCCGCTGGTGACATGGGGCGTGACCGCGGTGGTGCTGTTCTTCGCGGTGCTGCTCCACGCCTCGATCGATACCTGGGTGCAGAGCGTCTATTACGCAGCAACACGCGATACGACCTTCGCCCAGCGCCTGATCGGCCTGCTCTACCTGCCGCTGACGCTGCTCGGCGGGTGGAGCGCGCTCTATTACGCGATCAATTTTTTCCTCACGGTGGAGCAGCAGGCCGACCGGCTCGAGCGGCTAGAGGCGCAGGCGACCGCCGCGCAGCTCGCCATGCTGCGCTATCAGCTCAATCCGCACTTCCTGTTCAACACATTGAATTCCATCAGCACGCTGGTGCTGCTGAAGCAGACCGAGCCTGCCAACGCGATGCTCACGCGCCTCTCCGGCTTCCTCAGGCACACCCTGATCGCCGAGCCCGGCAGCCAGGTCAGCCTTGCGCAGGAGATCGAGACCTTGCAGCTCTATCTCGATATCGAGCGGATGCGCTTCGAGGAACGCCTGCGCACCCAGTTCGAGATCGAAGACGCCGCGCTGCCTGCGCAGCTCCCCGCAATGCTGCTCCAGCCGCTGGTCGAGAACGCGATCAAATACGCGGTCAGCTCGCAGGAGGAAGGCGCGCAGATCGCGCTCACCGCGCGCGTGATCGGCGAAAGGCTGCGGCTGACGGTCGAGGATACCGGCCCGGGGGCGGATGACACGCCGCGCGATCCCGCCGCGCCGCTCGTGCCCGGCCGCCCGGTCTCGACCGGCGTCGGCCTCGCCAATATCCGCAACCGGCTTGCACAGGCCTATGGCGACAACCACCTGTTCGAAACAAGATCCGAAGCTGGGGGCGGCTTCACCGTGCTGATCGAGATCCCCTTCACCCGCGCTGACAACGCCGGATCCGGGCCAACATCCGCCGTGGCAGACGGGACTGCCGCAAGCGGCGGGGGCGACAATATCATCCGCCTCAGAACTATCGGAACCAACGCATGACCATCAGAACCATCCTCGTCGATGACGAGAAGCTCGCGATCCAGGGCCTCCAGCTGCGCCTCGAACCGTTCGAGGACGTCGAGATCATCGACACCTGCGCCAATGGCCGCGAGGCGATCCGCAAGATCAAGACCGAGAAGCCCGATCTCGTCTTCCTCGACATCCAGATGCCCGGCTTCGACGGCTTTTCCGTCGTCAAGGGCGTGATGGAGATCGAACCCCCGCTGTTCGTCTTCGTCACCGCTTACGAGGAACACGCAATCCGCGCTTTCGAGGCCAATGCGGTCAACTACCTGATGAAACCGGTCGACGAACAGAAGCTTGCCGACACGATCGAACGCGTGCGCCAGCGCCTTGCCGAGAAGAAGTCGTCAGAGGATGCCGGGCAATTGCTTGAGGTGCTGGCCGAAGTCGCGCCCGAGCGTGCCGCCGATTTCGTCGAGACCACCGCGCCCGCGGCCGAAAGCGCCGACCGCTTCGAAAAGCTCATCAACGTCAAGGACCGCGGCCAGATCTTCCGCGTCGAGGTCGACACCATCGAGCATATCGAGGCCGCGGGCGACTACATGATCATCTCGACCGGCGACAATTCGCTGGTGCTGCGCGAGACGATGAAGGACCTGGAACGCCGTCTGGACCCGAGGAAGTTCCAGCGCGTCCACCGCTCGACGATCGTCAACCTCGACCTCGTCCGGCAGGTGAAGCCCCACACCAACGGCGAGTGCTTCCTGGTGCTGGAAAGCGGCGCCGAGGTGAAGGTGAGCCGCAGCTATCGGGATGTGGTTGCGCGCTTCGTGCATTGATGGTCTTCACACAAAGGCACAAAGGCACAAAGGCACAAAGGCACAAAGATGTCGCGCTCGGCCCGCGAGGGCCGCTTGATGTGGCAGGCATTGGACTGAGGGCACTGCTTCGCCGTCCGGACTGCCCTCTTTGTGTCTTTGTGCCTTTGTGTGAAGACCAACCGCCTCTCGACTTGGCGTGACGGCAGGGGCTAGGGAGGGCTATGACCTTCACCCTGCCCGGCTTCGACCTCGCCAAATTCATCCGCGAGACCCTCGCTGAAGACCTCGGCGAGGGCCTGCCCGGCGGCGGGCGCGATGTGACAAGCGAGAGCGTCATTCCGGCGGACGCGCGCTTCACCGGGGTGATGGACAGCCGCGATGCCATCGTCGTCGCGGGGCTGCCGCTGGCCGAGGCATTCTTCCGGCACCTCGACCCCGAATGCGTGATCGAGCCGCTGGTCAAGGATGGCGGCGCCGTGCCTGCCGGCACCGACCTGATGCGGATCGAGGGCAGCGCCCGCGCTCTCCTCACCGCCGAGCGTTCTGCGCTCAACATCGCCCAGCACCTCTCGGGCATCGCCACCATGACCCGCGCCTATGTCGATGCGATGCGTGAAGGCAGCGCCACCTGCACGCTGCTCGATACCCGCAAGACCATCCCGGGCCTCCGCTTCCTCGAGAAATACGCCACCCGCCAAGGGGGCGCGCAGAACCACCGCATGGGGCTGTGGGATGCGGCGATGATCAAGGACAACCACGTCGCGGTCGCCGGCAACGTCGGCGAGGCGGTGCGCCGGGCGCGCGAGGCGGGCGTGGACAAGATCATCTGCGAGGTCGACCGCCTCGACCAGATCGAACCTGCACTCGCAGCGGGTGCGCATCACCTGCTGCTCGACAACATGGACCCCGCCACCCTCGCCGACGCGGTGCAGCTGGTCGCAGGCCGCGTGCCGACCGAGGCGAGCGGCGGCGTCAACCTCCAGACCATCGCGGCCAAGGCGGCGAGCGGGGTCGATTTCATCTCGGTCGGTCGCCTCACCCAGAGCGCGCCCGCCGCCGATATCGGGCTGGACTTCAAGCCGCTATGATCGCGCTCTCGCGCAAGCGGCCACGCAGCATTACGGTTTTCGCCATTGCTTTTTTCGCGGCTGCGTTGATGGTCTGTTTCGACGGGCTGCTCAGCATCGCTCTGAACCTATCGTTCCTCCAAAAGCAATTCCCCACCTTTGCATGGTCGCGCGACGCCTTGATCGTTTGGCACAGCGCGTGGCTTTCGATCGCGCTGATACCGATCGCGATGGTTTGGCTTTCCGCTGTGCGCTTCGCTCGCTGGCTGGTGACGGTCATGGCGCTGGTCAAAATCGTGGGACTGCTGTTTGTCGCGCCCGACTTGCCCCGGCTCGTTTTCGTCCAGCCGCTGTGGCTGCCTGCGCAGCTGCTGGGTCTGGGTGCCGTCATCATGCTGTTCACGCCCGAGAGCCACGACTGGTTCGCCCGCAAGCCTGCCGAGGAGGACGCCCCTGCGGTCTTCGAATAGCCTCCTCGCCGCCATCGCACTTGGCTTGCCTTCGCTCGCGAGCGCACAGGCCTACCAGTGCCGCGTGCCCGAGGTCGCCGCCGTGCCCCGCGTCACCCCCGACGGCCCGCCGCGCAGCATGCCCGTCACCGGCTACACCCTCGCGCTGAGCTGGAGCCCCGAATTCTGCCGCACCCGCGCCGACGATCGCCGCCAGGCCATGCAGTGCGGCGGGCGGAACGGCAGTTTCGGGCTCGTCGTCCACGGCCTCTGGCCCGAGGGCGCCAAGGGCTGGCCGCAGTGGTGCGGGGCGAGCAAGGCGCTCACGAGAGCGCAGGTGCGCGGCGCGATGTGCATGATGCCGTCCGAACGCCTCGTCGCGCGGCAATGGGCCAAGCACGGCAGCTGCATGGTTCCCGACCCCGGGGCCTATCTCAAGGTCACGCGCATCCTGTTCGAAGGCGTGCGCCTGCCCGATTACGACCGCATCGCGCGCGAGGAGGGCCTCACCGCAGGCCGCATCCGCGCCGCCTTCGCCGATGCCAACCCCGAGTGGCCCGAGAGCGCGGTGGGCGTGCGGCTCAACGAGCGCGGGTGGCTCGAGGAAATCCGCCTGTGCTACTCGAAACGCTTCCGCCCCGCCCCCTGCACCGCCTCGCGCCGGGGCGCAAAAGAGAGTGCGCCGGCGAAGATCTGGCGGGGGCTGTGAGCCTTTGCACAAGGCTTCGGGGCCGCGCGGTTCTGCAGGCTCTTGCGCAAATTCAGTCGGCTAGCCATCATCGGGCAAGATCGATTCAACCCTTCATGGAGTTCCCCGACGCATGAATGCCAGCAATAACGTCTGGTCGCTCGCGCTGGGCCTCCTGTTCCTGCTGGTCGTGCTGGTCGGCGGGGGGCTCGGCTCCTGCGCGGCCTATAATTCGGTGCGCGTCTGGAATGCCGAGACCGCGGGCGAGGCCGAGCTCGCGCAGGCCCGCCAGAACCGCCAGATCGCCACATTGGAGGCCGAGGCCAAGCTCGAAAGCGCCAAGCTGCTCGCACAGGCCGAGGTCGAGCGCGCCAAGGGCGTCGCCGAAGCCAACCGCATCGTCGCCGACGGGCTGGGCGGGCCGGAGGGCTATCTGCGCTACCTCTATATCGAGCACCTCGCGCAGTCGCAGGGGCAGATTATCTATGTTCCGACCGAAGGCGGGTTGCCGATCCTCGAGGCCGGGCGGCTGCGGCCGAGGCCCGCGCCGAAAGCGGAGGAGTGAGGGTGACGGCCTGCGCCTTCGGCGACCTCGCAATCTTTCAGCGCGGAATATCCCTCCGCTCGTAAACCGGCATGCCGCCTGGGCGCATGTGGGCGTCGATGAAGGCCGCGGTCCGGTCGGCGATCGATTGCCCGTCGATCGTCAGCACGAAGAAGCCACTGCCGTTGAAATCGTGCTCCCCGTCGATGATCGAATAGAGCGTGAAGGGCACGCCCACGGCCCGTGCGCGGTTGGTCAGCTCGACTGCGCGCAGGTAGGGTACGGTGCTGTCGGCGGTGCCATGCATGACGAACAGCGGCGGCTCGCCCGCTTCCATGTCGGCGACGCGGAAGTGACCGCCCCAGTAATCGACCGCGACCCGCACCGGGGGCCGGGGGATGGTATATTCGTCGAGCGTGTAGGCAACATGCATGACTGTAAAGGCCCCCGCCGAGCTGCCCCACACCCCGAAGCGCTGCGGGTCGATGCACCAGGCGCCCGCATTCGCCTCGGCCCAGCGCAGCGCGCGGGTTGCGTCTTCGACCGCGGCGGTGAAGGCGGTGACGCGGGCGGGCGGCTCGGTGGTGTTGAGCGACTGGAAATCCTCGTGGAACTGCGCGAATTCGCTGCCGATCACCGGGTCATCGCCCTGCAAGCGGTATGAGATCGAGACGAGGTTGATCCCCCGCGCCGCGAGCGCCCGTGCGATCGTATCGACATTCCCCCCGCGCCTGCTCCCGCCGACAAACCCGCCGCCGTGGACAAAGAGCACGGTCGGGCGCGGCGCGGTGCAGGGCGCGTCGGGGCGGTAGATGTC
>PNKW01000044.1 GCA_013822695.1 Erythrobacter sp. | reverse complement strand
CGCCGCCGCGCTCGAGGAGACCCTGCCATGAGCCGCTCCGAGCGCGAAGCCGCCGAAGCCCGCGCGCGCACCGGCTTCATTATCATCACCGCCGTCCGCTTCGGCGGCGTGGCGATGGTGATGCTCGGCTTTGCCATCGTGCGCGGGGTCATTGACCTGCCCTATGCGGTGGGTGCGGTGCTCGCCGTGGCGGGCTTCTTCGAGATCTTCTTCCTCCCCCGCTTCATCGCCCGCCGCTTCCGCGACGAGGGCCCCCGCCAGCCATGATCCGTCGGTTCTACAAGGACGTGACGCTGGCCGAAGTGGCGGGCGGTTTTCAGGTCATGCTCGACACCCGCGGCGTGAAGACTGTCGGCGGCGTGCCCCAGCTGCTCCCCACCCGCCCGCTGGCCGAGGCGCTCGCGGCGGAGTGGCGCAGCCAAGGCGAGAAGATCGACCCCGCGAGCCTGCCCCTGCGCGACATGGCCGACTACGCGATCGACGTCGTCTCGGCCGATCCCCAGGCATGCGCCGAGGGCCTGCTCGGCTATGCCGAGACCGACACCCTGTGCTACCGCGCCGACCCCGACGAGCCGCTCCACGCGCGCCAGCAGCAGGTGTGGGAGCCGCTGCTGTCGGCCTTCGAGGCCGCGCACGGCGTCACGCTGGTGCGGGTCAGCGGCGTGCTCCACCGCCCCCAGCCACCCGCGACCCTCGCGGTGCTGCGCGCCCGCATGCTCACCCTCGATCCCTTCCAGCTCGCCGGGCTCGAGGCGATGACCAAGCTCGCCGCCTCGCTGGTCACCGGCCTGTCGGCGCTTGATGCCGCACACGAGGACGAGCCGCTCGCCTTGTGGCAGGCAGCGTGTCTCGAGGAGGAGTGGCAGGCCGAACTCTGGGGCCGCGACTGGGAGGCCGAAGAACGCCGCGAAAAGCGCGAGGCTGACTTCCTGCGCGCTTGCGCGTTTGCGAGATTGTCGAGGGGCGCCTAGCCCGCCGCGACCCACTCCGCCACTTCGGCTGCGACCTTGTTCGCCGCCACGTTCAGCCCCGCGCCGACCGAGCGCGCATCGGCAGTCACGCCGCTCTCGCGCGCCTCGAAGCGGCGGGTGGCGACCGCGCCGTCCTTGCCCGTGCGCACCGCATCGAAGCGCACCACCGCCTCCGAGGTCGCTGCGTCGAACCCCATGTCGATCAGCGTGCCCTGCAAAGTCACAGTCGGCATCGATGCGATGTCATTGCCGTCGACCACCATCGCCGCCCCCTTTGCGCGGAGCGTCTCGCCGACGAGCTGGCGGAACAGGCGCGCCGGCTTTTCGACCCAGAAGGCCTCCTGCAGATAGGCGAGCTCGGTATCCGACACCGCCACCGGCACGCGCAGCACATCAAGCTTGGCTGGGGTATCGAAGGGCATCACCGCGATCACCGGGCGATTGGCGTCTGCCGCCGCGCCCGGCCCAGCCGGCGCGCGCACGGCAGGGCTCAGGGTCAACAGGCTTTCGGGCGGCTCGCCACCGAGGCTGATGCAGCCGGACAGCGCCAGCGCAAGCGGGAGAGCCAGAAGGACAGGCCGGAGGTTGAGGGTCATGGGCTTCTTGTCCTTCTACTCAGGCTTGTAGTCAGGCAGCGACTTGCCGCCCACCAGTGCGCCCGCGCCTTCGCTTTCGAGCTTTTCGGTGATCGATCGCAGCGCGCGGCTGGTGGCGCGCAGGTCCTGCAAGGTCGCCTCGGCGCTGGGCAGCGTGCCCGTGCGCAGCTGGCGGATCGCCGGGCGCGTGTCCTCGAGCGTCGCCGAGAGGCTCGCCAGCGTCGCATTGGCGCTCTTCAAGGTCGCGCGCAGTTCGGCTGCCAGCGGCTCGCCTTCCTTGCCGATGAGGCCGTTGGTGTTGTCGGCCAGCCGCTCGACCGCGTTCAGCGTCTCGTTGAATTCGCGCATCGTCACCTGGAACTCGCGCAGGTTCTGGGTCAACTCCGGCGTCGCTGCGGCGAGGCCCGCCGTCAGCCGGTTGGAGTTCTTGAGGATGCCCGCCAGCTCCTGCTGGTTTTCCGGGCCGAGGATCAGATTGAGCTGTTCGGTCAGCGTCGCCAACCGCTCGAGCAGCAGCGGTGCGTTGGCGACAATCTCGCCAAAGCCGCCGCGCCCCGGGGGGATCACCGGGCGGCCTTCGGGGCAGGCGGTGGTCTCGCAGGTGATCGCCGGGTTGTCCTTGCGCGCGCCATCGAGCAGGATGGTCGAGACGCCGGTGAAGCTCGCCTGGATGGTCGCCTGCGTGCCCACCAGAATCGGCACGTCGTCCTTCACCTTCACCCGCACGCGCACGAATTCGGGATTGTCCTTGGCCAGCGCAATCTCGGTCACCTGCCCCACCGGCACGCCCGCAAAGGTCACCTGGCTGCCATTGGCAAGGCCGGAGACCGACTGGTTGTAGAAGATGTCGTATTCGTCCTTGGCGCCTTCATTGAGGCGCGCGATCCAGACGATGAACGCCGCCAGCGCCGCCAGCAGCACCAGCGTCACCGCACCGACCCACAGATGATTGGCTCTGGTTTCCATGGCGTCCCCTATGCGGCCCTGCGTGCGGGCTTGTCCATTGCTATCAGCCTCATGCCTGCTCCCCGTGGAGATGCGTCGCGTGGGCGCTGCGCCCGCGCGGGCCGTTGAAATATTCCTCGATCCACGGGTGCTTGGTCGCAATCAGTTCCGGGATGGTGCCGACCGCGATGATCTTCTTCTCCGCGATCACCGCCACGCGGTCGCAGATTTCGTAAAGCGTATCGAGATCATGGGTTATGAGAAACACGGTAAGCCCCATGGTCTCCTTCAATTCGCGGGTCAGCCGGTCGAACTTGGCCGCGCCGATCGGATCGAGCCCGGCGGTGGGCTCGTCAAGGAACAGCAGTTCCGGATCGAGCGCCAGTGCGCGGGCCAGCCCGGCGCGCTTCTTCATCCCGCCGGAAAGCTCGCTGGGATATTTCTGCACCGCGCTTTCGGGCAGGCCGGTCAGCATCACCTTGTAGCGCGCGATCTCGGCGCGGAATTCGGGATCAAGCTCGGGGTAATATTTCTTGAGCGGCACCTCGACATTCTCGCCCACGGTCAGGGTCGAGAACAGCGCGCCGCCCTGAAACAGGATGCCCCAGCGCCGCCGCACGCCGATGCCCTGTTCGAGATCGCTTTCGGTGATGCAGCGCCCGAGCACGTCGATCCGCCCGGCGCTGGGCTGCTGGAGCCCGATGATCGAGCGCATCAGCACCGATTTGCCCGTCCCCGACCCGCCGACCACGCCGAGGATCTCGCCGCGCCGCACAGTGAGATCGAGCCCGTCGTGGACGTTGAAATCGCCGAAGGTGTTGACGAGGCCCTGCACCTCGATCACCGGCTTCTCGTCGTCGGGATGGGCGTTCATCTTCATCGCGTCACCCCCACCCGATTTCGGTGAAGAACACCGCGAAGAAGGCATCGAGCACGATTACCGCGAAGATCGCCGAGACCACCGCCATGGTGGTGCGGCGGCCGACTTCCTCGGAATTCCCGTGCACCTGCATGCCGTGATAGCAGCCCGCCAGCGCGACGATCAGGCCGAAGACGGGGGCCTTGACCAGGCCGACCCACAGGTCGTGCACCGGAACCACTTCCTGGATGCGCAGCAGGAAGGTGAAGAACGGGATGCCGAGCGCGACCTGGCCCACCACCGCCCCGCCGATGATCGCCATCAGCGCGGCAAAGAAGCCCAGCAGGATCATCATGAAGGTCGCCGCCAGAATGCGCGGGATCACAAGCACCTCGATCGGCGAGATGCCGATCGTGCGCATCGCGTCAATCTCCTCGGTCAGCTTCATCGTGCCGAGCTGCGCGGCAAAGGCGCTGCCTGACCGGCCTGCGACCATGATCGCGGTCATCAGCACGCCCAGCTCGCGCAGGGTGATGCGGCCGACGAGGTTGACCGTCAGCGCCTCGGCCCCGAACTGCTGGAGCTGGACCGAGCCCTGCTGGGCGATGACGATGCCGATCAGGAAGCTCATCAGCCCGATGATCGGCAGCGCGGTGACGCCGACCAGCTCCATCTGGTGGACCAGCGCCTTGAACGGGAAGCGGCGCGGGCGGCGGATGAGGTTGCCCGCCGCAATCAGGATCTGCCCGAAGAAGGCGACCACACCGTAGATCCCGCCGCGCGCGACGAACACCCGCTCGCCCACCGCCAGCGGCAGGCGCTCCCACACCGGCAAGCGGTGGGGGTGGGTGTCGCCCGCGGCATCGATATCGCGCATCGCAGCGAGCAGCCGCTCGGCCTCGGGGCTGGCACCGGTGATGTCGGCCTCGTGCCTGCGCGCAAAGCGGCACACCACCCAGGCGCCGACGGTGTCGATCTCGTCGACCTCGGCCAGATCGACCGCCGCCACGGGAGCGTGGATCGCCTTCAAGGCGCGCTCGAGCGGGGCGATCGCGGCGAGCGTCAGCTGCCCCGACAGCACCAGCCGGGAATAGCCCTCGCCTGCATCTTCCAGCAAATGTTGCGCGGCACTGTGCATCGGATGCGGGGTATGGGGGGAATTTTACGGCCCCGCAAGGCTCTCGCTCGGCAAGGGTTGGGGGTTCTTGCGCCGCTTTGCATCATTGCATCGCAACATGGGTGCTGGCATGGCGCGGCGCATGACAAGCGAGACCTTGCCCACCACTTTCGACCCCGCCGAGATCGAGGCGCGCTGGTATTCCCACTGGGAGACGAACGGCTTGTTCCGGCCCGAGCGTCCCGAGGCCGAGGCCTTCACCATCGTCAATCCGCCGCCGAACGTGACGGGGAGCCTGCATATCGGCCACGCGCTCGACAACACATTGCAGGACGTGGTTGTCCGCTATGAACGCCTGCGCGGCAAGGACGCGCTGTGGGTGGTCGGCACCGATCACGCGGGGATCGCGACGCAGATGGTGGTCGAACGCCAGATGGAGGCGCGGCAGGACAAGCGCACCAATTACTCGCGCGAGGATTTCGTCGCCAAGGTGTGGGAGTGGAAGGCGGAGAGCGGCGGCACCATCACCCACCAGTTGCGCCGGCTGGGCTGTTCGATGGACTGGAGCCGCGAGCAGTTCACCATGGACCCGCATTTCACCCGCGCGGTGATCAAGACCTTCGTCGACCTGTATAACGACGGGCTGATTTACCGCGACAAGCGGCTGGTGAACTGGGACCCGAAGCTCAAGACCGCGATCAGCGACCTTGAGGTGGAGACCCAGACCATCGCGGGGAGCTTCTGGCACTTGCGCTACCCGCTGGCCGATGGCGTCACCCTGCCCGATGGCCGCGACTATCTCGAGGTCGCCACCACCCGCCCCGAGACGATGCTCGCCGACATGGCGGTAGCGGTGAACCCGGCGGACGAGCGCTATGCGAGCGTCGTCGGCAAGTTCGTGGTGCTGCCGCTGACCGGCCGCCGCATCCCCGTGATCGCTGACGAACACGCTGACCCCGAGCTGGGGAGCGGCTGCGTCAAGATCACCCCGGGGCACGACTTCAACGACTTCGAGGTCGGAAAGCGCGCCGGGTTCGCGGCGGCCGAGATGCTCAACATGTTCGATGCCGAGGCTAACGTCTGCCAGACGGCGGATGGGTTGGTGCCGGACGAGTTCATCGGCCTCAACCGCTTCCGCCGCGACGGCGTGGACGGCGCGCGCGAGCTGGTGGTCGCGCGGATGAAGGAGCTCGGGCTTCTCATCCCGCACATCACCAAGAACAAGGACGGCGAGGAGGTGGCGCACGACGCCGAACCCCGCCAGATCGCCACCCCCTTCGGCGACCGCGGCGGCGTGGTGATCGAGCCTTGGCTGACCGACCAGTGGTATGTGAACGCCGCGGAACTCGCCAAGAAGCCGCTCGAAGCGGTGCGCAGCGGCGACATCGCCATCGTCCCCAAGACGTGGGAAAAGACCTTCTTCAACTGGATGGAGAACATCCAGCCGTGGTGCGTCTCGCGCCAGCTGTGGTGGGGCCACCGGATTCCGGCGTGGTTCGCCGATGATGGCCGCATCTTTGTCGCTGAAACCGCCGAGGCCGCGCAGGCTCAGGCCGGTGAAGGCGTGGCGCTGACGCAGGACGAGGACGTCCTCGACACGTGGTTTTCCTCCGCCCTGTGGCCCTTCGCCACGCTGGGGTGGCCGAAAAACCCTCCCCGGGACGGGGAGGCGGCAGCGCGCAGCGCAGACGGAGGGGACTCGCCTCCCGCTCCGTCGCACCCGGAGGCGAATCCCCTCCACCACCCTGCGGGTGGTCCCCCTCCCCGTTCCGGGGAGGATTTGCTCGCCAAGCACTTCCCGAACAGCCTCCTCATCTCCGGCTTCGACATCCTGTTCTTCTGGGATGCGCGGATGATGATGATGGGCTTCTACAACATGGGGCAGAAGCCCTGGGACACGCTCTATCTCCACGGCCTCGTGCGCGCGGCGGACGGCGCGAAGATGTCGAAGTCCAAGGGCAATGTCGTCGATCCGCTGGGCCTCATCGATCAGTACGGGGCGGATGCCTTGCGGTTCTTCATGGCGGCGATGGAAAGCCAGGGCCGCGACATCAAGATGGATGAAAAGCGGGTCGAGGGATATCGCAACTTCGCCACCAAGCTGTGGAACGCGGCGCGCTTCTGCCAGTCGAACGGGATCGGCGCTTCGGTCAGCGTGAAGGCCCCCGCCGCGCGCCTCGCCGCCAATCAGTGGATCATCGGCGAGGTCGCGGCTTGCGTGACCGAGATCGAAAAGGCGATGGCCGACCTGCGCTTCGACGCCGCCGCCAACGCGATCTACCAGTTCACGTGGTCGAAGTTCTGCGACTGGTATCTCGAGCTGATCAAGCCGGTCTTCGCCGGTGACGCCGACAGCCCGCCCGCGGTGGAAACCCGCGCGGTGGCCGGTTGGGCATTGGACCAGATCCTCGTCATGCTGCACCCCTTCATGCCCTTCATCACCGAAGAGCTGTGGCACAAGCTGGGCGCGCGCGATTACGAGCTGATCGTGGCGCAGTGGCCCAAGCCCGAAGCCGAGGTCAGCAAGGAAGCGACCGACGCCATAGACTGGGTTATCGACCTTACGACCAACACCCGCAGCGCGAAGAACGAACTCGGCATCGCGCCCGGCGCGAAGTTGGCGGCCTACCTCGCCGCACCGTCCGACGTCGCGACCCGCACCATCGAGCGCTCCAGCGCCGCGATTGAGCGCCTCGCGCGCCTCACCCCGGTGACCATCGGCGAGGCCCCCGCAGGCCCCGCGATGCAGGTGACCGCGGGCGAGGATGTGTTCGTCATCCCACTCGAAGGGATCGTCGACATCGCGGCGGAAAAAGCCCGCCTCGAAAAGGCGCTGGCGACCAGCACCAAGGAAGCCAAGTCACTCGAAGGCCGCCTCTCCAACCCCGCCTTCGCCGAGAAAGCCAAGCCCGAAGCGGTCGAAAAGGCCCGCGCCGATCTCGCCCACCACACGGGCGAGGTCGAGCGGCTGACCGCGGCGCTGGCGCGGCTGGGATAGGCCCCGCATGCTGCGCGCGCTCCTCGCGCTCCTGCTGCTGGCCCTGCCCGTGCCCTTGCGCGCCGAGGAGCCCGCACCCGCGCCGGTGACGATCACCGGCGTGGTGCTCGAGCACGAGGTCGGCAATCCGCCGTTCCTACCGACCGAGAAATGGCACTTCTACTTCAAGCTGGTCGCGTGGCGCAGCGGCGATGGCCCGGTGCAGTCGACCCAGATGTGGGTGAGTTTCACCGCCGACAGCGAGGCGGCGGTCAGAGCCGTGCAGGCCAAGCTGCCCGAACGGCAGGTGGTGCGCTTCACGGTTGTGGGCGATGTCACCTTCGACAAGAACCGTCCCGAGGCGGTGCTGCTCGCTCCCCTGCCCGCTGCCGAGGACCCCGCGTTGATGGCCGCCGCTGCCGCAGTGCTGAAACCGGCGCCGATCACCGACCCGGAGCTGGGCACCTTCCTTCCCGCAATCCGGCCCCATTCCGTCTTCTCGCAGGATCGCGAATGGCTCGGCCAGCCGGTCGAGGTGCTGCTGTTTCTCGACCTGCGCCTCGCCGACACGCGTGCCCGCACGCTGGCGACCCTCGCCAAGGCGTGGGACGCGCGGCAGCGGCACGACCGGCGCGCGCGCAAGGAATTGCAGCGCTTCCACGATCTGTGGCTCGAGCAATACCGCCGCCCCGGCGGGCCCGCGCTCAGCCGCGCCGACTTCGCCAAGCGGCTGCGGCTGGTAGAAGTCTCCGCCTTCGACAATGGCGATATCGGCTTCCGCTACGTGCTGGAAGGGGTCGAGGACTTTCCGGTGATGGACTTCAACATCTGGAACGACGGCACGATCGAGACGAACGTGCCATGAACCTCGCTCTCGCCACCGACGACACCGGCGGGCCGGAGATTTTCGCCTCGCTACAGGGCGAAGGGCCGAGCATGGGAATGCCGGTCGCCTTTGTGCGCCTCTCCCGCTGCAACCTCGCCTGCACATGGTGCGACACGGCCTATACGTGGCGGTTCGAAGGCGATAACCGCCCGCACCGCGACGGGATTGCGTTCGAGCGCAAGGCCAATCAGGTGACTCTATCGCCTGCCGAAACGGCGGAGCGGATCGCGGCGCTCGGGCAGAAGCGTCTTGTTATCACCGGGGGTGAGCCACTGTTGCAGGCCCCGGCGCTCGCCGAGATGCTGGGGCACCTGCCCGACATCGCGGTGGAGATCGAGACCAACGGCACCGTCGCGTGCCCTGCGCGGCTTGATGTGCGGGTCGATCAATACAATGTCAGCCCCAAGCTTTCGCACAGCGGCAACCCCGCCGACCTTGCCCTGCTCCCCGAACGCCTTGACGCATGGGCGAGCGAGCCGCGCGCCTTCCTCAAATTCGTGGTCGCCGCGCCCGAAGGTGTCGACGAGGTGCTCGCCCTCCACCGCCGCTATCGCTTCCGCCCAGAACGCGTGTTCCTGATGGCCGAGGGCACCGACAGCGCCAGCTTGCGCGCGCGGCAGGCGTGGCTTGCGCCGCTGTGCCTCCAGCACGGCTTCCGGATGAGCGATCGCATGCATATCCACTTGTATGGCGACACGCGGGGCACCTAAGACAGGCCACTCAAGGGATTGAACAGGGGCGCAACATGAGTTTCCTTACCACGAAGCACGCCAGCGGTCTGGTCGGCGTGGTGCTGCTCGCCTATGTCGTGCGGCTCGGCCTCGGGGTGGTCGCGGCAGGCGGGGTCGAGAATTATTTCAACCCGCGCGGTGCGATGGATCAGGAACTGATGGCCGAACTCGGCAAGTTTCCCGGCAACGGGGTGCTGATCGCGCAGCTCGAGGCCGATTTCCCCGACGAGTACGAGGATTTCGTCGACAAGGTCGGCAAGGCGGCGCGCGGGACAGGGCCGGATAACCGGGTGCTGGTCGTGGCCAATAGCTGGCTCGGCACCTTCCTCGCCGCCCATGCCCGCGATTTCGCCGGGGCGCCGCTGCCTGCGCTCGATGCGGTGCTGGTGGCCGAGCAGACCTATCTCGCCGGGCTTCAGGCCTATGACCCGATCGTGTGCGGCGCGGTGGTGACCGGCGCGCCGCTCGACAAGCCGCTGACCGCCACCCTCGAGGAGCAGGCCGGTGCGCTGATGGCGAGCAAGTTTGCCGCGATCAAGGCGGGGCGGGTGGATCAGCAGCTGCGTTTTGCCATCACACCCAAGGACCGCGAGGCGCTGGTGGGCGCGCTGAAGGAGCGCGGGCTGATGGAGGATCAGATGAAGGTGCTCTCTGGCGAGGCCGATCCCTCCTCGATCAGCGGCGAGCTGGCCTGCGAGGCAGCGGTCAAGCTGAACGAGGCGGTCCGCGCCCAACCCGACAGCCGCCGCGCCCTGCTGATCGGCGCGCAGCTGGGTGGGAGTTGACAATAGCGTGCCCGCCCTCCGCGGGCACGTCCTCGGTGCTGTACCTCCGCTACGCTCCGGGCACCTGCGGCTCGCACGCGTGCGCTCGCGGTCGCCGACGCGACCGAAATCAGCGCTTACAGATCGGGTCACGCTGGTTCGGCCCGCCGAAGGACGGGCCGCAAGCGCGAACGCGCGCCCGCAGCGACGCGGGCTTCAGCCCGCATGAGCGAGGATTTCGCGCGCCGGATGGCGTGCGGAAAACAAAGGACTCCGCGCGGAGGCGCGGACGCAAACAAAGACCCTTACCCCTGACTTCTCCAGCGCATCACCACGCGCTCGACCAGTTCTTCCTCGCCGCCATCGCGGTTCCACAGCTCCACGAAGCTCGGGTCTTCGGAGGCCGGGCGCTTGTGTTCCTCGAGGCTGTCGAAGGTCACGCGGATCGGGATCGCGACGCCCTCGCCGCAGATGATGCATTCGCGGTTGCGCAGCGCCGGGATCGAATCGAGGAAGCCGCGCGCGCCTTCGGGCATGGCGGCCTTGACGAAAGCCTGGTCGCGGTCGTTGTTGAGGCGCATCGAGATGATCGTGCCGCACTGCGACAGCACGCCTTCGGCAAGGTCGGAGGGGCGCTGGGTGATCAGGCCGAGGCTGATCCCGTATTTGCGGCCTTCCTTGGCGATGCGGCTCAAGATCTTGCCCACCGATGATCCGTCGGCGTTCTTTTCATTGGGGACGTAGCGGTGCGCTTCCTCGCACACCAGCAGCACGGGGCGGGTCTTCTCGTCGCGGCCCCAGATCGCGAAATCGAACACCAGACGGCTGAGCACCGCGACCACGGTCGAGGTGATGTCCGACGGCACGCCCGAGACGTCGATGATCGAGATCGGCTTGCCGCCGCCCGGCATGCGGAAGATCTTGCTGATGAAATCGACCATCGTGTCGCCGACCAGCATGCCGGAGAACATGAACTGGTAGCGCGGATCGGCCTTCAGCTCGTCAAGCTTCTGCTTGATGCGCATGTAGGGCGCGCTCGAGGTCGCCTTGTCGAGGCGGCCCATCTCGTCCTGGAGGATGTTGCCGAAATCGGAGAGCAGATAGGGGATCGGCGAATCCACCGTGATCTTGCCCATCACCTGCGCCAGCCGGTTCTTGGTCCGCGCGGCGAGCAGCACCTTGGCGAGAATGTCCTGATCGGTCTGGCGGTCGTTCCCGCTCGAGGAAAGCAGCACCTCGCAGTGCTCCTCGAAGTTCATCAGCCAGTAGGGCATCTGGAGGTTCGAGACGTCGAGGATCTGCCCCGTGGTGCGGAAGGCGGCGGCATATTCGCCGTGCGGGTCGATCATCACGATGTGGCCCTTGGGGGCCATCTCGCAGATGCGGTGCAGGATCAGCGCGGCGCTGGTCGACTTGCCGGTGCCGGTCGAGCCGAGCAGCGCGAAGTGCTTGCCGAGCATCGCATCGATATAGAGGCCGGCGCGGATGTCCTTGGTCGGGAACACCTTGCCGATGGTGATGCTGGCGCGCCCGTCGCTGGCGTAGATCTGTTCGAGGTCGCGGGTGCTGGCGGGATAGATCATCGCGCCCGGAATCGGGTAGCGGGTGACGCCGCGGCGGAAGCCGTGGATGTTGCCGGTCAGCTTCTCCTCGCCGCCTTCGCCGAGGAAGTCGATATGGGCGATGATCCCGCCCTCGGTGCGGCGGTCCTTGCGCTGGTCGCGGACGCTGGCAAGCAGCCAGGAATCGCCGACGCGGATCTTGATCTGGCTGCCGACCTGCCCGGCCAGCGCGATCGAGGGATCGGCATCGTCCATGCATTCGTTGATGCGTTGCAGATCAAGCGCGATCTGCGAGCCCGAGCCGGAGATTTCCAGCACCACCCCGATCGGCAGGCGCGCATTATCCTGCCCGCCGCGCGCATAGGCGGCAGCGACTTCCTCCGCACCGGTCGGATTGGGGCCGGTGAAGCGTTCGAAGTCCTGAGTGGCGTGATCCGTCATCGGCGCCTTTTTCCTCGCGCAGGGTGCAAATACCCGAGGGAATTAGCGGCATCAAAGTTAAGATCGCGTCAACACCGGGCTTTGTCCGCCCCCGGGCCGCGCCTCCGCAGCGCCTGCGTCAGGGGCGCGCAAACAGCCGTCCGGCGAGCCAGCCCATCCCCAGCGACAGCGCGATGGCCCCGAGGCCATAGACGAAGGACCAGCGCTGGGCGGCGGTCACCACCTGCCCCTCGAGCCCGGCCTTGACCACCTCGATCCGCGCGGTCGCGCTCGCCACCACCCGGCCGCGGCTGATGGCAAAGGTCTCGGCGGTGTAGCGCCCCGTGGTGACGTTGGAGGGCAGGTCGATGCGCGCCTGGTAGAGCACCTTTTCGGCAATGCTCACCCCGCCCGGGTTCTCCTGATAGAGCCCCTGCCGCCGCCGCAGCTCGACAAGGCCGCTGGCATAGCGCGCCTGCTCCTCGGGATCGATCTGGCCCGAGGGGGAAAGCTGGATGAAGTCGGTGCCAAGCTCGTAGATCGCGGCGGTGCGTTCATCGACGATCTTGCCGATCGGCCGTGAGGAGGCAACCGCGAAGAAGGATGGGACCGAGCGGAAATCGGACGATCCGGCATTGGCCCAGATGCCGAGGATGCGCTCCTTCTCGCGGATGCGCACCGGTGCGGCCGGGCCCTTGAGCACGACGACGATGTCATAATCGCCCGCACGCCCGCCGCTCTGCGGATCGACCACCGCGCCGTAGAGCAGCAGCCGCGCGCCGGTGAAGCCCTGCCGTACCTCGATCAGCGACTGGCTTACGGCGGGCACCAGCACGGGCTCGCGCTGTGCCGTGAGTGCGCCCCATGCCGCGAGCAGCAGGATGAGCCGCCCCGTCCGCCTCACAGCGGCACCACGGTGTAGATCTCGTCGGGCTGGACGCCGAGGCCGTAGAGCATCCGCAATGCGATCAGCAGCACCAGCGTCGCGAGCGCCAAGCGCAGCAGCTCGGGCCGGGCCTTCAGCGCGATCTGCGTCCCGAACTGCGCGCCCAGCACCGATCCCAGCAGCAGCAGCGCCGCCAGCACAAGATCGACCGCCTTGGTGGTGAGCGCGTGGGTCATGGTGGTGAGCATGGTCACGAACAGGATCTGGAACAGCGATGTGCCGACCACGACATTGGCGCTCATCCCGAGGATGTAGAGCATCGCGGGCACCAGCAGGAAACCGCCGCCCACCCCCATCAGCATGGTCAGGATGCCGACCAGCATGCCGAGGATCAGCGGCGCCAGCGGCGAGATGTAGAGGCCCGAGGCGTAGAACCGCCAGCGGTAGGGCAGGCTCGCGACCAGCGGGTGGTGGCGGCGTTTCCTCACCGGCGCGCCCGTGCCGAAGGTGCCGGGGCGCAGCGCGCTCAGCGCCTCGCGCATCATCAGCGTGCCGATCGAGCCGAGCAGCAAGACGTAAAGGATCGAGATCACGAAATCGATCTGGCCGAGCGCCTGCAGCACGCTGAACAGCGCCGCGCCGATCAGCGCGCCGACCATGCCCCCCACCACCAGCACCGCACCCATGCGGTAATCGACCCCCTTGCGCCGCGAATGCGCGAGCACGCCCGACACACTCGCGCCGGTCACCTGCGTGGCGGCCGAGGCGGCGGCGACCGTCGGCGGGATGCCGTAGAAGATCAGCAGCGGGGTCGTCAGGAACCCGCCGCCGACCCCGAACAGGCCCGACAGGATCCCCGTCAGCCCGCCGAGGAGGACGATGTAGAGCCCGTTGACCGAGAGATTCGCGATGGGCAGGTAAACGTCCATAGGAATGAGGCTAGCCGAGGCTGCGGGGGGTTGGAAGGCGTGGGGTGCGCGTATCCTCGGTGTTTTTGCAAGGTACAGGCCCATCTCTCCCTGTTCCGCAGGCCCACCCCGCTGCGACTAGCCAGCAAGCTGGCAAGTCTCGCGACCCTCCCGCAAGCGGGAGGGTGAGATGGGCGATCAAACTCCCCTCCCGCTTGCGGGAGGGGCTGGGGGTGGGCCTGCGCTAACGCCGCGATCTAGAATCCCGCCGAAACCGTCACCGCCACGCCCGATCCCGGCGCGGCGTCGCCCGCCACGCGCAGACGCCAGTCGACCGCGATGCGCGCGGGCACCTTGCCTACGCGGGTGTCGAACCGCAGCGTCGGGCCGATATCGGCGCGCTGCGCGTCCCTCTGCGCTCCGCCCCATGCCCCCGCGCCGAAGCTCATGCGCAGGCGCTCGTCGGTGAGGCGGGCGACGAGGGGGAGGTTGCGGGTCACGCTCGCCTGCGCATCGGCGAAGGGCGTCGCACCCGGCCCGCCGACCCAGCCGCCCTGCGCATAGACCTCGGCCTGCGCGCCGAGGGGCAGGCGCAGTGGGGGGATTTCGGTGATGGCGTAGCCCGCAGGGCGGAACCGGCTGAAGAAGGCCGCATCGGTGTAGCGCACCTCGCCCGCCAGCCGCACCGGCACGCGCGCGAGCGGGCGCAGCGAGCCGCCGAGCGCCACCTCGTTCTCGCCCTGCGCCACCAGCGCGCTGTAGGCGCGGGCGTAGAGGCGCGGGTCATGGCCGCTCGCGGGCGCGAGGCGGTATTGCAGCACCGCGCCCGTCTGGCTCGCCCCGTAGACCGGCACGCGCCCCTGCGAGACCGGCGCGGCGGAGGATCCCTGCCGCCAGAACGTCCAGCCATCGAGCGACCAGCGCCCCGGCGTGGCCGCGACCGGCAGCGGCTGCGCCGGGGGCAGGAAGGGCGGCGAGTGCGCCGGAGGCTCGGCGCCACCACCCGCAGTCCCGGCGCCATCCCCGGCGGCCATCCGCCACTGCGGACTGCCCTCGAGACCGGGGAGGCGCGCGGCCCCTGCCACCGGCGCTGGAACGGGCGCGCGGGCGCGAAGGGGCGCAGGCCGGGGCGCAATCACCCCGACCGGGCGCGCCCACGCGGCTGCTTCCGCTTGCCCGAGCAGCTGTAATTCCAACCCCAGCAGCACCCTTGCCCGCGCCAGATCGATCGGCGCCGCGCCCCAGGTGACAGCCGCGAGCCGGTAGGGCGGGAGAGGCGCGGCAGGATCGGGCAGAGCGGCAGCGGCAGGCGCGGCTGCCGCCGGATCATGCGCAAGCGGATCCTCCCAGACCATCGCCCGCACGCAGCACCATCCGCCGACCAGCAGCGCCAGCATCGCCAGCGGGCCGCCACGGATCGGCACGCGGCGGGCCGGGACGGTCACGGCCTGACTGGGCCGATGTGAGCAGTCGCAGCCGGATGCGCGTCATGCTCGGTCTTGTCCCATGCCGCTGCGCCCCCGCGCAGGGTGCGGGCATAGGCGAACACCGCCCGCCGCCCGGCGATGATCGCGATGACATTGGCGAGCGGCAGGCGCAGCACCGCCCAGCCGCCCTCGGCAAGGCCGTATTCGCGCGCGGTGAAGGCAAAGCGCATCGCGATCCGCCAGAGGAAGGCGGCAAGGTTGGCGGCGAGCACGGCGGCGAGCAGCGGGGTGAGCGGTGTCGGCTCGGCCAAGCCGAAAGCGATCATCAGCCCCATCAGCGCGGTCAGCGTCACCAGCACATAGCCCACCAGCAGCACCAGCGCGGTGAGCGGCCCGCGCCGGTCGCGGAAGCGCATCCAGTATTCGCCGAGGCCCCCTGCCCATCCGACGCGGTCCCAGCCGAGCAGCGCGATGCCCAGCACCCAGCGCGCCTTCTGGCGGACGACGGTGTCGAAGCGATGCGGGAAATAGGCGCGGGTGGCGATCAGCCGCCCGTCTTCACCGCGCGCCCGCACGAAGCGGCAGCGCCCGCCCTCGGCGGCAATGGCGAGGCCGAGCTCGTAATCCTCGGTCAGCGAGTCGCTGGCAAAGGGCCGGCCCGCGCCGGTCTCGCTCCCGTGCCGCGCTACCAGCCAGTCGAGCGCGCGGCGCGAGGCGGCACAGCCCACGCCCGCGCCCGGCAGCCCGACCCCCAGCGCATCGCGCACCACCATCGCCTTGCCATGGGCCTCGGCGAATTCCTCGCAGTAATGCGCGCCGATGTGCCGCGCGAGCCAGCCGCGATGGCGCGGCACCAGCGGCTCGACCGGCAGCTGGACGAAATCCGCTCCGCCCGCGATGGTCTCGTCGAGCAGGCCCAGCGCGCCGGGATCGACCATGTCCTCGGCATCGTGGAACACCGCCATGGCGAAACGCTTGCCGCTGCGTTCCTCGTCGAGGGTGAGCGCGGCGAACAGGCGGTTGAGGCAATCGGCCTTGGTGGTCGGCCCCTCGCGCCCGTGGATCACCAGCCGCAGGCGCGGATCGCCGCGCGCGGCGGCAATCACGGCGCCGATGGTGGCGGGATCGTTGCGGTAGCAGCCGACATAGAGGCGCAAGCTCGCCTGCGGCCAGGCATGGAGGAGGTGGCGGATGGTCTGCCCGATCACGGCTGCCTCGTGCCAGGTCGGGATCAGCACCGCGACAGGGCCGGCGAGGGTGCGCTGCGCGAGGCTCGCCCGGCTGCGCCGCGCCGACACCGCGCGCCCACGGACCCTGAGCCACAGCCAGGCCGCATCGACCGCAAGATCATCAAGCGCCCCGACGAGGAAGAATACCCCGGCAAACAGCAGTAATTCGTGCTGCAACAGGGCAAGCCCCTGCCACAGAGCAGGCTCTGTAATGGACAAGGCGACCCCCTTCCCCAATCAAGGCCTTAATCTACCTTGAAAGGTCCTGTATTACAACAGGGAGGCACCATTTTGTTGGTTTAAATCGATTAAAAAACCGTCACTTGTATGAATACGCCAGCCTACCAGCTGCCGGTGTTGGGCATGCTCGCCCATGGTTCGGCCGGTTCGAGATGGCCTTCCTGAAGCAGCTCCACCGAAATGCCGTCGGGCGATTTGACGAAGGCCATGTGCCCGTCGCGCGGGGGGCGGTGGATGGTGTGGCCCGCATCGAGCAGCCGCTGGCACGTCTCGTAGATGTTCTCGACGCGGTAGGCGAGGTGCCCGAAATTGCGCCCGCCGGAATATTCCTCGCACCCGCTGCCGTCTGCGGGCGGCCAGTTATAGGTCAGCTCGACCTCGGCCAGCCCCGCCTGCCCGGGCGCGGCGAGGAAGATCAGCGTGAAGCGCCCGGCCTCGCTGTCGAAGCGGCGGACTTCCTCGAGGCCGATGAGGTTGAAAAACGCCACCGTCGCCTCGGGGTCGGCGACACGGATCATGCTGTGGAGGTATTTCACCATGAAGAGAATCCTTTCAGAGGGCGAGATAATCGGTCGCGCAGCGACCGCAAGCCCGAACGGGCGCCCGCAGCGGGCGCAGCTTGCTGCGCGTCTAGCGAGGACCGCACGCCGGAGGGCGTGCGGAAAACAGGAACGCGCGGCGGCAAAGAAACCCGGTCGAGGAGACTGCGCGCCCCCTCCCATTCAAACTCCATTCATCGATGATGATGCACAACTCGTCGCACAAACTCTGATGGGGGAACATGCGATGAGCGGCGATGACATGCAACCGGCGGTTACGACGAACGGTGTTTTCAGCGAGCCCGCTTCCTTGCGCTGGTTCGGCACCGCCGCGATCATTTCGATCGGCATGATCGCAGGCGGATACCTGCTCGGCGACGGGCTGCTGCGCGCCAAGGACGCCGAGCGGTCGGTCACCGTGCGCGGGCTCGCCGAGCGCGACGTCACCGCCGACCTTGCGACCTGGACGATCTCCTACTCCGCCTCCTCGACCAGCCTTGCCGAGGCGCAGGCGAAGGTGCGCGGCGATACGCAGAGCATCGAGGCCTTCTTCAAGGACCTCGGCTTTCCCGCCGAAGCGCTCCAGCCGACCGGCGCCAACGTGACCAGCTTCACCAACGAAGGCATCACCACCTACACCGTGCGCCAGCGGCTCGCGCTGCGCACCACCGACATCAAGCGCGCCCAGAAGGCGGTCGCGCGGCAGTTCGATCTGGTCGGGCGCGGGGTGTTTCTCGAGGAAGGCTCGGGGATGGCCTATACCTTCACCAAGCTCAATGACATCAAGCCCGAAATGGTCGCCGCCGCCACCAAGGACGCGCGCGCCGCCGCCCAGCAATTCGCCAAGGACTCCGATTCCGGTGTCGGCAAGATCCGCGATGCGACTCAGGGCTATTTCGAAGTCAGCGCGCGCGACGGCGATGCCGGCGGGTGGGGCTCGGCCGACAGCCCCTACAAGAAGGTGCGGGTGGTGACGACGGTCAGCTTCACGCTCGATTAGGGGAGGGCCTGCTACCGCTTGCCGACAATTTGGCACTTTCTGTCGCGCAGCCCGGAGGGTTGGTTGCGCCGCCCCGTTGAGCAAGTTATCGCGCGCTCCCAACTAAAAGGGGTGCGGCATTTTCTGCCCGACCTCGAGGCTTTGGCCGGGTCGCACCAACCGGAACACCACACGGGCCATGCTAGAGCGTCTGCGCGAATTCTTCACTCCCCCGCCCCCGCCCAAGCTGCCGGAAGTGCCGGCCGGGCGGCGCTATTACGCGATCGGCGACATCCACGGGCGGCTCGATCTCTATGATGCGCTGATTGCCGCGATCGAGGACGAGATCGCGCGCGCGCCGGGCATGGATCACCGCATCGTGGTGCTGGGCGATCTGGTTGACCGCGGCCCCGACAGCGCGGGCGTAGTCGAACTGACCCGGCGCTGGCAGCAGGTCCGCAATGTCCGGGTGCTTGCGGGCAACCACGAGGAGATGTTCCTCGCGTCCTTTGAAAAGCCCGAGGCGCTGCGGCACTTCCTGAAGCACGGCGGGCACGAGACGCTGCTGAGCTATGGCTTTTCCTCGCGCCAGCTGTCCGAAATGCCGCTTGAGGCGATCTTCGAGGCGCTGCCGCAGGTGGTCTCCCAAAGCACCCGCGATTACATCGCCGGGTTCGAGACGATGATCCGCGCGGGCGATTACGTCTTCGTCCATGCCGGCATCGACCCCGCCCGCCCGCTCGCCGAGCAGACCCGCGGCGACCTGCTGTGGATCCGCGAGCGCTTTCTCAGCCATGAAGGCCCGCTTGAGAAGGTGGTGATCCACGGCCACACCATCTTCGAACACGTGATGGATTGCGGCAACCGGATCGGAATTGATACTGGCGCTTTCCGCTCGGGTGTGCTTACCGCGCTCGTGCTCGAGGGCGACCAGCGGCGCATCCTGCAGGCCCGGACCGTTGACGACGGGACGGCGCAAGTGTTCCACGGCGACCGCGAGCATTAAGCTCGCCAACCTGCATCCGGCGCGCCGACCGGTGCCGATGTCATTTCCGAGGGCCGAAGTTTCATGAAGATTGCGATGGTGGGTTCAGGCTATGTCGGGCTCGTGTCGGGCGCATGCTTTGCCGATTTCGGCCATGACGTGGTCTGCATCGACAAGGACCAGAGCAAGATCGACCGGCTGCACGCCGGTATCATGCCGATCTACGAACCGGGTCTCGATGCGCTGGTCGACAGCAATGTGAAGGCCGGCCGCCTCAGCTTCACCACCGATCTCGGCGAGGGGATCGCGGGCGCCGACGCGATCTTCATCGCGGTCGGCACGCCGAGCCGCCGCGGCGATGGCCATGCCGATCTCACCTTCGTCTACGAAGTCGCGCGCGAGCTGGGCGAGAACCTCAGCAATGACGCGGTCGTCGTCACCAAGTCGACCGTCCCTGTCGGCACGGGCGACGAGGTGGAACGGATCATCCGCGAGACCGGAACGGCGCACCGTTTCGCGGTCGTCTCCAACCCCGAATTCCTGCGCGAGGGCGCGGCGATCGGCGATTTCAAGCGGCCTGACCGGATCGTGATCGGGGCCGAGGATGAGTTCGGGCGCGAGGTGATGCGCGAAGTCTATCGCCCGCTGTTCCTCAACGAATCGCCGATCCTGTTCACCTCGCGCCGCACCAGCGAGCTGATCAAATACGCCGCCAACGCCTTCCTCGCGACCAAGATCACCTTCATCAACGAGATGGCCGATCTGTGCGAGAAGGTCGGCGCGAATGTGCAGGACGTCAGCCGCGGGATCGGGATGGACAACCGCATCGGCGCCAAGTTCCTGCATGCCGGGCCCGGCTATGGCGGCTCCTGCTTCCCCAAGGACACGCTCGCGCTGCTCAAGACCGCCGAGGACTACGACAGCCCAACCCGGATCGTCGAGGCGGTGGTCAAGGTCAACGACAGCCGCAAGCGCGCGATGGGCCGCAAGGTGGTCGATGCGCTCGGCGGCTTCGAGGCCGCGCGCGGCAAGAAGGCGGCGCTGCTCGGCCTGACCTTCAAGCCCAACACCGACGACATGCGCGATTCACCCGCGATCGCGGTCGCGCAGACGCTGATGGACGCGGGCGTGGCCGTGGCCGCCTATGACCCCGAAGGCATGGAACAGGCCCGCCCGTTGCTCCCCGACGTCACCATGTGCGACAGCGCCTACGAGGCGATCACGGGCGCGGACGCGGTCGTGATCGTGACCGAATGGGACGCCTTCCGCGCGCTCGATCTGCGCCGCGTGAAGGAACTGGCCAACGCCCCGGTGATGGTGGACCTGCGCAACGTCTACAAGCCCGAGGACATGCGCGCGGCGGGGTTTGAATATGTGAGCGTGGGCAGGGCTTAGCGCTGCCCGCTCAATAGTTGGTCTGGCGGAACGGCTGGGCGAGGATCACGATCTTTGTGCCGTCAGCGTTGAGCCCCTTGGCGGTGTTGTCCAGGATGGTCGAGATGCGATATTCGAACGCCGGCAGGGGGACATAGACTGATCGGCCCTCAAACCCTTCGAGCACCATGTCGCCTAGCCGTGGGCGCAAGTAGCGCTCCGCGTCGCGAGTGGCCGCCTGGTCGAGGATCGAACCAGCGCTGCGGGTGACAATGACATCGTCAAACGTTCCGTCGGGTCCAAAGACAATGCCCAGCTCGACGCGACCCGCCTGCATTTCGCGCAATGCGCGCGTCGGATAGTTTTCGGCGATGCGCGCCGCAGCATGGCCCAGATTGGTCAGGGGTGGAAGGCTCGCGGGCCATTGCTCGAGCCGGACGATATTCGCGCCTTCCGGCATCTGAGCCGCCCAAGCCACGCCCGGTCGCGCCGAGGGATCGCCGGTGCCGAGCGCGTAGAGCGCCTCGCGCCTGACCTGCTCGTCCGGATGAGTGAGGCGCGACTGCAAGATGCGCGTCCACAGTGGACGCAGGCGCGCCGCCTCGTCCTCGCCGACGTCGATCCACGCGTAGAGCGAATAGGCGCCGAGTACCCTTGCGGCGGCTTCGTAGTCAGGGGCCCCGAGACGCGGATCGGCGAGCGCCTCGGCAACCTCGATGACGATTGGATCGAGTCTGTTTGGATCTCTGCGCCCGCTGAATTGAGGGGCGATTTCGGCGGCGAGGGCAAGGTCAAACTTCTCGCTTGCCGGGTCGATCAGCCTGCGCAGGACCAGCCGATCGCGCGCGGGGTTGTTGCCGAATTCGTCGCGTGCGATCGCCCAGTATTCGGGGCGGAGCAGGTAGGAGAGCACCGCATCCTCGCGAAATCCGTGCGGGAGCGCGTCCTCGTAATGGCCCGAACAGAAGCCGCTGACATAGGAACTGTTCGAAATCCATGCGCCGATGACGACCTCATCGCGGCGTTTGCTCGCAGGCTCGTTTTGCGTCCAGTCGAGATAGTTGAGCACCGCCTCCGAGCCACCCGGCAAGGTGACCGGCGAACCGATCACCCGGTCGACCAGATCAAGTGCGCCCCCCGGTCGCTTGCGGCAGCCGAATTTGCCTTCGCGCAATGCGCGCGCGACGGTCAGTGCCTCGTAATGAAATGTGTCGTCGCTCCGCTCCGCGAGGAACACGGCCGGGTCGCGAACCGCCGCGCGGCATTGGCCGCTCAAGTCGGGCGGAGGCCATTCGCGCTTCACTTTGGTAATCACGTTGATCGTGCAGGCCTCCGCATGGACCGACACCATCAAACAGGCCGCTCCGGCCATGCCGAGGACGATCCGACGGGACCATTCGCACATCATTGCAACAGCTTGCTTCATCAGCGTCCAGCATGCAACCCCAATCCTCCGGTCGCGCAGCGATCGCAAGGCCGACCGGCCGCCCGCAGGTGCCCGGACCCCGGCCTTGAGCCGGGGGGAGGAACAGCGCCGAGGACGTCCTCGCGGAGGCGAGGACGCAACAAAAACAACATCAGGGGGCCATCATAAGCCGGGTTCTGTCTCCCCGGACGGTATCCTTGCGGACCGGCTCCGGGGTGGCAGCCATTCATCTGGGCCGTCGGTTGCCCGGCGGCTCTAGCAGCCAACCCGGGTCTCTCGGCGCGAAACACGCCTGCCCCTCTTGCGAAGGGCGCGAGACCCCTATTCGGCCTTGCTCCGGGTGGGGTTTGCCATGCGGTTGCCGTTGCCAGCCCCCCGGTGCGCTTTTACCGCACCCTTTCACCCTTGCCTGTGACCTTTAGGGTCCATCGGCGGTATACTCTCTGTGGCACTTTCCCTTGCCCCGCCCGAAAGCGGAACCGGCGGGCGTTACCCGCCACCCTCGTTTCGTGGAGCCCGGACTTTCCTCGCGCCCCCGAAAGGACACGCGGCTGCCTCAGGCCCCCTGACGGGTGACGCTATAGGGCGAGGTTGGCCTAATTGCAAAGATGCTGCATGGTCGTGAAAGTCTACTTAGCTCGCTGGCACTGGAAAGATAGCGAAACCCGCGTTTCCTGAAGCTTTCGACATGTCTTGACCTGCTGTTGGGTGCCATCAGGATAACTCACAAACAGCGAACCAACTTGGTCGCGCGGCACCATGATTGTCTTATCGGTCCAGTAGGGTGTTGGGGTGCTACCCTGCAAAATTGGCAATCGCTCACCCTGGCCGCGCACTGTCAGACTGATCGCCAGCTTTTCGGGGCAGCCGGTGATCGTGCAACCGACTGTTTCGCTGATGCTGCGTAGAGGTTTGTCGAAGAACGATAGCCGCCAACGGCGTGGCGGTACGCGCCCGCGCGAAGTCTTCCCAGCGCGGCTTAGCTGGGCTTCGCTCTCATCGACCTCGTAGATTTCGTCAGGCACGATGTCCTCTTCCCGTGCCGGCACGCGGTAGAACTGGTAAGCGAAGTCGCTGTCGAGCACGGTTCGCTCGAAGCAAACAGGATGGAAGCCAGCGGCATCAAAGATCATCGCGGCGCTCACCGCAAAGGCCTCAGGTTCACGAATCCGCTCCTGAATGAACTTAGCCCGCGCGACAGCGCGGCGTGGCTGGATGACCAGAATTGCGAGATGCGCAAAACCCGTTGTGCCATCCGGCATCAGAATCGCTTCGCTGACCAGAGCGTCATAGTGACAATCCCGCGTAAGACCACCGGAAGCCCCGCCGGGGCTAAGGATGAACGCATCCACAATGCATCCTGCAGGCCTGCCACCCTTACAATTCTTGAGCCTGATCGTCTGGGTGCGCGAGGTCAGGAAGTGCGCAATGCTCGCAGCCTCCTCGGCCGCCAACTTCTCAGCCATCGCAGTGGCCATCAGCACATCATCCGCAACAGGCTCATCCCCGCTGCCCAGCGCAAGCAGAATCGCAAGAAATTCCCCTGTCCCCATCATGCGTCGAGTGTGGTTCGACGGTCTCTGAAAATCAAGAAATGGCTCGCCAACAAAGACGTTGTCATGAATTGCAGAACCAGAGCAACCGACTGCGTCTCAATGAAACCACTGATCTTGTCCAAACGAAATGGTTGCGTCGATATCACGAATGCCAACGCATACTCGCCGCGCAGGCCGGCAAAGATGCTGGCGAGCCCAAACCCGGTCGCCATCAGGACGAACCCGAGATGCCACCCCTCGGCTCGCTCCAAAACCGGTCGGCGGTAAATGAACCATGCGGCGAGCATCAGTCCTATAGCCATATTGGCCATATCCGACATCAGCGCCGTCAGCACCGCAGGTGCCTCATCCGCCGTGGCGTCCGCTTCCGCAATCTCCGTCAAAAGTTCGCGGGGCAGAATGGCATTGGATACCGAGGCCAGCAAAACAGCTGGAGCGAATGCCGCGCAAGCAAGGCAAAAGCGCGCCAGCCAGGGGCGATCCCTGATCAAGCGCGGCTGCGCCGTCACCGCGTCCGCCCCTGATCGCGGTCGAGCAGCAGTTGCCACAGGATCGCCGCCACCTCGCCATCGGGGATGCCGGTGATGTGTTCGGGCCGCCAGCGGCGCTCGAAGGCTTCGACCGCCTTGGTCTGATCGGTGATGTCGTAGCCGAAGCGTTCGAGCGCGAGGAAGAAGCTGCCCCAGTTGTGGAACGGGTTGCCCGCCGCAAGGCACGCCGGGCGCGGCAGGCACAGCTTGGCTTGCGCGAGGCGGTCCCACGGGAACAGCTCGCCCGGATCGACCTTGCGCATCGGCGCGACATCGGAGTGGCCGACGACATTGGCGCGCGGGATGTCGTATTGCTTCACGAGTCGGCCGAGCAGCGGAAGCAGCGCGTCGATCTGCGCCTCGGCGAACCCGCGATAGCCGAGCGCGTGGCCCGGATGATCCAATTCGATCCCGATGCTCGCCGAGTTCACATCCGGGATGCCGCGCCAGTAGCTGGCGCCTGCATGCCACGCGCGGCGGTCTTCCGGCACCAGCCGGATCACCTCGCCCTCCTCGGTGATGCAGTAATGCGCGCTGACGCTGGCCTCGGGGTCGCACATGCGCGCGAGTGCGGTCTCGACTGGCTTCATCTCGGTATAGTGGATCACCACCATCGAGATCGGCAGCGTCCGCTCGCCATGGTTGGGCGAGAGAACCTCGCGGTGGACCAACTCGTCTTCAGTGCCCCCCGACACGTGCCTGTCCCTAGCCGATCATGCCTTCAGGCTCGGGCAGCACCGCGCCCAGCACCAGCGCCCCGTCGCCGAGCTTGTACTGGAGGCCGCCCTCCATCTCCTCGGCGAGCACGCAGATCATGTGCGCGGCGGCGGTGCGGCTGGTGATCTCGCCCTCGTCGAGGTCGCCCTGCAATGCGCGGCCGATGGTCTCGTCGAAGGCGATCCGGTCGCCGCGCGCGCGGGCGACGATCTCGACCGCGCCGTCACGCCGCTCGGCCCCGATGTCGAGCGTGCCGCCGCGCACCAGCGCATCGAGCGCGATCTGCGCCAGGTTGAGCAGCACCTTGACCGCAGGCTTGGGCAGGCTCGGCTCGGCGATCGCCCAGTTGACCTCGACCCGCTTGGCATCGGAGGCGAGCGCGTCGATCACCGCGCGGGCCTCGTCGATCGGGATCGCCTCGCCGAAGCCCCCGGCCGCGCCGAAAGCGAGGCGAAAGAACTTCAATTTGTCGGTGCTGATCTTGGCCGATTGCTCGAGCAGATCGACGACCTGCGCGCGCATCTGCGGGTCCTTCTCCTCGGCGAGCAGCTCCAGCCCGTTGGCGAGCGCGCCCACGGGTGAGAGCATGTCGTGGCACAGGCGCGAGCACAGCATCGCGGCAAGATCGGTCTGGGAAATCATGAGCGCGTTCCTAGCTGCCCGTTATGGTAAAGGGAAGTGCGGCAAAGCCCTGTTCCCCGTCTCTCCAGAACCTTGCGTCGTCGCCCGCGATGATCGCCCAGACCTTGCCGTCACCGCTGGCCGAGGCGCGGTCGGTCGCCGAGGGCTGCGCGGGGCCGCGCGGGTGGGAGTGATAATAGCCGATGACCTGCGGCCCGCCGACGCGGGCAGCGCGGTGCGCGTCGATCAGCGCCTGCGGGTCGATCTCGAAATGGGTTTCGGGCGCGGGGTGAACGTTTGCGGCCGGGCGCGCCTCGGTGATCCGTTCGCCCTCCCCCAGCAGAACGCCGCAGGCTTCGTGCGGGAGCGCGGCGGCGGCATGGGCGCGCATTGCCCCGAGGGCTTCGCTTGTCACTTCAATCCGCATCGCGCATGGCCATAGCATGTCCGAACCTGAAATCATCACCGGCACCATCGAGAGCCCAGCGCGCCTCGACAAGGCGCTGGCCGAGGCAACCGGCCTCTCCCGCGCGCGGGTGCAGGGGTTGATCGAGGAGGGCCGCGTCGATGTCGCGGGCAAGACCGCCGCCTCGGCTTCGATGAAGGTCGCAGAAGGCACCGCGTTCCGCATCATCCTCGCCGCCGCGATGCCTGCCGCAGCCCAGCCGGAGGATATCCCGCTCACCATCGCCTATGAAGACCAGCACCTGATCGTGGTCGACAAGCCGGGGGGCATGGTCGTCCACCCGGCGGTGGGCAATATCACCGGCACGCTGGTCAACGCGCTGCTGCACCATTGCCGGGGGCAGCTCTCGGGCATCAACGGGGTCGCGCGCCCGGGGATCGTGCACCGGATCGACAAGGACACATCCGGGCTGCTGGTCGTCGCCAAGTCCGACGCCGCGCATGAAGGCCTTGCCGCGCAGTTCGCCGCACACACCGTGCACCGACGCTATATCGCGGTCTGCGCCGGGCACCCCTCGCCCGCCGAGGGCACCATCGACGCGCGGGTCGGACGCTCCGACGCGGACCGAAAGAAAATGACGGTGCTCCCCAACAATTCCTCGCGCGGGAAATCGGCGGTGACGCATTACAAGGTGCTCCAGCGGCTCGATCACGCCGCGCAGATCGAATGCCGGTTGGAGACCGGGCGCACCCACCAGGTCCGCGTTCACTGTGCGTCAATCGGCCATCCGCTATTGGGAGACCCTGCCTATGGCCGCACACCCAAACAGCTTCGCCCCGTGCTCGAGCGACTCGGTTTCGCCCGGCAGGCGCTGCACGCCGCCGAGCTCGGCTTCCAGCACCCGCTCACCGGGGAAATGGTGCAATTCCGGAGCAATTTGCCACAAGACATGGCGGAACTGATCGACGAACTAAGCCGTTGTGATCGATGAAACGCGCATACGTCTGACGATTTATCGCGTATATCCTGAACCCGTGGCCCAGTGCGACGGATGCCCATCAGGGGTCTTCGCCAAGCGGTCGACGCTAGAAAGGTTAGGTAACCAGTGACGAAAGTGAAGACCAATTCGGTCCCGGCGCTGAGCGGCGAGCAGTCGCTCAATCGCTATCTCGCCGAGATCCGCAAGTTCCCGGTGCTCACCGCCGAGCAGGAATACATGCTCGCCAAGCGCTATCAGGAGCACGAGGATCCCGAAGCCGCCGCCCAGCTCGTCTCCAGCCACCTGCGGCTCGTCGCGAAGATCGCGATGGGTTACCGCGGCTATGGCCTGCCCGTCTCCGACCTGATCTCGGAAGGCAACGTGGGCCTGATGCAGGGCGTCAAGAAGTTCGAACCCGATCGCGGCTTCCGCCTCGCGACCTACGCGATGTGGTGGATCAAGGCCTCGATGCAGGAATTCATCCTGCGCTCGTGGAGCCTCGTGAAGATGGGCACCACCGCGGCCCAGAAGAAGCTGTTCTTCAACCTTCGCCGGATGAAGAAGCAGCTCGAGGCCTATGAGGACAGCGACCTCAGCCCTGAGGACGTGACCAAGATCGCCACCGACCTCGGCGTGCCCGAGCAGGAAGTGATCAACATGAACCGGCGCATGATGATGGGCGG